>NZ_JBICWS010000009.1:40049-372882 GCF_043199875.1 Streptomyces sp. NPDC048516 | reverse complement strand
GCCGCCTCACCGGCGAGAACACCATCTCCTGGCGCGACCCCACAGCACAATAAAGACCGCATCACGGGATGAAACAACAGGATGAAACGACCTCTTAGAGGGCCGTCCATCCCCTCACCGCTCACGCGTCAGGCGGTCGCGGCCTCGTAGAGCGCCTTCGGCAGCGTGGCGAGCCGGCGACCGGACCCGCTCGGCCGCCCGTGTACCGGGCCGGAAACCGTCCGCGTCAGGTCGGATCCCGCAACAGGCGCCCCGCGCGCCTTACGGTTCATCTCGGGCAATTCCCCCTCAGGCGGGATGGAGTGGTCGACATGATGTGCGCGGCGGCAGCCGACGGCGGTGGGTCCGAGTCTGCCCCGGAGCGGCCCGCGGAGTCCGGGCGGCAGTCCTTGGCGCCGCTGCTGGCGGTGTGCGCCGGGTATTTCATGGTGATCCTGGACGTGACGATCATCAACGTCGCCGTGCCTGTGGTGGGCCGGGAGCTGTCGGCCTCACTCACCGGCATCCAGTGGATCACGGACGGATACACCCTGGTCTTCGCCGGGTTCCTGCTGACCGGCGGAGCGCTGGGCGACCGGCTGGGGAACCGACGGGTCTTCTGCACGGGCGTGGTCGTGTTCACCGCGTCCTCGGCCGCGTGCGCGCTCGCGCCGAGCGCCCCGTTCCTGATTGCCGCCCGGCTGGTGGAAGGACTCGGCGCGGCGCTGATCGTGCCCGGTTCCCTGGCTCTGCTCCAGCAGTCCTACCCGGCAGCCGCCACACGCTCACGGGCCTTCGGGCTGTGGGGGTCGATGGCGGGCATCGCGGCGTCCGCCGGGCCGTTGCTGGGTGGACTGCTGGTCTCCACCGCGGGCTGGCGATGGGTGTTCCTCATCAATCTGCCCGTCGGCCTGGCCTGCCTGGTGCTGACGCTGCGGCATGTGGCGGCCTCGCCCCGGCGCGCCGGGCGGGTTCTGGACTGGCCTGCGCAATGCCTGGTCGTGGCGACAGTGGCGCTGCTGACGGCCGCCCTCAACGAGGCCGGGCGTCGGGGCTGGTCCGATCCGGCCGTTCTCGCGGGGCTGGCCCTGTCCGCCACGGCGGTCGCGGCACTGGTGACGCGCGAGCGGCTGGCCCGGGCTCCCGCCCTGCCACCTCGCCTGCTGCGGTCACGTGCGATGAGCGGCGGAGCCCTGATCGGCCTGCTGTTCAACTTCGGCTTCTACGGCATGGTGTTCACCGCCAGCCTGGATTTCCAGCACCAGCGCGGCTACAGCGCCCTCGGCACCGGAGCGGCCCTCTTCCCCGCCGTGGCGATGACCATGTTCGCGTCCGTCCTGTCCGGGCGGCTGACCCGCACCACCGGCGACCGCCCGCTGGTGGTCTGCGGCATGCTCCTGGCTGCCCTGGGGCTGGCGGGCTGGGCCGCGGCCGGAGCCGCCCCGGCCTACCCCCTTCTGGTGCTCCCGATGATGGCCGCAGGCTTCGGCACCTCCTTCGCCCTCACCGGCTCGACCTCCACCGTGATGGGCGCCGCGCCCGAGGCGTACTCGGGGACCGCCTCCGCGTTGTTCAACACCACCCGCCAGATCGGCAGTGCCATCGGCGTAGCTCTCGGCGGCACCTTGCTCGCCACCGCCACCGACTACAACGCGGGAACACGCCTGAGCATGACCCTCGGCGCGCTCGCCTACCTGACCGCCGCGGGGTTCGCGTGGCGGTGCGTGCCTGCGAAGCCCGGAAGGGCCCAGAGGAGCAAGCGGCACGCCTGGATGCGTCGATAGTCGGTACTCGGTGGCCGGCACTTGGTGGTCGGCTCCCGGTGGCCGGCTCCCGGTGGTCGGCACTTGGTGGTCCGCACCCGGTGGTACGCACTTGATGGTCGGCACCCGGTGGTCCGCACTTGGTGGTACGCACTTGGTGGTCCGCACTTGGTGCTCGGTAGGACATGGCGCCCGGGGCCGGTCTGAAGACGTCGTAAGTGCCAGGCCCCACCGATTCGGCATCCTGCCGGCGGTACGCGGTTGACGAGCGGCGAGACGAAGGCGGGATCCTAGCCGATGGGTATCGGGCGTCAACCGCTTTTGCGCATCATCGCTGAATCGGTTCCTTTGCCTCGTGCAAAGATTAGCGTGGCTCATGCCCCAGCAGTCCGTTGCGCCACAGCGCTCGTAAGCGAATTGTCGCGCACTCCAGGAGGCATGATGAAGTCTCATGCGCGAAATCCCAGGCAGTCATCCAGCCGTGGCCGGGTGATCACCATCACCGTCGCCCTCATAGCGGTCATCGCCACCGTATCCGTGTGGCTCGCCCAGCGAAACAGCTCCGCCGACGAACCGGTCTCCGCCCACCTCCCGGCAGCAGAGGCGGGCCCGGCAGCCCCTCAGTCGGGAAATACTGGGGCGGTCACGGCGCTGGACAAGACGTTCCTCACCAAGGTCCGGCAGGCCGGGTTGTGGGAGATGCCGGCCGGACGGCTCGCGCAGACGCATGCCTCGAGCGAAGCCATCAAACGCGCCGGCATGCATCTGCTCGAAGGGCACAGCAAACTCGACCAGCTGGCCCGTGAGGACTCCGACGCCCTGAACGTGCCGATCCCCGACCAGGCCACCCCCGAACAGCAGGGCTGGCTCAATCAGCTCAAGGACGCCCAGGGCCGTGAATTCGACCAGCTTTTCGTAGACCTGTTGCGGGCCTCTCACGGCAAGATCTTCATCACCATCGGTGAGGTCCGGGCGGCCACCAAGAACACCCTGATACGGCGGCTGGCAACCCAGACCAACAACACCGTTCAGGACCACATGGACGTCTTGGAAGACACCGGTCTGGTCAAGGACTCCACCCTCGATGACGTCGCCTCGACCATTCCCAAGTGAGCAAGCCGCCAGGTGGCGCTCCATCGCGTCAGCGCTCCAGCGCTCCAGCCGTGATCCGTACGCTCCGCTGGAGCGGCCGTCAGTAGCGGCCTCGGTCGGATCAAGTTGGATCTCCGGGATCCGCACATGCGGTGGCCGGCTCAGAATCCACTCCACTGCCGCGGCCACATCGCGGGCCAGCAAAGGGTGATAGGGCCGATCGGCCACGTCGTGAACGCGGGGCGTGTCCGATCCAGACAGTACCGACGCGAACTCCGTGTTGGGCGAGCCGGGTGACAGCAGCGAGATCCGGCAGCCCCCGACGGCCCGCTGTTCTCGGGCCAGGGAACGGAGGAAGGCCGTCAGCTCTCCGTGCCCGCGGCCATGCCCAGCAGCCAGGATCGCCGCCCGGAGCGGCGGCTCGTCAGAACCTCCCGGCGCGCCGGAGAGGACCTCCTCGACCGCGGCACCCAGTTGGCAGGTGCGGGAAAGGTCCCACGGCAACGCCGTTGCATGGATGCCGTGACGGTCCGAGAGCTCACCGGCCAGCGACCGCAGGCGCTCGGCGCGGCGGGCGATGAGCACCAGATCATGTCCCCCTGCCGCGAGTTGGCGCGCGGTGGCCTGACCTATGCCGCTGCTGGCCCCGGTGATCAGGACCCTGCCCGGTCCTGAGGATGGGCTGTTGCGTTGGCTCACACCGACTCCTTCTCAGCGGCTGCCCGGTCGACGGAGGCGTGAAGATCTGGCGGGAACCACAGGCTCGGCGACGCCATGAGCGCCACCACCGCAACCCCGACCAGCACCGGCACGATCCCGAACCGTGCCGCCAGGCCTCCGCCCACCAATGCGCCGATCGGCATCGTGCCGGTGAGGACTGCCTGGAGGAAGGCGTTCACCCTGCCTCTCAGATGAGCTGGGGTGACCAGTTGCCGTCCGGTCGTCATGGCGATGCTCCATACGGTGGCCATCGAACCGAATGCGAGCTCATATGCGATGAGAACGGGAAAGGCGCAGCCCAGTGACGCGGCCGGGATCAGGAAGAGCGCAGCCGCCGCGCCCAGCGCACAGTACTGCGTGGCGCGGCCCAGCCCGATGGTCCTGGCCACCTGTGTGGCCAGGAGGACACCGGCACTGGTGGCCACCGTGAACGTGGCGTACACCGTTCCCAACTGCCAGGACGGCAGCCCGAGATCGCGGGTCGCACAGAGCACGAAGAGCGCGCCGCCTGCCCCACCCCCCAGGTTGAGCCCGGCGGCGGCCAACGCCTGACGGCGCAGCAGTCTCTCCCGGCGGATCACCGTCAGTCCCTCGCGGGTCGCGTCCAGACGGGAGCGTGAGGACGGGCCTGGTTGGTCAGCCGGGACATTGAGGGCCGTCGGAAGCGCGAACAGCAGCATCGCCTCCACCGCGTAGGCTGCACTGTCCACCAGGAGGGCGGGGGCGGCTCCGACGACGAGACCGACCAGCACGCCGCCGAGTGCGGGGCCGCTGATCTGACCGATGGTGCGGGCGCCGGTCAGTGCCGGCCATCGGCGTGATTGCCGCGCACCACGATGAACCGGATGTCTCAATCCTGTCGAGTTACGTGGGCAGTTCACGCTTCGTCGAGCGGCCGGCGCCCCTACAGGTTTCGGCGGGGCCGGGTCGGGGAGGTCGGGGCGGCGCTCATCGTGGCGTGGCCGGACGACGGGGCCCGCCCAGGGCATGCCCGTGCTCCGCCGGCCGGCACACTACGGTTGACCGGTGGATGGCAAGGCCCGCACCCAGGTGCGGTCGCCCGTCAGGTAGGCGTCGACGGCAAGCCCCGCCTCGGCCACCACACTTTCGAATGCGGCCGTGGTCAAAGGGCATGACAGGAACGTCTGGGTCCACTGGGCGTCCGGGAAGAGATAGTGGATGTGGACGGACCGCATGCCAGGGCTGACCGGCTGGGATCGCACAACCCGGACGCGGCCGCCGGCGAATTCCCTCTCCCGTGGCAGGTTCTCGTGTATGTGCTCGGCCTCTCGCTGGATCAGCACACAGCCGTCATCGGTGACATGGCGTCGACAGGTGCGCAACAGCCCCCGGCGCACATCTGGATCACCGGCGTGAACAAGGAATGACCCCAGCAACACCACATCGAAGCGCTCGTTGAGTTCCAGCTCCTCGATGGGACTGCAGACCGTCAGGGCGCCGTTGACCCGTTCCAGCATCTCGCGGGATTCGTCGACGGCCGTCACGGTGAAGCCTCGCTCCACCAGAGGATGCGTTACCCGGCCCACGCCGGAACCCAGTTCAAGAATGCGAGTCTTGGCGGGTACCGCTCGTTCGATGATGTCCGGCTCGTCACCTACGGGGAGCCGTGCGTACATCTCGACTGCGCACCCGTCCGGCGTGATTGCTCCCGGCCCGGTTCCCTGGTATCCCTCGCGCACCCGCCCACTCATGCCCTCATCGGAACACAGCGAGGGGAGCTGTGGAAGCCTCACTCGTCCTGGCCCCTTCGCGTGATCGCCATCGCCACGATGCGCGTGGAGAGAACCACCAGCATCCGGAACTGCGGCAGCGTCACCCGCTCCTCGACCTCCGCGAGTGAACGCGCAGACACTGCGACCAGCAGTCTCGACGCCGTGAGCACCGCACGGGTCACCGCGTCCACATCATCCACGTCCCTCGCAGGGGCCTCACGCTCGGTCATCCCCCCTTTCTATCGCCCTTCGAACGCCGCCCACTCAATCGGCCACCCTTGATGCCCCGCTTTGGCGGCACTTGCCGCCTTCTGTGGAGGAGCTGGTGACAGGCTCGGCTGGACGATCACGTTCGGTGTCGGCGCCGACTCGACGCAGGTTCGGGGTCGGCGCGAGTCGGCGCAGGTCGGTGCGGGTCGGCGCGGTCGGCGCGGGTCGGCGCGGGTCGGTTCGCCTGCCACACGGCCTCGCGGATTGCCCTACCCTCCAGTACTGTTCGTTCGAACGAACGATGACGGAGGACGACTTGCTGAACATCAAGGGCTCAACCGTTCTGCTGACCGGCGCCAGCGGAGGCATCGGCAACGCGCTGGCCCGGGCGTTCGCGGCCAGAGGTGCCCACCTTGTGGTCACCGGCCGGCGCGCCGATGCGCTCAAGCAACTCGAAACGTCCTTGGGTGCCCGGCCCCTGGTCGCGGATCTGAGCAACCGCGAGGCTGTCGAAGATCTCGCCGAACGGGCAGGCCCCGTCGACATCTTGGTCGCCAACGCCGCCCTGCCCTCCAGCGGCCCTCTGCTCGACTACACCCCCCGGCAGATCGACCGGTCGCTGGATGTGAACCTGCGCGCACCGCTTCTGCTGTCCCGGCTCCTGGCACCGCACATGGTGGCCGCCGGCCGCGGCCACCTGGTCATGATCGGCTCGATCTCGGGCCGGACGTCCTCCCCGTCCACCTCGCTCTACAGTGCCGCGAAGTTCGGTCTGCGCGGCTTCGCCCATGCCTTGCGCCAGGACCTGCACGGCACGGGGGTGGGCGTGTCCCTCGTACAACCCGGCTTCGTCCGTGATGCGGGGATGTTCGCCGACACCGGCGCCACGCCACCCGCCGGCATACGTACCGTCAGCCCCGAACAGGTCGCGGCCGGCGCCCTCAGGGCGATCGAACGCAACCGTGCCGAGGTCAATGTGGCACCCCTCGAACTCCGCCTGGGCAGCGCCATCGGCGGGCTCTTCCCCACCCTGGCCGCTGCCGCCCAGCGCGGGGCTTCGCCCGCCTCCCTCGTCCAGCAGATCGCCCAGGCCCAGCGCCACCAACGCTGAGCGGCACGGCGCACCGCCACGGCGCACCGCCAGGATCAGCCGCCGCGCCCGGGTGCTCCCGGGCGCGGCATGCCCTGCCCTCGTTGTGTTGATCGGACGGTGCCGGGAAGAACCGATGCCAGTGTCGTGCCCCCGAGGAAGGCCGCACCCAGTTCGGTTGAAAATGCGGGCCCACAAGAGGGCGAGCCTGAACGACGTCCATCAGCCGCACCATCCCGTGGCCGAAGTCCGTTCCAGGACGGAAGAACATGCCGCGCTTGTCGCACCGCAGCTGGTTGCCCTGCGTGGCGGGCCCGTAGCCGAAGCGGCCGTAGACCGCGGCCTCGGCGGGACGCAGCGCGGCGATCGGCTCCGCGCCGTGCTCGTGCAGATCGGTCAGTTGTCGCCGCATCATCGAGTTGAGGATCCCGCGGCGCCGATGAGTGGGAGTCACACCGACCGTGGCGACTCCTGCCACCGGCATGGTGGCCCCAGGAACCGTCAACAGCCGACTGTAGAGAGAGGCGCCACCCACCGCGGTGTCCCCGTCGAATGCGGCGATGGTGCGCTGCAATGCGGTCGCGGCGCGCTGGTTGGCGACCTCCTCATCGGACCGGTCGACGCCATAGGTATCGGCGATCGCTCTGGCCCAGTCGGAGAACTCGTCCTCGGTGACGGCACGGAGCGGATACGGATCGGACATCGGATCAGTCATCGCGCCTGTCTAACGGACATCGAGCTGCGGCGCGATCGGTTCGGGGCCTTCCCTGCCGGAAACTGACCTTGGAACCGGTGCTCCTGGGGCCGGTGCTCTGGGGGCCCGTGCTCTGGGACCCGTGATCTGGGACCCGTGACGGCGGTCGGGCGCCAGGACCGCCGGTGAGTGGCGGCGGGAGCGTCACATAGGGTCGTGGCATGGACTTGACCGGGAAGGTCTGGGGCGCCGCCTCTACGGAGCAGGAAGCGCGCTATCCCTGTGATCCTCTGGTGGCGGTGCCTGCCGAGGGGTGGGTCCGGGCCGTGGACGTGGCGGCGCCGCCCGGCCTCGTCTTCCGTTGGCTGCGGCAGCTGACCCTCGCGCCGTACAGCTACGACTGGATCGACTTCCGCGGACGGAAAAGTCCGCGCACACTGGTCCAGGACCTGCCGGAACTGGCCCTGGGACAGCCCTTCCTCGTGTTCGAGATCGCGGGCTTCGAGACCGGGAACCACATCACCGGCGTGCTGCCGGCCCCGCTCGCCGAACGGCACGGCCAGATGGCGGTGAGCTACACCCTGACCCCGCTCGGAGAGGGCTGCCGCCTGGTGGTGAAGGTCGCTGCCGAGGCCGGGGGGTCACTCGCCCGCAGACTGCGCCGCAGGCTTCTGGCCTGGGGCGATCTCATCATGATGCGCAAGCAGCTGCTGACCCTCAAGAAGCTGGCCGAACGGGATGCCGGTGTCTGAGGGATAGGCGGCGCCTCTTCGAGCAGGGCGCGTCCAGTAGCGCGTTGTTCCGGTCGCCGGGCTCGGTGCTCGATCTCGTGCCACATCGCTATCCGAGCTGACCGTTCGCATTGTGATCGAAGAGTTCCTGAATACGGCGGAGCAGGGCTTGCCGTACCGCGTCCGGCGACAGGATGTGCAGCGGCGTGGCCAGGCTGAGGAGGTACCCGGCGAGGCCTTCCGCGTCGGGCCCACCGATGTCGACGATCGTGGCGTCGGGGCCCTCGGGACGGTGGGTACCCACTGACGACGGGATCAGCCTCAGAGCCTGGTTCATGGGCAGGGGGAGGCGGATGGTCGCTTGGAGCGGGTAGGGGCCGGTCGCGACGGAACGGGAGACGAGCAGCGCCGGGTCCGGTGGGTCGATGAGTTCCACCGGTTGCCCGGTTGGCTGTAGTCGGTCGACCCTGTCGGCCCGGAAGGTCCGCCACTGGGCTTGTGCGACGTCCCGGGCGACGAAGTACCACCGGCGTTCGGCGTGGACGAGGCGGTACGGGTCGACGTCCCGGACCGTGGCCCTCCCTGCCCAGTCACGGTACGACAGCCGGGCACGCTCGCCCCGGCGGCATGCGGCCGCCAGTTCCAGCAGCATGCCGGCCGAGATCTGCGGCTCGTCGGGCCTGGGCGTGTGGACAAAGGTGGCGTCCATCTCGCCCAGCCGGTCCGCGATCCGCCGCGGCAGGACCTGACGCAGTTTCAGCAGAGCCGACAGCGCGGCCTGGTCGCCGCCGAGAGCGCCGCTCAACGCGGCCTCGCGCATCCCGACGGCCACGGCAAGTGCCTCTTCGTCATCGAGGATCAGCGGGGGAACCCGCGCTCCGGCCCGGAGGCGGTAGCCACCCCAGGGGCCGGGGTCGGACTCGACGGCGTAGCCGAGTTCCCTGAGTTTGGCGATGTCCCGCCGCACCGTGCGTTCGGTCACTGCCATCCGGCCGGCCAGTTCACCGCAGGTCCACGACGGCCGGGCGGCCAACAAGGAGACCAGTCGCAGCAGGCGGGCGGATGTGCTGATCACATGCTGGAGTGTTCCACATGACCAGGACGGAAGGTGTCCTGGTCATGCCATAGCGTCTGCTCCATGAGTACGGCACACGCCTCCGCGCCCCCCTTCCGCTATGCGGCCGTCACCTTCGACTGCCCGGACCCCGCCGAACTGGCCCGCTTCTACGGCGAGGCTCTTGGTCTGCCCCTCGTCTTCTCCACTGACCATTTCGTCCTGCTCGGCCAGGAGGGCGGGGCCGGACTGGGGTTCAACCGGCTGTCCGACTACCGCCCTCCCACCTGGCCGGACCCGTCCCAGGAAAAGCAGGCCCACATCGAACTGGGCGTCGACGACTTGGACGCCGCCCAGGCCCGGATGCTCGCCCTGGGGGCCGTTGAGCCCGCATTCCAGCCGGATCCCGACCGGTGGCGAGTCCTGCTGGACCCCGCAGGCCACCCGTTCTGCATCTCCACTCTGGTCTGAAAACGACCTGCACACCCATACCCCTACCCACGAGCATGAGAATGAGCATGACCGCGCACCCCGACTGGGCGGTGAGCTCGCCGCTGTCAGGGCAGTGAGTTCGCCGCCGTCGGGGCGGGCGGGTCTTCCCCTTCATAGGCCGCCAATGCCGCTTGGCGGCTCTCCAGGACCTCGGCGAGGTCGTCGGGGAGCACGCGGTCCTGTGCCAGCTTCATGCGGGCCCTGGCCTCCACGAGAGCCCATGCCTGCCGGGCGCGTTTGTTGGCCAGGCGTCTGCTGTCGCTCCGGAGGAAGCCGGCGCCCGCCGCGCACCCCGCCGCGGCCAGAGCAACCAACGCCGCAGGTACGCGGGCGTCCGCCGATGCCAGACCCGCGGCTCCGGAGACGCCGGCGAGGAGAGCCGCGGGAAAGCCCAGAGCGATATCGGCCTTGACCCAGAACTCAGCCCTGCGGTGTGCCAGGTCCTTCTGCCGCGTCGCCTCGTCACATAGCCGTTCGACCTCGGCTCGCGGCCGGCTCAAGGGCTCGTTCCGGGAAAGCGGCACGGGTCCGGGGGAGGTAGTGGCCATGCCTGGATTCCAACACACAGGAAACACAAGGGACTTGTACGGGCATGCACAGACTTGAGGGGCGCCCGTGGTGGGCTCCTGACAGATCGACCGCGGCGGGGCGGCGGCGCGGAAGCGAGTCTGTTGTCGCTTCCGGCGAAGGAGTGTCCCGTCGGGAGCGCGACATGAGGTCTCCTCAAGGAGCGTGACTGAGGTCTCCGCAAGCATCGCCCGCGGTCTGGGTGGCCTGCGGTCTCCTACGGCGTGGCCTGTGGCCTCCTCGGCGGACGCCTGCTCTCGTGGGTGGCTACTGTGGGAGTCTCCGCCGGCGCGCCGGCCGGCGGGCGGGCAGCGCCTCGCGGATCGTCGCCCGGAACCCGGTGAAAGGTGTGGACATGACGAGCGTGCACGGTGGCCCCCTGGACATCCCCACTCCGGACGGCATCGCCGATGCCTATCTGGCCCACCCCGACGACGGCGAGCCGCACCCTGGTGTCCTGCTGTACATGGACGCCTTCGGACTGCGGCCCGCGCTGGAGGAGATGGCCAGGCGCTTGGCCGGGCACGGCTACACGGTGCTGGTACCCAATGTCTTCTACCGCGCCGGACGCGCCCCGGTGGTGGAGCTGCCCGACTTCATCGATCCCTCCCAGCGGCCGGAGATCTTCGAGCAGCTCTTCCCGGTGATGCAGACCCTCACCCCGGACCTGGCGATGCGGGACGCCGGAGCCTACCTCGACTGGCTGGCCGCCTCCCCCCAGGTCACCGACGGCCCCATGGGCACCGCCGGTTACTGCATGGGCGGGGTCCTCGCCGTCCGCACCGCCGCGGCCCGTCCCGACCGTATCGGCGCCGCGGCAGCCTTCCACGCCGGCCGGCTGGTCACCGACGCCGAGGACAGTCCGCACCGGCTCGCCGACCGCATCACGGCGGAGCTGTACTTCGGCCACGCCGACCACGACCGCTCGATGCCGGCCGACCAGATCAAGAGCCTGGAGCAGACCCTGGACACCGCGGGTGTGCGCTACCGCAGCGAGCTGTACGAAGGCGCCGACCACGGCTACACCCAGGCCGACACCGCCGCGTACAACGCCGAGGCGGACGCACGCCACTGGAGCAGCATGCTGGAACTCTTCGGGCGCCGTCTCTGACACCACGAGCGAGCCGGCCGCCGGGCAACTGCCGGCCGGCCGACGCTCCGGCCTCCGTCTTGTCCGGTCCGTGTGCAGACCCTTCGCACCGGAGGGTGGCGCTCAGCCCACCGGGACGGCGGCCGGACTTGCGCCGGTGCCGGGGTTCTGGCTGATGCCGGTGGGCAGGACCAGCATCTTCGTCACCGTGCCGTCGTCCGCGACGACGTCGCGGACATGGGTGAATCCCAGCTTTTTGCCCAGCGCCAGGCTGGCGGCATTTTCGGCGCCCACCATTCCGTAGACCTCGCTGAGCTGCAGGGTGTCAGCGGCGTAGTGCAGCAGACCGCGTACCAACTCATTGCCCACGCCCCTTCCCCGGCTCTCCTTGACCAGTGCGGCGATCATCTCGTAGCCGTCGACGTTGCCTGTTTTCTTGATCTCCGCGTGGCCCACGTAGGCACCCTCGGTCCACACGGCCCATACATCGAACATGTTCTTGGCGTAGATCTCGTTGAGAATCGCTTGGAATACGGCCCGGATCTCTTCTTCGGGTACGCGGTCTTGGCCCATCCAGCGGCAGACCTCTTCGTCACCGAGCAGCCTGACGAAGACCTCCTCGTCCTCGGGCCGGTAGGGCGCAAGAATCAGTCGGTCGGTACGCAGGATCGGGGTCATTCCAAGGTCCCTTCTCATGGGAAAGCACAAGTGAGGTGGGTGAGGCGAAAGGCAATGCCGGGGCGGAACGGAGGGGCCGGCTTCCGGGGAATGCACCGGTCGTGAGGCGGGCTCGGCACAGGCCGTGTCCGGGCATGTGTGAAAGTGCGTGATCTCGTGCGAACTCCGCGCCGTGGAGCGGCAATTACTCCGTCACTTTGCCGACCGCCGCGGCCCGATGGCGGAATGGAGCGGTACCTGGCGCTCCGGCCGGGCACAACAGGTCCAGGTCACGGACCGGCCACTGAGAAAATCGCCCGCGATCCGCAGTTCCCTCACCCCGTAAAAGTCTTGAACTCCGCCCTCAGGCATCCGGCCTGTGCGGCGCATGTCACTGGTATAGCGTAATAACGCCCTATCGTCACTACCTGGCGCCAAATCCGATATGCCAGGTAATTAAGGCGTACCCTGCCATTTGCCGTGGACAACGGGAGGTATGCCGCAGGGCTTCGACCCGGGGAAAGGGGAAGCGGCCGCCGGGAAATCGTTTTCGTCGGCGGTGAGCAGCGAGGATCCTTCGGCGGCCGGACGATGCGGAAGGTCGCGGGGCGGCCCGGCAACTCGGAAGGCGGCGCGGCGGGCGGCGCGGCAGGCGGCGCAGTTCCCGGCGGCGGCCGGCGGGCACGGCGGCTCAACGCCCGGGAAAGGTGCGGCCGCAAGAGGACAGCGGTGAACGGGCCGTGCGGGCCGCGCCGGCCGGTGGCCGTGTCGCGGCCCGCACGGTGGTGGTGCGGGAGGGAGCAGGGCGCGGCGGTCGGCCGCGGCCCTGCGGGCCAATCGGTCAGGAGGCGGCGCGGTCCATGCGTTCGCGCAGGCTACGGGGGCGCATGTCGGTCCAGACCTCGTCGACGTAGGCGGAGCACTCGTCCTGGGTGCCCTCCTTGCCCACGGCGTGCCAGCCTTCGGGGACCTCCAGGTCGGCCAGCCACAGCGAGTACTGGTCCTCGTCGTTGCGCAGCACCTGGTAGCGGGCGTTCTCGTCCATGTCACGCTCTCCCATCATTGGTTGGGGGTTGTGTTCGGTTGGGTTGGACTGGGTTGGGATGGGTTGGGATGGTTGATCGGGCAGGTCTCGTGGAGCGGTCTCGTCCAGTGGCTTTTGCGGGCGGCAATCGGGGCCGCGGCGGGCAGTTGCGGCGGGCGGTCGAGTGGTGTGCGGTCACGTGGGGTCGTCAGCGGGCCCGGTCGGGCAGTTGATCTCGTTCAGGGTGCCGTCAACGGCCGGTGTACGGGAGGCCTTTCGGTAATCCGCATGCCGCGGTGCGGCGGGTGACGTCGGCAGCCCGGCCGGCCGGCCCCTCATGCGCTGTCCCGGGCGTGCTGGGCGATCCGGCGAAGGGCCTCGGCGAAGTCCTCGGCCACCACTCGTACGGTGGTCTCCTCGTGCACGTCGGGGCGGTAGTGCCAGGTGAAGGCGAGCCGGCCGTCCTGCACCGCGCCGACGGCCTCCAGCAGGTGGGAGCCGCCGTCGCGGGGGTCGTGGTCCTGGCCGAAGGAACCGTGCTCGGCGCGGACGAGTGCCCCACAGGAGCCGCCGGGCCGCGCGTCCCACTGGCCCAGGTAGTTGAACACGATCTGCCCGCGGCCGGTGCGGTCCAGCCGCTCTCGCACTTCGGCGGGGCCGTGGGTGCGCAGGGCACCGAAGCCGAGACCGTTGCCGGGGACGGCGCGCAGTTGGCGGCGGACCGATTTGACCAGGGCCCGCCAGTCCCGGGACGGGCCGAGGTCGGCGGGATCGGACACCTGGAGGCCGACCGGGTAGACGGTGGTGAACCAGCCGACCGTACGGGAGAGGTCGACCCCGTCCAGGACGTCCTCACGGCCGTGCCCCTCCAGGTCGATGCAGACCCGGTCGTGACCGGTCCAGCGGGCCAGCGCCAGGGCCAGGGCGGCCAGCAGGACGTCGTTGATGCGGGTGCGGTAGGCGGTGGGGGCCGCGCGCAGCAGCGCCGTGGTGTCCGGCTCGTCGAGCGTCACGGTCACCGTGCGCGACGCGCCGGCCGGTGTGTCGGCGTCGTGGTCCACCGGTAGCGGGGCGGGGGCCGCGGCCTCCTCCCAGTACGGGAGTTCGTGGTCCAGCCCGCCCTCGGCGACATGTGCGGCCAGGCCTCGTGCCCAGTCCCTGAAGGCGGTGGTGCGCTCGTCGAGCGCGATGGCCTGCCCCGCGGTGGCCTGGTGGTACGCGGTCTCCAGGTCGTCCAGCAGGATGCGCCAGGACACCGCGTCGACGACCAGGTGGTGGGCCACCAGGAGCAGGAAGGCGGGGCGGTCCGGGTCACCGGTGAACAGCGCCGCCCGGAGCAGCGGGCCCCGGCCGATGTCGAAGCCGGTGTGCAGGTCGTCGGCCGCCTTCTCCATGGCGGTGTCGGCCTCGCCGGCCGGCAGACCGGTCAGGTCGTGCCGGGCGAGGAGGCCGTGCGGCTCCGAGGGCGGCGGGTTGTGCTGGTGCCAGCGGCCGCCGTCCTCGGTGAACCGCATACGCAGCGCGTCGTGGTGCTCCAGCAGGGCGGTCAGCGCCGCGTGGAGGGCGGCCGGGTCGGGGGTGCCGTCGAGTTCGAGCAGCGCGGACTGGTTGAAGTGGTGGTGGTTGGCGCGGGGAGTGGCGAGGAACCACTGCTGGATGGGGGTGAGCGGCAGGTCGCCGGTCACCGGACCGCTGTCGGTCCGGTCCGCTCCGGTGGTGACGACGGTGGCCAGGGCGGCGACCGTCTGGTGGGTGAACAGGTCCTTGGTCGCCAGGTGCAGTCCGGCCCGGCGCAGCCGCGACACCACCTGCATGCTCAGGATCGAGTCGCCGCCGAGGTCGAAGAAGTTGTCCTCGGCGCCGACGGTGTCGAGGCCGAGCACATCGGCCCAGATCTGTGCGATCCGGCGTTCGGTGTCGTTGCGCAGCGCGATGTGCGGGCCGGTGGCGCCGGCGGACGGGTCGGGATCGGGCAGGGCGCGCCGGTCGGTCTTGCCGTTCGGGGTGAGCGGCAGCCGGGCCAGGGGGACGAACACCGACGGGACCATGTGCGGGGGCAGGAGGCGGGCCAGGTGCTCGCGCAGCTCCGTGACGGGCAGCGGCGCCGGGGTGCCGGCGGACGGGACGTGGGACAGGACGTCGGAGGGGACACCGGACGGGACCTCTGACGGGACACCGGACGGGACGACGTAGGCGACCAAGCGTGCGGGGGCGGTGGGGTGTTGGCCGGCCGCGGCCCGTACGGCGACCACCGCGTCCCGTACGTGGGGGCTGCGGCGCAGTGCGCTCTCGATCTCGCCGGGCTCGATGCGGAAGCCGCGCACCTTGACCTGGTCGTCGGCGCGTCCGGCATAGCGCAGGTCGCCGTCGGCGCCCCAGCGCGCCAGGTCGCCGGTGCGGTACATCCGTTCGCCCGGGGCGCCGAACGGGTCGGCGACGAATCGCGCGGCGGTCAGGCCCGGGCGTGCCAGGTAACCGCGGGCGAGTCCGGGCCCGGCGACGTACAGCTCACCGGTCACCCCGACCGGTACGGGCCGCAGGGCGGCGTCCAGGACGTACGCCCGGCTGGTGCCGAGGGGACGGCCGATGGACGGGGCGCCCGCATCCGGGGCCAGCGGGCCGGTCCAGGTGGACACCACCGTCGCCTCGGTCGGGCCATAGGAGTTGATCATGCGGCGGCCGGGGGCCCAGCGCGCCACCAGGTCGGCGGGGCAGGCCTCGGCGCCGACGATCAGGGTGCGCAGGCCGGGCAGGGTGCCGGCGGCCTCGGGCGGCACGGTGACCAGGGCTGCCGGCGGGATCAGGGCGTGGGTGATCCGCCGCTCGGTGAGCACCTGGGCCAGCCGGTCGCCGACCAGCGGTCCCTCCTCCCCCGCGACCAGCGTGGCGCCGGCCGGCAGTGCGAGGCACAGCTCCAGGACGGAGGCGTCGAAGCTGGGTGAGGCGAACTGGAGGACGCGGTCACCCTGGCGCACGTCGTACCGCTCGGCGGCGGCCGAGGCGAAGCCGGCGAGTCCGGTGTGTGTGACCACCACGGCCTTGGGGGTGCCGGTCGAGCCGGAGGTGTAGATGACGTAGGCGGGGTGTGCCTCGGTCAGCGGTGTGCGGCGGTCCGCGTCGGTGGGCACGGTGTCGGGGCCGTCGTTCCGCCAGACGGCGGCCGGGTCGTCGAGGACCACGGCAGCCGCCGCGTCGCGCACCATGAACTCGCGCCGCCCGGCCGGGTACACCGGGTCCACGGGCAGGAAGGCGCCGCCGGCCTTGGCCACGGCCAGCTGGGCCACCACGGTCTCCGCCGAGCGGGGCAGCGCCAGCGCCACCACGTCCTCGGGGCCGACCCCGCGGCCGATCAGATGGTGTGCCAGCCGGTTCGCCGCGCGCTCCAGCTCGGCGTACGTCAGCTCACGTGCGCCGTCGGCCAGCGCCACCGCGTCGGGTGTGCGGGCCGCCTGCCGCTGGAACAGCTCGGGCAGGGTGGCCGGGGGCACCGGGCGGGCGGTGCCGTGCCCGTGGGCCAGCAGGCGGCGCAGTGCGTCGTCCGGGGCCAGGGGCAGGGCGCCGAGGGGGCGGTGCGGGTTCTCGGCGATGCCGGTCAGCAGCGTGGTGAGCTGGTCGGCCATCCGCTCGGCGGTGGCGGCGTCGAACAGGTCGGTGTTGTAGGTGAGCAGCCCGTGCAGGGCGCCGGAGTCGGTTTCCGCGAACTCCAGGGTGATGTCGAAGCCGGCGTGGTGGGTGTCCGGCTCGATGTCGCTCACCTGGAGGCCCGGCAGGTCCAGTGCCGCGCCGGGCGCGTTCTGGAGCACCACCATGGCCTGGAAGAGCGGGGTACGGCTGGTGTCCCGGACGGGCTGGACCTCGTCCACCACCTGCTCGAACGGCACGTCCTGGTGCGCGAAGGCGTCGAGTACCGTCTCCCGCACCTGCGCCAGGAAGGCGGGGAAGGCCTCGTCGGGATCGACGGTCGAGCGCAGCACCAGCGTGTTGACGAAGAAGCCGATCAGGCGCTGGGTCTCGGCGCGGTCGCGGCCCGAGGTGACAGTTCCGACGGCGATGTCGTGCTGTCCGGACAGCCGCGCGAAGAGGGTCTGTGCGGCGGCGATCAGCGTGGTGAACAGGGTGGTCTGCCGGGCCCGGCCGAACTCCGCCAGTTTGCGGGCCGTTTCGGGCGGGAGGACGAGCGGGGCCGTCGCGCCGTTCCTGGTCTGCACGGCCGGGCGGGGCCGGTCGGTGGGCAGGTCCAGGGGTTCGACGCCGGTGAGGCGTTCCTGCCAGAAGCGCAGTTGCTCCTCGGCGGCCGTGCCGTGCGCGGTGCGCTGCCAGTGCGCGACATCGGCGTACTGCACGGGCAGCGGGGGCAGTTCGGCCGTGGTGGCGCCGAGTGCGGCCCGGTAGAGGTGCGCCAGGTCGCCGGTGAGGACCGCGGTGGACCAGCCGTCGGTGATGATGTGGTGCAGGGTCAGCGTCAGGACGTGGTCGTCGTCCGCGAGCCGGATCAGCTGGGCCCGTAGCAGGGGGCCCTGGCGCAGGTCGAAGGGGTGGGTGCGGTCCTCGGCCAGCAGCCTCTCGAGCTCCGCCGTGCGGTCGCCCGCGGGCAGCGCCGACAGGTCGTGCAGCGGCAGCGGCACGTCCTGGGGCGGATGGATGACCTGGATGCCCTGGCCGTCCTCGGAGTCGAAGGTGGTGCGCAGCGACTCGTGCCTGGCCGCCAGCGCGGTCAGGGCGTCCCCGAGCGCGGCGGTGTCGAGCCGGCCGCTCAGGCGCAGTGCCAGCGGGGTGATGTACTCGGTGCTGCCGGGCGCGAACGCGTCGAGGAACCACAGGCGTTGCTGGGCGAAGGACAGCGGCGGCGCGGTGTCCCGGGGCGCCGGAAGGATGGCACCGTGGCCCGCGGGGGCGCTCTCCCCTTGTGCCAGCAGCGCGGCGAGCGCGGCCGGGGTCGGGTGGGTGAACACCGCACGCGGGGTCACTTCGGCCTGGAAGGCCTCCGCCAGCCGGGAGGCCAGCCGGATGCTCAGGATCGAGTCGCCGCCGAGCGCGAAGAAGTCGTCCTCGACACCGACGTCCGCCACGCCGAGCACGTCGGCCCAGACCTCGGCCGTGCGGCGTTCGGCCTCGGTGCGCGGGGCGACCGGCTCCGGGCGGTCCGGGCCGGCGGCGGGTGCGGGCAGGGCCGCGCGGTCCACCTTGCCATTGGCGCTGAGTGGCAGGGCCGCCAGCGGCACGAATGCCGTGGGAACCAGGTAGTCGGGCAGCGTCTGCCGGGCGTGGGCGCGCAGCGCCTCGGTGTCGAGGCCGTCGAGGCCGTCGTGGCCCACCACGTAGGCGACCAGCCGCTTGGTTCCGGGCCGTTCCTCGCGGGCCACCACCGCCACGTCGGCGACACCGGGGTGGGCCGCCAGGGCGCCCTCCACCTCGCCGGGTTCGACGCGGAAGCCCCGGATCTTGACCTGGTCGTCGGCGCGGCCGAGGAATTCCACCGTGCCGTCGAGCCGTCGGCGGGCCAGGTCCCCGGTGCGGTACATCCGGCCGCCGGGCGGGCCGAAGGGGTCCGCGACGAACCGGTCCGCGGTCGCTCCGGGGCGGCCGAGGTAGCCGCGGGCCACGCCCTCGCCCGCCAGGAAGAGTTCACCCGCGGTGCCCGGTGGCACGGGCCGCATCCGTGCGTCGAGGACATGGACGCGCATGTCGTCCAGCGGGTGACCGATGGGGACGGTACCGGGGACCGCCGCGGCACCGGTCATGGCGAAGGAGGTCGCGAAGGTCGTGGTCTCGGTCGGCCCGTAGCCGTCCACCACGGTCAGTCCTGCGCAGGCGGCCAGCACCCGGCGCGCGGCGGCGGCCGGGACCACGTCGCCGCCGGTCCACACCTGGCGCAGCCCGTCGAAGCAGTCGGGCGCGTCCTGGGCCAGCAGCCGGAAGAGCCCGGCCGTCAGCCACAGGGCCGTCACCTCTCCCCCGGCGGCCAGCCGCCGCAGCAGGGCCGCGTCCACGGCGCCCGGCGGGGCCACCACGACGCGTCCGCCGTTCAGCAGCGGCGCCCAGACCTCGAAGGTGGCGGCGTCGAAGGCCACCGGCGAGTGCAGCAGCACCCGTGCGCAGCCGGGGCCGGTGAAGCGGCTGTCGGTGGCGAGCGCCGCCACGTCGCGGTGGCGCACGCCCACGGGCTTGGGGGTGCCGGTCGATCCGGAGGTGAACATCACGTAGGCCAGCCGGTCCGGGTCGGCGGGCGGCGCAGCGGGCGCGGCCGGTCCGGCGGTGCGTGCGGCGGCCACGTCCTCGGCGGTCAGCCCTAACGTCGCTCCCGCCTGGTCGAGCAGCATCCGCCGGCGCTCCTCGGGGGCGCGGCCGTCGACCGGCACATAGGCGCCGCCCGCCTTGAGCACCGCCAGCTGGGCCACCACCAGGGCGGCCGAGCGGTCCATGAGCAGCGCCACCCGGCCCTCGGGGGCCAGGCCGTCCGCCAGGAGCCGGGCGGCCACCCGGTCCGACCAGTCGCCGAGTTGACGGTACGTCACCACTGCGCCGTCCACTTCCGCGAGCGCGACCTCGTCCGGGGTGCGACGCGCCTGCTCGGCGAACAGGTCCACCGGCGAGTTGCCCGCGGCGGGACGTGCGGTGGCGTTCCACCGGTGCAGCAGCGTGCGGTCGGCGGCAGTGAGCAGGCCGAGGTCGTCCAGGCGTCGGTCCGTGCCGTCGGCGAGCGCGGTCAGCAGGGTCTCCAGCTGGGCCGCGGCCCGCTCCACCGTCGTACGGTCGAACAGCGCCCCGTCATAGGCGAGGTCGAAGCCGAGGCGGTCGGCGAGGTAGGCGCGCAGGCACAGCGGGAAGTTGGTGGCGTCCTCGGCGCGTACCTCTTGGATACGGATGCCCGCTCCGGCGGCGGCCGCCTCGTCGAAGGGGTAGTTCTCGAAGACCATCATGCTGTCGAACAGCGCCTCGCCCGGCGGGAGTTCACTGAGCGCCTGGATGCGGGCGAGTGAGACGAAGTCGAAGCGCCGCGATTCGCTCTGCCGGTCCTGGAGGTCGCGCAGCCAGGGCAGGACGCCCTGGTCGCCGACGGTCCGGGCGCGGGTCGGCACGGTGTTGATGAACATGCCGACCATGGACTCCACGCCCGGCAGTTCGGCCGGGCGGCCCGAGACCGTGGTGCCGAACACCACGTCCTGGCGGCCGCTGTAGCGCGCCAGCAGCAGTGCCCAGGCGCCCTGCACCACCGTGTTGACGGTCAGGCCGTTCCGCCCGGCCGTCTCGCGCAGCCGGTCGGAGATCTCGGCGGTGAGCTCCAGGTGCACCAGCGCGTCCGACCGGGCGCGGTGCGCCTCGACGGGCGGCCGGTCGTAGGGCAGCGGGGTGCGGGCGGTGAACCCGGTGAGGGTGCCGGTCCAGTGCCGCTCGGCCTCCTCCTCGTCCTGCTGTGCCAGCCACTGCAGGAAGTCGCGGAACGGGCGGCGGGCCGGCGGGCGGACGGCGCGTCCCCCGACCGCCGCCGCGTACTGCGCACACACGTCGGCGAAGAGCGCTCCGGTGCTCCAGCCGTCGAGCATCAGGTGGTGCGAGGACCACACCAGCAGGATCTCGTCGCCGGGCAGTGCGGCCACCGCGATGCGGCTCAGCGGTGCGGTGGTCACGTCCATCCCGGCCGCCCGGTCCTCGGCGAGCAGCCGGTCGAGCGCACGGTCGCGCTCGGCGGGGGTCAGGGCCCGCCAGTCGTGGTGGGTGAGGGGCAGGACGGCGCGGTGGTGCACGATCTGCACCGGCCCGGGCAGGCCCTGCCAGCGGACGCTGCTGCGCAGCGCCGGGGTGTGGTCGGCGACTTGCTGCCAGGCCGCGGCGAACGCCTGCGGGTCGGCGACCCCGGCGATCCGGACGGCCATCTGGTCGAAGTAGGCGCCCGCGGAGTCGACCAGGCCGTGGAAGAGCATGCCGGACTGCAGCGGGGTGAGCGGATGGATGTCCGCCACGTCCCGTCCGTCGCCCGCGATCAGGTCCACCTGGTGCTGGTCGAGCCGGGCGAGCGGGAAGTCGGAGGGGGTGCGGCCGCCGGTGTCCGGCCGGGCGCAGTGCGCGACGATCTCGGTCAGGGCCGCGACGGTGTCCTCGGCGAGGCGGCGCACGGTGGACTCGTCGTACACCGCGGGCGGGTAGGTCCAGCCGAGTTCGAGCCGGCCGTCCTGGACCACGCCGGTCACGTCGAGCAGGTAGGTGCGGGTCTCGTCGGGGTCGGTGTCCTGTCCCGCCGGCGGCAGGGCGGCGCGGTACAGCCCGTCGTTATCGGGGCGGCCGGCTGAAGCGATGTCCCACTGGCCGTGGTAGTTGAAGCCGATGCGCGGCCGCGGTGCGTCGGGCAGCGGGCTCTGCGGCAGGAGGTGGCGCAGCGCGCCGTAGCTCAGGCCCCGCAGCGGCACGGCGCGCAACTGCTCCTTGACGGAGCGGACGGTGTCGCGCCAGTCGGCGTCCGGGGCGACGGACAGGGCGAGCGGGAATTCGGCGGTGAACCAGCCGACGGTACGGGAGAGGTCCAGTTCGTCGAAAAGGTCCTCGCGTCCGTGGCCCTCCACGCCGATCAGCACCGCGTCCTGGCCGCTCCAGCGGGTCAGGGTGCGGCCGAGGGCGCTGAGCAGGACGTCGTTGACCTGGGTGCGGTAGACGTCGGGGACCTGGCGCAGCAGGGCGTCGGTCTCGGCCCGGCCCAGGCTGACGGTGAGGGTGGCGGCGGTGCCGTGGGTGTTGGTGCCAGGGCGGTCGGCGGGGAGGCCGGCCGGGGCCCGGCAGACCCGGGTCCAGTAGGCCAGGTCGCCGTCGAGGGCGCCGGAGCGGGCGTGCCGCTCCAGGCGGGCCGCCCAGTGCCCGTAGCCGCTGCTCGCCGAGGCGAGGGCGGGCTGCCGTCCGGCGGCGGCGTCGCGGTAGGCGGCCTCCAGGTCGCCGAGCAGGATGCGCCAGGAGACCCCGTCGACCGCCACATGGTGGACGGTGAGGACGAGTTGGGCGGGGCGGCCGGGTCCGCAGTCGAAGTACAGGGCCCGTACGACGCGGCCCTCGGTGATGTCGAGGGAGGACTGGGCGGCGGCGGTCGTGCGCTGGACGGCCTCCTCTTGTCCGGGAGCGTCGAGACCGGACAGGTCGTGGCGCGAGAAGACGTCGCCGGGGGCGGTCGGCAGCACCTCCTGCCGCCAGGTGCCGTCGGTGTGGCGGAAGCGGGTGCGCAGCGCCTCGTGGTGGGCCACCAGGGCGTTGGCCGCGCGCCGCAGCGCCGTCTCGTCGCTTTGCGGTGCCAGCTCCAGCCGGTTGGTCATGGTGAAGCGCAGCGCGTCCCCGGGCCGCCGGCCGTCGAGGTACCAGTGCTGGATGGGGGTGAGCGGCGCGGGGCCGGCCGGCGCCCCATTGGCGCCGTCGGGCCGCGGGTGCACGGAGGCGGTGCGCAGGGCGAGTTCGGCGACCGTCTGGTGGCGGAAGACGTCCTTGGAGGTGAGTTCGAGTCCGGCCCGCCGGGCCCGGGAGACGATCTGGATGCTGAGGATCGAGTCGCCGCCCAGGGCGAAGAAGTTGTCCTCGACGCCGACCCGGGGGACGCCCAGCACCTCCGCCCAGATGCCGGCGAGGCAGGTCTCGGTGCCGGTGCGCGGGGCCGTGTACGGGGTGGCGGTGCCGGGCTGGGCGGGGGGCTCGGGCAGGGCGCGCCGGTCGGTCTTGCCGCTGCTGGTACGGGGGATCCGGTCCAGGGGGACGAACACCGCGGGGACCATGTAGTCCGGCAGGGTGCGGCGCAGTCTGACCCGCAGCTCCTCGGCCGCGGGCGTCTGTGCCCCGGCGGGCACCACATAGGCCACCAGACGGGCCCGGCCCGCGTGTTCGGCGGCCACCACCACGGCGTCGGCCACCGCGGGGTCACCGAGCAGGGCGGCCTCGATCTCGCCGGGTTCGATCCGGAAGCCGCGGATCTTGACCTGGTCGTCGGTGCGCCCCAGGTACTCCAGCAGCCCCCGCCGGTCCCAGCGCGCGCGGTCGCCGGTGCGGTACATCCGGGTGCCGGGCGGGCCGAACGGGTCGGCGAGGAAGCGCCCGGCGGTGAGCCCGGGACGTCCCAGGTAGCCGCGGGTGACCTGGGCGCCGGCGAGGTACAGCTCGCCGGGCACCCCGACCGGGGCCGGCCGCAGGGCGTCGTCGAGCACATAGGCGCGCAGGTTACGGCCCGGGCGGCCGATCAGGGGACGCTCGGCGCGGTCTGCGTGACCGGCCTCATCGGCGCGGCCGGCGAAGGGGCCGTACACGGCGTCGACGGTGCACTCGGTGGGGCCGTAGACGTTGTACGCGGTGACTCCCGCGGTCTCCCGCAGCTCGCGCCACAGCGGGGTGCCGATGGCTTCGCCGCCGACCATGACGATCCGGGGGTGGTGGTGGCCGCCGGTGAGCAGCCCGGCGGCCAGCAGCTCGTGCAGGAAGGACGGTGTCACATTGACGCAGTCCAGGCGGCTTTCGGCGACCTGGCGGACGAAGGCGGCCGGGTCCAGGCGTACGTCCTCGTCGACGAGGTGGACCTCCTGGCCCAGTGCCAGCAGCAGCGGGCCTTCCCACGAGGTGTCGAAGGAGAAGGCGGCGCTCAGCGCGAAGCGCAGCGGCCGTCCGTCGGTGGTGTGCGGGGTGACGAGCCCGGCCAGGTGGTCGTGGCAGAGGTTGACCAGCTGGCGGTGTTCGACGGCGACGCCCTTGGGCCGCCCGGTGGAGCCGGAGGTGTAGTTGAGGTAGGCGGTGTGGGCGCCGCACAGGGGCGCTGTCCGGTCGGCGTCGGTGGGGTTGTGGCCGGGCCGGCGGTCCAGGGGGGCGTCGCGCAGCGTGCCGGCGGTCAGCACGGTCTGCGGTGCGGCGTCCGAGAGCAGGAACGCGCGGCGTTCGGCGGGCAGTTCGGGGTCCAGGGACAGCTGGGTGCCGCCCGCCTTGAGGACGGCGAGGAGGGCCACCAGCATGTCCGAGGTGCGCGGCAGTTGCACGGCGACCACCCGCTCCGGGCCGACGCCGAGCGAGATGAGGTGGTGGGCCAGCCGGTTGGCGCGGTCGTTCAGGGCGGTGAAGTCCAGGGTGGCGTCCCGTGCCACCAGGGCCGTGGCGTGCGGGGTGCGGGCCGCCTGTGCCTCGAAGAGGTCCACGAACGTCCGGTCCGGGACGGGCAGGCTCTCGCCCTGCCACTCCGCCAGCACCTGGTGCCGCTCGGCGCCGGACAGCAGCGGCAGGTCGCCCACCGCCCGGCCGGGGTCGTCCGCGACCGCTTCCAGCAGCAGGCGCAGCCGGGCGGTGGCCCGCTCGACGGTGTCCGCGTCGAACAGGTCGGTGTTGTACTCGACGTAGCCGGTGAGGCCGCCGTCGCGCTCCACGAAGTCGAAGCCGAGGTCGAAGGCGGCGTGCCTGCCGGGCGGCTGGACGGTCTCGACGTCGAGGCCCGGCAGGCGCGGTGCCTCGCCGCCCAGGTTGTGCAGGGCCACCATGACCTGGAAGAGGGGGGTGCGGCTGGTGTCCCGTTCCGGCTGGAGCACATCGACAAGCCGCTCGAAGGGCACGTCCTGGTGGGCGAACGCGTCCAGGACGGTGGCGCGCACCTCGGACAGCAGCGCGGTGAAAGGCAGGTCGTCGCGCACCCGGCTGCGCAGCACCAGGGTGTTGACGAACATCCCGACCAGGTGCTCCAGTTCGGGGCGTTCGCGCCCGGAGGCCACCGTGCCGACCGCGATGTCGTCCTGGCCTGCCCAGCGGGCGAGCAGCACCTTGCAGGCCGCGAGCAGGGTCATGTAGAGGGTGGCGTCGGCGCGGCGGCCGGTCGCCCGCAGCCGGTCGGTCAGCGCGGCGGGCAGGGAGAACTCCAGCAGGGCGCCGTTCTCGGTGCGGACGGCGGGACGCGGCCGGTCGGTGGGCAGCTCCAGTGGCGCCACGTCGGACAACTTATCTTGCCAGTAGGCGAGTTGGGCATCATCGGCGTCGGCGGCGCGGGCCCGTTGCCAGGCCGCGTAGTCGGCGTACTGGAGCGGCAGTGCGGGCAGGTCCGGGCGGCGGTCCTGGAGGGCCGCCGCGTACAGCTCGCCCAGGTCCCGGCCGAGCACGGCGGTGGACCAGCCGTCGGTGACGATGTGGTGCATGGCCAGGGTCAGGACGTGTTCGCCGGCGGTGAGCCGGATCAGCCGGGTCCGCAGCAGCGGCCCGTTGCCCAGGTCGAACGGGACGGCTCCCTCGCGTGCCAGCAGCGCGTCGAGTGCGCCGTCACGGTCGTGGGCCGGGGTGGCCGACAGGTCGTCCAGCGGCAGGTCGACCGAGCGGGGGGCGTGGACGTGCTGGCGGGCGTGGCCGTCGTGTTCGGCGAAGGTGGTGCGCAGCGGTTCGTGCCGGTCCACCAGGGCGTCCAGGGCGGTGCGCAGGGCCGCTGCGTCGAGGGGGCCGCGCAGGCGCAGCACGAAGAAGGT
Source organism: Streptomyces sp. NPDC048516 (assembly GCF_043199875.1). Classification (NCBI taxonomy): domain Bacteria; kingdom Bacillati; phylum Actinomycetota; class Actinomycetes; order Kitasatosporales; family Streptomycetaceae; genus Streptomyces; species Streptomyces sp. NPDC048516. Next base: position 347,543 of record NZ_JBICWS010000009.1, on the reverse strand, counting down.
GACGTAGGCGGTGCTGTCCGGCTCGAAGGTGTCCAGGAACCACAGGCGTTGCTGGGGGAACGACAGGGGCAGCGCGGCGGTGCGGTCGGCCGCGGGGATCGGGTCGTCCGTTGCCCGGCCGGGCGCGGCCGGATCGGGCAGGGCGGCGGCCAGGGCGGCGACGGTGGGGTGGGTGAACAGCAGCCGGGGCGAGACCTCGGCGCCGAGGGCGGCGCGGAGCCGGGAGGTGACGCGGATGGCGAGGATCGAGTCGCCGCCCAGGGCGAAGAAGCTGTCCTCCACGCCCATGTCCCCGGTGTCCAGGACTTCCGCCCACACCCGGGCGACCAGGCGCTCCGCCTCGGTGCGCGGTGCGGTGCGGTCCTCGCCGGCGGCGAAGCCGTCCGGGCCGGGGGCGGGCAGCGCCCGGTGGTCGAGCTTGCCGTTGACGGTCAGCGGCAGTGCGTCCAGGGGAACATAGGCGGCGGGCACCATGTGCGCGGGCAGGGTCCCGGCCAGGTGGGCGCGCAGCGCGGCGGCGGACGGCGGGGCGTCCTGGCCGGCGCCCACGACGTGGGCCACCAGCCGCCGGACCCCGGGGGTGTCCTCGCGCACCGCGACCACGGCCTCGGCGACGTCCGGGTGGGCGGTCAGGGCGGCCTCGATCTCGCCGGGTTCGATCCGGAAGCCGCGGATCTTGACCTGCTGGTCGGCCCGGCCCAGGTACTCCAGGGTGCCCTCGGGCCGCCAGCGGGCCCGGTCGCCGGTCCGGTACATCCGGGTGCCGGGCGGCCCGAACGGGTCCGCCACGAACCGCGCCGCGGTCAGGCCCGGCCGGTTCAGATAGCCGCGGGCCAGGCCCTCGCCGGCCACGTACATCTCGCCGGCGGCGCCGGGCGGCACCGGGGCGAGGCGGCCGTCGAGCACCCGGACCCGCAGGTCGGGGAGGCCGCGGCCGATGGTGCTGCCGGTGGCCGCGGTCACCGTGGCGCGGTCCAGGGGCGCGTAGGAGACGTGCACGGTGGTTTCGGTGATCCCGTACATGTTGACCAGGACGGGCGCGGTCTCCGGGTGCCGTTCGTACCAGTCGGCGAGCCGTCCCAGGTCCAGCGCCTCCCCGCCGAAGACCACCCGCCGCAGGGCCAGCCGCGCCCCGAGTTCGGGGTGTTCGGCGTCGGCGCGCATCAGGGGGTAGAACGCCGAGGGCGTCTGGTTGAGCACCGTGACCCGCTCGTCCGCCAGCAGGCGCAGGAACTCCTCGGGGGAACGGGTCACCTCGTGCGGGACGACGACGAGCCGGCCGCCGTGCAGCAGCGCGCCCCAGATCTCCCAGACGGAGAAGTCGAAGGCGTAGGAGTGGAACAGCGTCCATACGTCGTGCTCGTCGAAGGCGAACCATTCCTGGGTGCGGGAGAACAGCCGCACCACGTTGGCGTGCGGGACGACCACGCCCTTGGGCAGGCCGGTGGAGCCCGAGGTGTAGATGACGTAGGCGGGGTGCTCCGGCAGCGGGCGGCGGGCGGATACCGGGCCGGTGGCGGGGCGCCGTTCGAGGTCGGCGCGGACCTCGGGGGCGTCCAGGAGCAGCCGGGGGCAGGTGGCGTCCCCGAGCCGTCCGGCGACGGCGGCGGTGGTCACCAGCAGGGCCGGGGCGGCGTCGGTGAGCAGGTGGGCGATGCGGCCCGGGGGCAGCTCCGGGTCGACGGGCAGGTAGGCGGCGCCGGTCTTGAGCACCGCGACGATCGCCACGATCATCTCCGGGGAGCGGGGCAGCGCGAGGGCCACGAAGCGCTCGGGGCCCGCTCCCGTCCCGGCCAGCCGGTGGGCCAGTTGGCCTGCCCTCGCGTCGAGTTCGGCGTAGGACAGCGTGCTGCCCGCGCAGGTCACGGCGGGGGCGTCGGGTGTGCGGGCCGCCCGGTCCTCGAACAGGTCGATCAGGGTCTGCCCGGGCCGCCCCTGCTCCGTGCCGTTCCAGTCCACCAGCATCCGCCGGCGTTCCTCGGCGGTGGTCCACGCCAGCTCGCGCAGCGGCCGGTCCGGACCGGCGGCGATCTCGGTGAGCAGCAGGCAGAGCCGGTCGGCGAGCGCGCGGACGGTGGCGGAGTCGAAGAGGTCCGGGTCGTGGGCGAGGTCGAAGCCGAGGCGGTCGCTGTGGTGGGCGCGCAGGACCAGCGGGAAGTTGGTCGCGTCCCGCGAGGCGACGTCGAGGATGCGGACGCCGGCGCCGGACGTCCGGGCGTCGTCGAACGGGTAGTTCTCGAAGGCGACCATGCTGTCGAACAGCGCGGTGCCCGCCGGGACGTCGCTGAGCGAGGTCAGCTGGGCCAGCGAGACGGCCTCGAAGCGCCGGGATTCGGACTGGGCGTCCTGGAGGTCCCGCAGCCAGTCGGCCGTGGTGCGGCCTTCGTCGACCCGCACGCGGGTGGGCAGAGTGTTGATGAACATCCCCACCATGGACTCGACGCCGTGGAGCGCATCCGGGCGGCCGGAGACGGTGGTGCCGAACACCACGTCCTGCTCTCCGCTGTAGCGCGCCAGCAGCAGCGCCCAGGCGCCCTGGACGACCGTGTTGAGGGTCAGTCCGCTGCGCCGGGCGGTGTGCAGCAGCTCGCGGGAGAGCTCGACGGGCAGGCTCGCCGTGTGCACCGCGGCGGAGCGGGCCCGGTGCGCCTCACGGGCCGGGCGGTCGCAGGGCAGTGGTGTCGGGGTGGCGAAGCCCGTGAGGACGGTGCGCCAGTGCTCCTCGGCCGCGCGGCCGTCCCGGCCGGACAGCCAGCGCACATAGTCGCCGAACGGGCGGCGCACGGGTGGCGTCGGCGCGCGGTCCGCGACGAGGGCGGCGTACTCCTCGCACACCTCGGTCAGGACCTGCGCCAGGCTCCAGCCGTCCAGGATCAGGTGGTGCGAGGTCCACAGCAGCCGCAGCCTTCCGCCGGGCAGCTGGATCAGGGTGAGCCGCATCAGGGGCGGTGTGCCGAGGTCCAGGCCCAGGGCCAGGTCCTCGGCCTGGATCCGGGCGAGTTCGGCCGTCTGCCGGTCATCGGCCTGCTCGCGCCAGTCGACGTGGACGGTGGGCACGGTCACCCGCCGGTGCACGATCTGGAGGGGGACGGGCACGTCCTCCCAGACGACCGAGGTGCGCAGCACCGGCGTCCGGTCGGCGACCCGCTGCCACGCCCGGGCGAAGGCGCGCGGGTCCGCGACGCCGTCCAGCAGCAGGCTCGCCTGGTCGAGGTAGACGTCGTCGGCCCCGCCCATCAGGCGGTGGAAGAGCATGCCTTCCTGGAGCGGGGTGAGCGGGAGGATGTCCTCGACCGCGCGCCCGTCCCCGGCCAGGCGGTCCACCCCGGCCTGGTCCAGCCGGGTGAGGGGGAAGTCGGAGGGGGTGCGGCCACCCTCTTCCGGCCGTGCGCAGTGGGCAGCGATCGCGGCCAGCGCCCGGGCCGTGCCGTCCGCCAGCTCCCGTACCGTGCTCTCGTCGTGCACCTGGTCGCTGTAGTGCCAGGTCAGCTCCAGCACGCCGTCGGCCACGACGGCCGAGACGTCCAGCAGGTGGTCGAGCGCTTCGTCGGCGGCCAGGTCGCGGCCGGGGACTTCGCCGGCGGGCGCGAAGTCCTGGCCGGGCGCGCTCTCCCACTGGCCGTGGTAGTTGAAGCAGACCTGTGGCAGGGGCAGTTCGCGCAGGGCGCGGGCGGCCGGGTCCGGTGAGCCCAGACGGGCCAGCGCCTCGTAGCCGAGGCCGCGGCGGGGGACGGCCCGCAGCTGTTCCTTCACGGCCTTGAGGGTCGCGCCCCAGTCCGGCTCCCGCGACGGGCCGTCCAGGGTGAGGGTGACCGGGTACTGGGTGGTGAACCAGCCGACGGTGCGGGAGAGGTCGGCGGCACCGGGGCCGGGCGGGTCCTGGTCGCCGTGGGTGTCGATGTCCTCCCGGCCGTGCCCCTCCAGGGCCACCGTCACCCGGTCCGTGCCCGCCCAGTCGGCGAGCACCCGGCCCAGCGCGCTCAGCAGCACGTCGTTGACCTGGGTGCGGTAGACGCCGGGCACCCGGCGCAGCAGCGCCTCGGTGGTGTCGCGGTCGAGGCGTGCGCGGACGGTGCGGACCGAGCCGGCGTGTGCGGTGCCGGGGCGGTCCACCGGCAGCGGGGTACGCGCCACCGCGGCCTCGGCCGTCCAGTACGCCAGGTCGCCGTCGAGTCCGCCGCCTTGTACGTGCCGGGCCAACTGCCCCGCCCAGGTGGTGAACGGCGTGGTGGCGGGCTCCAGTTGCACCGCCTCACCGGAGACCGTCCGCCGGTAGGCGCTCTCCAGGTCGGCGAGCAGGATGCGCCAGGAGACGCTGTCGACGGCGAGGTGATGGGCCGTCAGGAAGAGTTGCGGGCGGCTGCCCTGCTCCGCGCGGAGCAGGACGGCGCGCAGCAGGGTGCCGGTGGCGGGGTCGAGGTCCGCGCGGGCGGCGTCGGCCGCTGCGGTGCGCGCGGCCTCGCGGGCGGCGCCGGTGGCCCGGGACAGGTCGTGGGTGGTCAGGAGCCCGGGCGCCACGACGTCGACGGGGTGCTGGCGCCAGGTGTCGCCGGCCCGGACGAACCGGGTGCGCAACGCCGGGTGGTGGGCGGCCACGAGGTACAGGGCCCGCTCCAAGGCGTCCGGGTCGAGGGCGTGCGGCAGGTCGAGCAGCATCGACATGGTGAAGTGCCGCAGCGGTCCGTGGGTGGCGAAGAACCACTCCTGAATGGGGGTGAGCGGGGCCGGTCCGGCGTCGTGCGGCTGCCGCGCCGCGGGTACCGGGGCGGTGCGCAGGACCACGGCGGCGGCCAGCTCGGCGACCGTCTGGTGCACGAAGACGTCCCGGGAGGTCAGGCTCAGTCCGGCGGCGCGGGCCCGGGAGACGGCCTGGATGCTGAGGATGGAGTCGCCGCCGAGCTCGAAGAAGTTGTCGGTGACCCCCACCTGTGCGAGGCCGAGCACGGCGGACCAGATCCCGGCGAGCTCCCGCTCGGCCGGGGTGCGCGGTGCCACGAACTCCCGCTCGCGCGGGGCCGCGTCGAGGTCGGGGGCGGGCAGCGCGCGGCGGTCCAGCTTGCCGCTGGTGGTGAGCGGCAGGGCGTCCAGGACGACGAAGGCGGCGGGCATCATGTGGGCCGGCAGGGTGCGCCCCAGGGCCGTCCGCAGCTCGGAGACGGCCAGCGGCCCGCTCCCGGCGGCAGGCACCAGGTAGGCGGCGAGGCGGGCGTGGCCGCGCTCGTCGTCGGCGGCGACGACGGCCGCCCCGGCGACGGCGGCGGGCAGGGCCAGCAGTGCCGCCTCGATCTCGCCGGGCTCGATGCGGTGACCGCGGATCTTGACCTGGTCGTCGGCGCGGCCCAGGTAGTCGAGCTGCCCTTCGGCGGTCCAGCGGGCCAGGTCGCCGGTGCGGTACAGACGGCTGCCCGGCGGCCCGAACGGGTCCGCCACGAACCGCGCGGCGGTCAGGCCGGGCCGGTTCAGATAGCCACGGGCGAGCTGGTCACCCGCGAGATAGAGCTCGCCACCGACGCCGGGCGGCACCGGCTGGAGACGGTCATCGAGGACATGGGCGCGCACATTGGCCAGCGGCCGGCCCACCACAGGCCGGGCGGTGCCGTCGATCCGGCAGGCCAGCGCGTCGACGGTGCACTCGGTGGGGCCGTAGAAGTTGTAGGCGGCGACATCGTCCAGCCCGGCGAGCTCCCGCCACAGCGCGGGGCCGACGGCCTCGCCGCCCAGCATCAGCAGCCGGGGGCGGTGGCGGGGGTCGGTGAGCAGCCCCGCGGGCAGGAGCTGGCGCAGGTAGGAGGGGGTCAGGTCGAGGAAGTCGATGCGGTGCTCGACGACGTACTCGACCAGGGCGGCCGGATCGAGCCGGGTGGTCTCGTCGACCAGGTGCAGCCGGTGGCCGTCGGCCATCAGCAGCACGCCCTCCAGAGAGGTGTCGAAGGAGAACGAGGCGGTCAGCGCGGTCCGCAGGGGGCCGCCTCCCGCCTCGGCGACGAAGCCGTTGCGGTGGCCGGCCAGCAGGTTCATCAGCGCACGGTGTTCCACGGACACGCCCTTGGGGCGGCCGGTGGACCCGGAGGTGTAGATGACGTAGGCGGTGTGGGCGGGGTGCAGCGGCGCGCGGCGGTCGGCGTCGGTGGGGTTGGCGTCGGTGGGGTCGGCGCCGGTGGGGTCGGCGCCGGTGGAATCGCCCCTATCGGACGGTGCCGGCAGGTCGCCCAGCGCCGTCTCGTCGAGCACCAGCATCGGCCGGGCGTCCGCCAAGAGGAACTGCAGCCGCTCTGCGGGCAGTTCGGGGTCGACCGGCAGGTATCCGGCACCGGTCTTGAGGACGGCGAGGATCGCCACGATCATGTCGGCCGTGCGCGGCAGCCGCAGCGCGACGAGCCGTTCGGGGCCGGCTCCCCGGTCGATGAGGTGGTGGGCGAGCCGGTTGGCGCGGGCGTTGAGGGTGGCGTAGTCCAGCGTGGTGTCCCCGGCCACCAGTGCCGTCGCGTGCGGGGTGCGGGCCGTCTGCGCCTCGAAGGCGGCGGGGTAGGTGGTGGGGGCGACGGGCAGCGCGGTGTCGTTCCACTCGGTGGTCAGCCGGCGCCGTTCACGCTCCGACAGCAGGGGCAGTTCGCCCAGCGGACGGTCCGGTTCGGCCGCGACCTTGCCGAGCAGCAGGACCAGCTGCTCGGCCATCCGTTCGGCGGTGGCGGCGTCGAAGAGGTCGGTGCGGTACTCCAGCAGCCCGGTCAGCCCATCCCCGTCGGGGACGAACTCGACGCTCAGGTCGAAGGTGGCCGCGCGGCGGGGCACGGTGACGGCCTCGGCCGTGATGTCCCGCAGGCCGGGAGCCGCGGGCGGGGCGGGGTGGAGCAGGACCATGACGTCGAAGAGCGGGTTGCGGCCCGCTTCCCGTACCGCTCCCGCGGCCTCCACCAGCCGCTCGAAGGGGGTGTCGCCGTGGGCGAAGGCGTCGAGGACGGCGGTGGCGGAGGCGTCCAGCAGCTCGCGGTAGGAGCGCGCGGTGTCGACGGGGGCGCGCAGCACGACCGTATTGACGAAGAGGCCGACCGCGCGCTCGAGTTCGGTGCGTCCGCGCCCGGGGGTGAGCGAGCCGACGGCGATGTCGTCCTGGCCCGACCAGCGGGCGAACAGCGCCTGGCAGGCCGCGACCAGGGCCGCGAACAGGGTGGTGTGCTGCTGCGCCGCCACCTCCCGCAGCCGGGCCGTCGCGGCCGCCGGGACGCGGAAGGCGTGGACCGCGCCGTCGCCCGCCTCCTCGCCGCTGCGGGGACGGTCGAGCGGCAGCTCCAGCGGCACGGTGCCGTCGAGCTGTTTGGTCCAGTAGGAGAGCTGTTCCTCCAGCAGGGCGCCGGACAGCCGTTCGCGCTGCCATACGGCGAAGTCCGGGTACTGCGTCGCGACGGGGGCGAGCGCGGGCGTCTCCCCGTGGGCCAGGGCGTCGTACAGCGTGCACAGCTCGTCCAGCAGCACGCCCATGGACCAGCCGTCGGTGACGATGTGGTGCGCGGTGAGCAGCAGGACGTGCGCGTCGTCGGCCAGGCGGATCAGCAGGGCCCGCAGCAGCGGCCCGGTGCGCAGGTCGAACGGGCGGGAGTACTCGGCCAGCAGCACCTCGTCCAGCGCCTCGGGGCCCGGTGCGGTCCGGTCCCCCGGGCCGGCGGGGGCGCTCCCCTCCCCCAGGTCGCGCAGCGGCAGCGGCACGGGGGCGGCCGGGTGCACGGTCTGCACGGGACGGCCGTCGATGTCGTCGAACGTGGTCCGCAGGGACTCGTGGCGCTCCAGTACGGCGTCCAGCGCCCGGGACAGCGCGGCCCGGTCCAGCGGGCCGGCCAGCCGCAGGGCGACCGCGCTGTTGTAGCGGGCATCGCCGGGCCGGAGCTGGTCCAGGAACCACAACTGCTGCTGGCCGAAGGCGAGCGGCAGGGGCTGCGACCGGTCCGCGCGCGGGATCTGCTGCCGGGCCTTGGCGGCGGCCGGCGGGGCCTGGCCCGCCAGGCGGCGGCGCAGCGCCTCCTGCAACTCCGGGGGCAGGGCCGCGGCACGGTCCTTCTTCGAATGCGAAGACGTCATGTCGTCGTTCCTCACCGTTCGTTGTGGTCGCTGGTGCCGCGAGCGGCGTCTTCGAGTTCGCGCAGGACGTGTTCCTCCACCAGGTCCGCGAGGGCGGCGACCGTGCGGGCGGTCAGCACGTCCCGGGGGGTGAGCTCCACGCCGAAGGTCTCGTTGACCCGGGAGGCGATGTGCAGGCTGCGCAGCGAGTCGCCGCCGAGGGCGAAGAAGTCGTCCTCGGCACCCACGGCCGTCTCCAGTGCCTCGGACCAGACGTCCGCGAGGAATTGCTCGGTGGGGGTGCGCGGGGCGACCTGTGCGGTGGGCTCGTGCAGGTCGGGCCCGGGTGCGGGCAGGGCCGCGCGGTCGGTCTTGCCGTTCTCGGTGAGCGGGAAGCGCTCCAGGACGACGAAGGCCGAGGGGACCATGTGGCCGGGCAGCGTCCGCGCGGCGAAGGCGCGCAGCTCCGCGCCCGCCGGGATCTCGGCGTCCGGTGCGACGAGCAGGTGGGCCACCAGGCGCGGCGTTCCGGGCTCGTCCTCCCGTACGGCCACCACGGCGTCCCGGACGGCCGGATGGCCCGCCAGGGCGGCCTCGACCTCTCCTGCCTCGATCCGGTGCCCGCGCAGCTTCATCTGGTGGTCGGTACGGCCGAGGTAGTGCAGCTCGCCGCGGGCGTCGCGGCGGACCAGGTCGCCGGTGCGGTACATCCTGCCGCCCGGTGCGCCGTACGGGTCGGCGAGGAACCGGGTGGCGGTCAGGCCGGGACGGTGGAGGTAGCCGCGGGCCAGCGAGGGTCCGCTGACCCACAGCTCGCCGGGGACGCCGTCGGCGACCGGTCGCAGCCGCTCGTCGAGCACATAGCTGCGGCTGCCCGCGCGGGAGCGCCCGATAGGGGGCGCGGCGCCGTCGGGCACCAGCGGACCGGACCAGGTGGCGACCACTGTGGTCTCGGTGGGGCCGTAGGAGTTGATCATCCGGTGGTGCGGTGCCCAGCGGGCGACCAGGTCGGCGCCGCAGGCGTCCGCGCCGACGATGAGGGTGCGCAGGTCCGGCAGGGTTCCCGCGGTGGCGGGCGGCACCGTGGCGAGCGCGGCGGGCGGCAGCAGGGTGTGGCTGATGCGTTCCGTGCGCAGCACCTCGGCCAGTTGCCCGCCGAGCAGCGGTCCGGGCGGCGGCACCACGAGAGCGGCGCCGGCCGGCAGCGCCATGCACAGCTCCAGTACGGACGCGTCGAAGCTGGGGGTGGCGAAGGCCAGCACCCGGTCCCCCGGCCGCACGCGGTAGTGATCGGCCTCGGCGGCGGCGAAGGCGGCCAGGCCGCGGTGGGTGACGACCACGCCCTTGGGGGTGCCGGTGGAGCCGGAGGTGTAGATCACGTAGGCCGGGTCGTCGAGGTCGAGCGGGCGGACGCGGTCCCGGTCGGTGGGCCGGGGGGCGGGTGCGGCGTCGTCCCCGGCGGCCAGGAGGTCGTGGACCTCGGCGGCCTCCAGGGTGACGGCCGGGGCGGCGTCGCGCAGCATCAGCGCGATCCGCTCGGCCGGGTACCCGGGATCCACCGGCAGGTAGGCGGCGCCCGTCTTGACGGTGGCGAGCTGGGCGACGACCATGTCGGCCGATCTCGGCAGGACCAGGGCGACGAGGTCGCCGGGGCCGGTCCCCCGGGTGAGGAGGTGGTGTGCGAGGCGGTTGGCCCGCGCCTCCAACTGCGCGAAGGAGAGCCGGAGTTCCGGTGCGCTCACGGCGGGGGCGTCCGGCCGGCGGTCGACCGCCGCCTCGACGAGTGCGGCGAGGGTGGCGGCCGGGACCGGGTCACCGGCCGTCGGGGCACCGCGCCCGGTCAGCCGCTCCCGCTCCTCCGGCGGCAGGATGTCGATCCCGTCCACGGTCGTCGCGCCGCCGGGTTCCGCCAGGGCGCCGAGGGTGTGCACGAGCTGCGCGGCCAGGGAGCGGGCGGTGGACTCCTCGAAGTACCGCGGGTCGTAGCCGAGTTCGACACTCAGCCGGGTGTCGGGCGAGATCACCACGGTGAGCGGGTAGTTGGTGGCTTCCAGGGCGTGCAGATCGCGGACGCTCAGGCCGTGTGCGGTAGCCGCGGTGTCGTTGATCGGGTAGTTCTCGAAGACCACCAGGCTCTCGAACAGCGGCGCCCCGGCGGGCAGTTCGCTCCAGTTGCGCAGGTCGGACAGCGGGACGTGGTCAAAGCCGCGGGCGTCGGCCTGTGCGGACTGCAGAGAGCCCAGCCAGTCCGCCGGGGCCGCGCCGCCGTCCACGTCGCACCGCACCGGCAGGGTGTTGATGAACAGGCCGGTGATGGCGTCGGCGCCGGGCAGGTCGGCGGGCCGGCCGGAGACCGTCGTACCGAAGCACACCTCGCGCTCTCCGCTCCAGCGCGCCAGCAGCAGGCCCCAGACCCCTTGGACGACGGTGTTGAGGGTGAGGTGGTGGCGCCGGGCGAAGTCCTGGAGCGCGGCGCTCTCCCGCTCACCGAGCCGCCGGGAGAGCCAGGTGCCGGCGCGGGTGGGGGCGCCGGGCGCCGGTCGCCGGTCGTAGGGCAGCGGGGTGGGTGCGGTCAGGCCTGCCAGGGCACCGCGCCAGTGCTGTTCGGCCGGGGCGGTGTCGTGGGCGGCGAGCCAGGCGGCGTAGTCCGCGAACGGCCTGCGGTCGGGCAGGTGCGGGGCGGTGCCCCGGGCGAGCGCCGCATGGCAGGAGAAGACGTCCGAGAGGACCTGGAAGACGCTCCAGCCGTCGAGCAGCACATGGTGGAAGGTCCACACGACCCGCACCTCGGCCGGGGAGAGCCGGATGAGGGTGAGCCGCAGCAGCGGTGCCCGGTCGAGGGCGAGCCCGCGGTCCCGGTCCTCGGCGAGCAGCCGCGCCAGTCCGGCGTCGCGCCGCTCCTGCGTCAGCGCGCTCCAGTCGAGCTCGGTGACGGGCAGGGCGACGGAGCGGTGGACGGTCTGCAGGGGCAGCGGCGCCTCGTTCAGGACCACCGCGCTGCGCAGCACGGGGGTGCGGTCGACGACCTGCTGCCAGGCCGCGGCCAGCAGCCGGGGGTCGGTGACGCCGTCCAGGACGAAGGTGGCCTGTTCGACGTAGAGACCCTGGTCGGGTTCGTCGAGCCCGTGGAAGACCATTCCGGTCTGGGTGGGGGTCAGCGGGTAGACATCCGTGACGTCCCGGCCGTCGCCGACGAGCCGGTCGACGGTTTCCTGGTCGAGGCGGACCAGCGGGAAGTCGGAAGGCGTGCGCCCGCCGGCGTCCGGCTCCGCGCAGTGCCGCACGATCTCCCGCAGCTCGGCGGTCATCTCCTCGGCCAGCGCGGCCACGGTGGACCGCAGGTGCAGGTTCGTCGAGTACGACCAGGTGAACTCCAGGCGCTTGTCCGCCACCATGCCGACGATGTCGATCAGTTGCGGCCGGTCGGCCGCCCGGTCCATGTCGCCCTCCAGCGCGCCGTACGGTGCGTGCAGCAGCCCGTCGCCGCCGGACGCGCTCCAGTCCTGCTGGCCCAGGTAGTTGAAGGCGATCTGCGGATCGGCCGGCAGCCCCGGGGCCTTGGGGGTGCGCAGATGGCGCAGCGCGCCGTGTCCCAGGCCGTGCCCGGGCAGCGCCCGCAGGCCCTCCTTGGCGGACTTCAGCGCCGTGGCGATGTCCGCGTGCGGCGGAAGGTCCAGCGCGACCGGGAACATGGTGGTGAACCAGCCGACGGTGCGGGAGAGGTCGATGTCATCGAAGATCTCTTCGCGGCCGTGGCCCTCCAGCCCGATCCGTACCCGGTCGTGCCCGGTCCAGCGGGCCAGCACCCGGCCCAGGGCGCACAGCAGGACGTCGTTGACCCGGGTCCGGTAGACGTCCGGGACGTCCTGGAGCAGCCGGCGGGTCTCCTCGGCCTCCAGGCGGACGGTCACGGTGTCCTCGGAGTCCGCGGAATTGCGGCCCGAGCGGTCGGTGGGCAGCTCCGTGTGCCCCTCCGCACCGCCCCAATAGGCGAGTTCGCCGTCGAAGCCGCCGGCCGCGGTGTGGTCGTGCAGCCGCTGCGCCCAGGCCCGGAAGGAGGTGGTCTTGGGGCCGAGCGCGGCCCGTTCCCCGCAACGCACCCGGCGGTAGGCGGTGTCGAGGTCTTCCAGGATGATGCGCCAGGACACCGCGTCGACGACCAGGTGGTGGGCGGCCAGCACCAGGACCGGGCGGTCCTGGTCGCCCAGGTGGCACAGCGCGGTCTTCAGCAGTGGCCCGCCGGCGAGGTCGAAGCCCGCGCACAGGTCCGCCGTCAGCGCGCGCAGCTCCGCGGCGCGGTCCTGCGGCTCCAGGCGGGCGAGGTCGTGGACCTCCAGGGCGGGGGCCGCACCGGGCGCCGCGGTGTACTGGCGCCGGTGGCCGCCGCCGGTCGTCTCGTACACCGTGCGCAGGGCGTCGTGGTGCTCCAGCACCGCGGCCAGGGCGGCGCGCAGCGCGCCCTCGTCGACCTCGGCGGCCAGTTGGAACGAGAGCGACTGGGTGAAGTGCCCGGGGTTCTCCGGGACGTTGTCGAACAGCCAGTGCTGGACGGGGGTGAGCGGCACCTCGCCCACCACCGGGCCCTGTTCGGCGGTGGACGCCGTGACCGGCAGTTCCGCCGCGGCCGCGGCCAGGGCGGCGACGGTCTGGTGGACGAACAGGTGGCGCGGGGTCAGCGCGAGGCCGGCGCGGCGGGCCGCGGAGACGATCTGGATGCTGAGGATCGAGTCGCCGCCGAGTGCGAAGTAGTTGTCCTCGGCGCCCACCCGGTCCACGCCCAGCACCTCGGCCCAGATACCGGCGAGCGTCTGCTCGGCGTCCGTGCGCGGCGGGACGTAACCGGCGGCCGGGGCGGCCCAGTCGGGCGCCGGCAGGGCACGCCGGTCGAGCTTGCCGGTGGCTCCCAGCGGCAGCCGCTCCAGGGGGACGACGACCGCGGGGACGAGATGGTCGGGCAGGCTCCGGGCCAGGAAGGCACGCACCTCGGCGGGGTCGGCGTCCGCCGCGCCCCGGGTGACCACGTACCCCACCAGGCGTTTGTGGCCGTCGGTCTCGACGACCCGCGCGGCGGCCTCGGCCACCTCGGGGTGCCGGGCCAGCGCGGCCTCGACCTCGCCGAGTTCGATGCGGAAGCCGCGCACCTTGACCTGGTCGTCGCCGCGGCCCAGGTACTCCAACTGTCCGTCGGCATCCCAGCGCACGAGGTCGCCGGTGCGGTACATCCGCTCGCCCGCGGGGCCGAACGGGTCGGCCAGGAAGCGCCTGGCGGTCAGCCCGGGCCGCGCGAAGTAGCCGCGCGCCACACCGGTCCCGGCGAGGTAGAGCTCGCCGGGTACCCCGACGGGGACGGGCCGCAGGTGCGGATCGAGGACATAGGCCCGGGCTCCGGCGACCGGGCTGCCGATCGGCGGCGTGCGGTCGGGATCGGCCGGGTCGCAGTACCAGGCCGTGGCGTAGACGGTGGCCTCGGTGGGGCCGTAGATGTTCGCGACCCGGCAGCCGGGTACGGCGGCGCGGACCTCCCGCACGGTACGGGCCGCAAGACCCTCACCGGCCAGCACCACGGTGTCCGCCGTGACGTGCACGGTGTCCTCGGCGAGCAGCTGGCCCAGGGCGGAGGGGACGGCGCTGAGCAGGCTCGCGGTCCAGGGGGCCGGGCGTTCGGCGAGGGCCAGCAGGTCGCTGACGATCTCGACGCAGCCGCCGGACAGCAGCGGGCTGAAGATCTCGAAGACCGACACATCGAAGTTGAGCGAGGTGGACGCCACGACGTGGGACAGGCCCCGGCCGCCGAACTCGCCGGCCGCCCAGTCGGCCAGTGCGACGACCGACCCGTGGGTGGCCACCACGCCCTTGGGCAGGCCGGTGGAGCCCGAGGTGTGGATGACGTAGGCGGGGTGGGCGGGCAGCAGCGCGCCGGTCCGCTCGCCGTCGCCGATATCGGCGCCGAACTGCCCGGCGAGCCGGTCCGCGGTCCCGGGATCATCGAGCGCGATCCGGGTGGCGGGCCCTTCGGGCAGCCGTCCTGCCAGGGCGGCGGTGGTGAGCACGATGTCCGGCCCGATGTCGTCGAACAGGAAGGAGACCCGCTCGGCCGGGTACTTGGGGTCGACCGGAAGGTAGCCGGCGCCGCTCTTGAGCACGGCCAGCAGGGCCACGATCAGGTCGGCCGTGCGCGGCAGCGCGAGGGCGACGAACCGCTCCGGGCCGGCGCCCGAGGCGATCAGCAGCCGGGCCAGCCGGTTGGCGCGTTCGTTCAGCTCCCGGTAGGTGAGCCGGTCGTCGCCGGCCAGTACGGCGGTGGCGTGCGGGGTGCGGCCCGCCTGCTCCTCGAACACCTGGGGCAGGACGCGCCGCGGCTGTGCGACGGCAGCTCCGCCGAACTCCCGCAGGATGCGCCCGCGTTCGTCCGCGGTGACCAGCGGCAGGTCGCCCAGGCGGCGGTCCGGGTCGGCCGCCATCTCCGTCAGCAGGACCCGCAGGCAGGTGCCCAGCCGCTCGACCGTCGCCGCGTCGAAGGCCGCCGGGTCGTAGTCCAGGGCCACGGTGAGGCGTTCGCCGGGGGCGACGATCACGCTGAGCGGGTAGTTGGTGGGCTCCAGATCGCGTTCCTGCTGGATGCCCAGGCCGTGCCGGGCGAGGGCGTCGCCGTCGAAGGGGTAGTTCTCGAAGACCACGATGCTGTCGAACAGGCCGCTCCCGCGCGGGACTTCGCTCCAGGTCTGGAGCTCGGTCAGGGAGACGAAGTCGTAGCGCCGCGACTCCGACTGGGCGGTCTGCAGGTCGCGCAGCCAGTCCAGCAGCGCGCGGTGCCCATCGACCCGCACCCGGGTGGGGAGGGTGTTGATGAACAGGCCGACCATGGACTCCACCCCGGGCAGCGCGGCGGGCCGGCCGGAGACGGTGGTGCCGAAGACCACGTCGTCGCTGTTGCCGTAGCGGGAGAGCAGCAGGCCCCAGGCGCCCTGCAGCACGGTGTTCATGGTGAGGCCGGCGTGCTGCGCGGTCTCCCGCATACGGGCGGAGTTGGCCTCGTCCAGGGTGACGTGGACCGAGCCCGACGATGAGGCGCGGTGGGCCTCCAGGGGCTTGCGGTCCCGCGGGAGTTCGGTCGGTGAGGTGAATCCGGCCAGCGCGGTACGCCAGTGCCGCTCGGCCTGGGTGCTGTCCTGCTCCGCCAGCCAGCGCAGGTAGCTGCCGAACGGCGGGCGGGCGGGGACCTCGGGCCGGCGGCCCGCGGTGAGCGCCGCGTACCGTTCGCAGATCTCGTCGAAGACCTGGGCCGCGCTCCAGCCGTCGAGCAGGATGTGGTGGAACGTCCACACCAGCCGGACCCGGTCGTCGGACAGCTTGATCAGGGCCAGCCGCATCAGCGGGGCGGCGGCGAGGTCGAGACCGGCCGCCCGGTCCTCGGCGAGCAGGGTGGTCAGCGCCTGCTCGCACGCCTCGGGGGTCCACCCGCACCAGTCGTGGTGGGTGACGGGCACGGTGGCCCGCGTCTGGACGATCTGGAGCGGTTCGGCGGTCTCGGCCCACACCAGGCGGGTGCGCAGCATCGGGTTGGCGTCGGCCGTCTGCTGCCAGGCCGTGGCGAGCGCGGCGGGGTCGGTGACGCCGGAGAGCACCAGCTGGACCTGGTTGAAGTAGGTGTGGGAGTCGGGGTCCATCAGGCTGTGGAACAGCATGCCCGCCTGCATCGGCGTCAGCGGGTAGATGTCCTCCACCGCGCGGCCGTCCGCCGCGACCCGGTCCACGGCCGCCTGGTCGAGGCGGGCGAGCGGGTAGTCGGAGGGGGTGCGGCCGCCGGCGTCCGGTCCTGCGCAGTGCGCGACGATGTCCTCCAGCGCCGTGAGCATGCCGGTGGCCAGCATGGTCACCGTCTCCTCGTGGTGGACCCGGCCGCTGTAGTACCAGGTGAGTTCGAGGCACCGGTCCTCGACCCGGCCCACCACGTCCAGCAGGTGCGGCCGGACGGTCCCGGGCGCGGCGGCGCCGTCCAGTCCGCCGCGTACGGCGCGGATCAGCTCGCCGTCGCCGGACCAGTCGAACCGGCCGAGGTAGTTGAAGCTGATGAGGGGCTGGGGCGTGCCGGTGAGTTCCGCGGCGCCCGCCAGGTGGCGCAGCGCTCCGTGGCCGAGACCCCGGCCGGGTACCGCGCGCAGTTGTTCCTTGACGGACTTGAGCGCCGCGGCCCAGTCGCCGTCCTGGACGTCCAGGGCGACGGGGAACAGGGAGGTGAACCAGCCGACCGTACGGGACAGATCGACGCCCTCGAAGAGGTGGTCCTCGCGGCCGTGTCCCTCCAGGCCGACGGCGACGGTGCGTTCGCCGGTCCAGTCGGCCAGCACCCGGCCGAGCGCGGTGAGCAGCACGTCGTTGATCTGTGTGCGGTAGACGCCGGGCACCTTCTGCAGCAGGTCGCCGGTCCGCCCGCGGTCCAGGCGGACGGTGACCGAGCGCAGGTCGGCGATCGTGTTGGTGCCGTCGGCATCGACGGGCAGCGGGGCAGCGCACTGCTGGGCCACCGCGCTCCAGTGCGCCCGCTCGCCGTCGAAGCCGCCGGACTCGGTGCGGTCGTGCAGCCGGCGGGCCCACTCCTGTACGGAGGTGGTCCGGGCGGGCGGGGCCACCGGGTCACCGTTGCGGGCCTGCCGGTAGGTGCTCTCCAGGTCCTCCAGCAGCACCCGCCAGGAGACCCCGTCGACCGCCAGGTGGTGGACGGTCAGGAACAGCCGCGGCGGCAGGTCGCGGGCGCCGGTGAACAGGCGGGCGGCGAGCAGGGGGCCGGTGTCCAGCCGGAAGCCGGCGTGCGCCTCGGCCATGGCGTCCTCGACCGCGGCGGCGCATTCCGCCTCGTCCCGTCCGGCCAGGTCGTGCACCTGCAGCAGCTGCGGTGCGGTGGCGTCCGGGGCGGGGCAGTGCTGGTGCCAGGTGCCGTCCGCCCGCTGCGCGAAGCGGGCCCGCAGGGCGTCGTGGTGGGCCCACAGGGCGTGCAGCGCCTCGTGCAGCGCCCGCGGGTCGGGCTCCTCGGCCAGTTCGATGACGAGGGACTGGTTGAAGTACCCGGGGCGCTCCGGCCGGGCGTCGAGGAACCAGTGCTGGATCGGGGTGAGGGCGATGTCCCCGGTCACCGGGCCGGTGCCGCTCAGGGGTGCGGCGGCGCCGGTGGCGGCGGCCAGGGCGGCGATGGTGGGGTGGCGGAACAGGTCCCTGGGGGTCAGGGTCAGGCCCGCCCGGCGGGCGCGCGAGACGACCTGGATGCTGAGGATCGAATCGCCGCCCAGCATGAAGAAGTTGTCCTCGACGCCCACCCGGTCGACGCCCAGCAGGGCGCACCAGATCTCCGCGAGGATCCGCTCGGCCTCGGTGCGCGGCGCGCGGTGCTCACCAGCAGTGGCGGCCGACCAGTCGGGGGCGGGCAGCCGGCGCCGGTCCACCTTTCCGTTGCCGGTCAGGGGCAGCGCGTCCAGGGTCACGAACGCGGCGGGGACCAGGTAGTCGGGCAGCTCGGCGGCGAGGTGGGCGCGCAGCTCCCGGGCCTGCGGCACCGTCGCCTCCGGGGCGGGGACGAGGTAGGCGACCAGGCGCTTGCGGCCGCCGTCCTCGGGGACGGCCACCACCGCTTCGGCGACGGCGGCATGGCGGGTGAGCTGGGCCTCGATCTCGGCCGGTTCGACGCGGAAGCCGCGGATCTTGATCTGGTCGTCGGCGCGCCCCACGAAGTGGAGTTCACCGTCGGCGCTCCAGCGCACGATGTCGCCGGTGCGGTACATCCGGCTGCCGGCCGGGCCGAACGGGTCGGCCAGATAGCGTTCGGCGGTCGCGCCGGGGCGGCCGGCGTAGCCGCGGGCGAGCCCGGCGCCGGCGACGTAGAGCTCTCCCGGGATGCCCGGCGGCTGGGGCTGCAGCGCGTCGTCCAGGACGTAGACGCGGGTGTTGTCCAGCGGGCGTCCGATGGGCAGGGCGGCGGGCAGCGGGTCGCCGGAGCAAAAGGCCCGGCGGGTCGCGAAGGTGGTGGTCTCGGTGGGGCCGTAGCCGTCGACCACGGTCAGGTCCGGGCAGGCGTCCAGGACCCGGCGGACCGCGGCGCCCGGCACGGCCTCGCCGCCGGTCCACACCTCCCGGGCGCCCCGCAGGCACGCGGGGTCCTCCTGGGACAGCAGGCGGAACAGCCCGGCGGTCAGCCACAGGCAGGTGACGCCCTGTTCACGGATCGCCCGGCGCACCGTGGTGGCGTCCACGTCGGCCGGCGGGGCGAGGACGGCCCGGCCGCCGCGCAGCAGGGGCACCCACAGTTCGTAGGTGGCCGCGTCGAAGGCCTGCGGGGAGTGCACCAGGACCCGGTCGTGTCCGCCGAAGGCGCGGTCGAAGGCGAGCGCCACGACGTCCCGGTGGCGCACCGCGACCCCCTTGGGGCGGCCGGTGGAGCCGGAGGTGAACATCAGGTAGAGCGCGTTGTCGGGGTGGAGGGCGGGCAGCGGCGCGTCCTGCGGAGCGCGGGTCCCGGCCGGTGCGGCCTCGTCCGTCACCAGCAGGGTGCGCCCGCCGGGTGCCGCCTCGCGGGCGGCCTCCTCCCAGGCGGCGTCGGTGAGCACCAGCTCCGCCGTGGTCTCCGCCAGCACCTGCCGCAGCCGCTCCCGTGGCGCGCGGCCGTCCAGCGGGACGTACACCCCGCCCGCCTTGGCGAGGGCCAGCTGCGCGATGACCAGGGCGGCCGACCGGTCCATGAGGACCCCGACCGGGGACTCCGGACGCACGCCGAGCCCGGTCAGCCGGCGGGCCAACGCGTCGGTACGGGCGTCGAGTTCGCGGTAGGTGAGCCGGGTGTCCCCGGCGTCCAGCGCCATGGCGTCGGGGGTGCGCCGGGCCTGGGCGGCGAACAGCTCGGCGACCGTGCCCCCGGGCAGCGGGGCGGCGGTGTCGTTCCACTCCTCGACCACCTGGCGGCGGCGTGCCGCGCCGAGCACCGGCAGCCGGGCGGGCGGGCGCCCGGCGTCCGCGGCCAGGCCCTCCAGCAGCACGGTGAGGTACTCCCCCATCCGCTCCACGGTGGCCGCGTCGAACAGTTCCGGGTCGTAGCCGAGCCGCAGGGCCAGCTCCTGGCCCGGGTAGGCGACCAGGCTCAGCGGGTAGTTGGTGGTCTCGATGCCGTCGAGGCCGCTCAGCCGCAGTCCGTGCGCGGCGGCGAGGTCGCCGCCGACCGGGTAGTTCTCGAACACCACGATGCTGTCGAAGAGCGGGACCCGCTCGGGCAGGTCACTGAACGCCTTCAGCCGGGCGAGCGGGACGAAGTCGAAGCGCCGGTCCTCGGTCTGGATCTCCTGCACCCGGCGCAGCCAGGCCGTCAGGGTGCCGTCGGCGGGGACCGTCAGCCGGGTCGGTACGGTCGCGATGAACAGGCCGTTCATGGCCTCGACGCCGGGCAGCTCCGGCGGCCGTCCCGACACCGTGGTGCCGAAGACGACCTCCCGGCGCCCCGTCTGACGGGCCAGCAGCAGCGCCCAGGCGCCCTGGACCAGCGTGTTCATGGTCAGGCCCGCGTCCTTGGCCAGGCGGTCCAGGCGCCGGGTGGTGGCGGCGGGCAGCGCGATCCGTACCGCCTCGGTGGACTCCGCGCGGTGGGTCTCGCGGGGCTCACGGTCGTAGGGCAGGGCGGTGGGCTCGCTCCAGCCGTCGAGCCGCATCCGCCAGTGCCGTTCGGCTTCCGCCCAGTCGCGGCCCTGCAGCCAGGCCACATAGTCGCGGAACGGCCGGCGGCTGGGCAGGCCCGCCGCCACGGGCGCGGCACCGTCCGCTGACGCGGTGCCGCGCAGCGCGGCGTGGCAGCAAAAGACATCGGAGAGCACCTGGAACAGGCTCCAGCCGTCGAGCACCAGGTGGTGGAAGGACCACACCACCCGGACCTCGGTGTCGGAGAGCCGGGCCAAGGCCAGGCGCAGCAGCGGGGCACGGTCGAGGTCGATCCCGCGCCGCCGGTCGCGGTCGAGCAGTTCTCGCAGTGCCGTCCGGCGCTCGTCGTCCGGCAGGGCCCGCCAGTCCAGCCGGCTGACCGGCACGGTGACGCCGCGCTCCACCACCAGCAGCGGTTCGGGCACGTCCTGCCAGACGACACGTCCGCGCAGCACCGGGGTGCGGTCCGTGACCTGTTGCCAGGCCGCGGCGAGGGCCTGCGGGTCGGGCACGCCGTCCAGGACGAAGGTGAGCTGCTGGAAGTAGACGCTCTGGTCGTCCTGGGAGAGCCGGTGGAAGAGCATGCCGGCCTGGGTGGGGGTGAGCGGGTGGATGTCCTCGACGGTGCTGCCGTCGCCCACCAGCCGGTCCACGGTGGGCTGGTCGAGCGCGGCCAGCGGGAAGTCGGAGGGGGTGCGGCCGCCGGCTCCGGGCCGGCTGGCGTCCCGGGCGATGTCGCCCAGCTCCCCGGCGAAGTGTCCGGCGAGGCGCGTGACGGTCTCCTCGTGGTGGAGGTTCGCCGAGTAGAACCAGGTGAACTCCAGGGCGTCGCCGTCCAGTCGGCCGACGACCTCCAGGGCGTGCGGGCGCGGCGCGGCGGGGTCGGCGTCCAGCGCCAGTTCGCGGTAGGGGCCGCGGTAGAGGCTGCCGCCACCGCCCGGCGTGCCGAACTGGCCGAGGTAGTTGAAGCTGATGTCCGCGGTCGGGGTGGCGGGCAGGCCTTCCGGCCGGAGCAGGTGCCGCTGGACGCCGTAGCCGAGGCCGCGGCGGGGCACGGCGCGCAACTGCTCCTTGACCGACTTCAGCACGGTGCACCGGTCGGCGTCCCGCGCCACGGTGAGGGCGACCGGGTAGCGGGTGGTGAACCAGCCGACGGTACGGCTCAGGTCCACATCGGGGAACAGCTCCTCCCGGCCGTGGCCCTCCAGGTCGACCGGGACCCGGTCGCGTCCGGTCCACTCCTGCAGCACCCGGCCCAGCGCGCTCAGCAGCACGTCGTTGACCTGGGTACGGAAGGCCCCCGGCAGGGTGTGCAGCACGGCGGCGGTGTCCGCCGGGGTGAGGCGCACGGTCACCGAGCGGGCCGACGCATAGGTGTTGGCGCCGGCGAGGTCGGCCGGCAGCGCCGGGTCACAGGTGCGGGCGAGCGCCGTCCAGTAGTCCGTCTCGTCCTCGAAGCCGCCGGTTCCGGCGTGCCCGGTCAGCCGCTTCGCCCAGTGGCGCAGCGGGGAGGACTTCGGCGGCAGCGCGGCGTCCGCTCCCGCGCACCGTGCGCGGTAGGCCCGGTCCAGGTCCTCCAGCAGCAGCCGCCAGGAGACGCCGTCGACCACCAGGTGGTGGACGGCCAGGTGCAGGACGGGAGGCAGACCGGTGCCCCGGTCGTGGAGCACGGCGCGCAGCAGGGGGCCGCGGCTCAGGTCGAACGGCCCGTGGTGCGGGGCGTCGTCGCCGGGGCCGCTGTGGCGGCGCAGCGCGAATCCGGGTGCGTCGCGGTCGATGTGCTGGTGCCACCGGCCGTCGCCGTCCCGCTCGAAGCGCGAGCGCAGGGCGTCGTGGTGGGCGACCACGTCGTGCAGGGCGGCTTCCAGCGCCGTGGCGTCGAGGCCGTCGGCCAGCTCGACGGACATCGTCTGGGCGAAGTGACCGGCCCGCTCGGGGTCGCTCTCGAACAGCCAGTGCTGAATGGGCGTCAGCGGCGCCGGGCCGGTGGCCTCCGCCTCGGGGTCCGGGCCCGGGGCCGGCTGCCCGGCGGCGTCCACGCACTGCGCGAGGGCGGCGACCGTCTGGTGCCGGTACACGTCGCGCGAGGTGACGGCCAGGCCTGCCTGCCGCGCCTGGGCGACCACCTGGATGCTGAGGATCGAATCGCCGCCCAGCGAGAAGAAGTTGTCGTCGACGCCGACGCGCTCGACCCGCAGCACGTCGGCCCACACGGTGGCGAGCGCCCGTTCGGTGGCGGTGCGCGGCGCGGCGTGGTCCGCCGTACCGGCAGTGGTCCAGTCCGGGTCGGGCAGCCGGCCGCGGTCCAGCTTGCCGTTGGGGTTGAGCGGCATCGCGTCCAGGACGACGACCGTGGCGGGCACCATGTAGTCGGGCACGCTGCGGCCGAGCAGCCGGCGTATCGCGTTCGGGGCGGGCTCTGCCCCGGGGGCCGGGACGACATAGCCGATCAGCCGCTTGTGGCCGCCGCTCTCCCGGGTGGCGGCGGCCGCCTGGGCCACCCCCGCACAGCGCAGCAGCGCCTCCTCGACCTCACCCAGCTCGATACGGAAGCCCCGCACCTTGACCTGCTGGTCGGCCCGGCCCAGGTACTCCAGCTCACCGTCGGTGGTCCAGCGCACCAGGTCGCCGGTGCGGTACATCCGGCTGCCGGGGGCGGTGAAGGGGTCGGCGAGGAACCGGGTGGCGGTCAGGCCGGGACGCCTGAGGTACCCCCGGGCCAGGCCCCCTCCCCCGAGGTACAACTCGCCTGTGACGCCCGGTGGTTGCGGGCGCAGCATGCTGTCCAGGACGTAACAGCGGGTCCGGGCGACGGGCCGGCCGATGGGCGGGGCCTGCTCGGGCGTGTCGTCGTCGGCGAACCATGCCGTGGCGTACACCGTCGCCTCGGTCGGGCCGTAGATGTTGGCGACCTGGGAGGACGGCATCGTCTCGCGGATCTCCCGTACGGTCTGCGCCGGCAGCGCCTCGCCCGCCAGGACCACCGTGTCGGCCGTGACCGTGCCGGTGTCCCGGGTGAGCAGCCGGGAGATCACCGACGGCACCCCGCTGAGGAGACCCGCCTGCCGCGGCGCGGTGCCCGGCCGGTCGGCGAGGGCCGGGAGGTCGGCCACCACTTCGATGCTGCCGCCGGACAGCAGGGGGCAGAGCAGTTCGAAGACGGAGACGTCGAAATTGAGCGAGGTGGAGGCCACCACATGCGTCAGCCGTTCCGGGCCGAACTGTGCTCCCGCCCAGGCCGCCAGATCCGCCACGCTGCGATGCGTGACCACGACGCCTTTGGGACGGCCGGTCGAGCCGGACGTGTAGATGACGTACGCGGGGTGGCAGGGGTCGAGCGGCCGGACCCGTTCGGCGTCGGTGAGATCGTCCTCCGTATGCCCGGCCCACTCGGCCGCGGTCTCCGGGTCGTCCAGCACCAGCCGCTCGGCGCCCCCGGGCAGCGCGCCGGCCGTGTCCCGGGTGGTCAGCACGAGGGCCGGCTCGGCGTCGCTGAGCATGAAGCGGATGCGCTCGGCCGGATAGCCGGGGTCCACCGGCAGGTAGCCCGCACCCGCCTTGAGTACCGCCCACAGGGCGGGGACCAGGTCGGCCGAGCGCGGCAGGGCCAGCGCCACCAGGGTCTCGGGGCCCGCCCCGCGGCGGACCAGCAGCCGGGCCAGGCGGTTGGCGCGCCGGTTCACCTCGTCGTAAGTGAGCTGGGTGTCCCCGCAGAGCACGGCGGTCCGGCCGGGAGTGCGCAGGGTCTGCGCCTCCAGGAGCTCGGGCAGGGTGGTGTCCGGGCCGGCCTGCTGCGGGGCGTTCCAGGCGTCGAGCATGGTGCGCCGCTCGTCGTCGGTCAGCAGCGGCAGTTCGGCGACGGTCCGCTGCGGGCCGTCCGCCATCCCCTCCAGCAGGAGGTGCAGCTGACGGCTCATCCGGGCCACGGTGCCGGCGTCGAACAGGTCGGTGTTGTACTCGACGGTCAGCCCGAAGGACCCGTCGCTGCGCGGCAGGAACTCCAGGACCAGGTCGAAGCGTGCGGCCGGGCGCGGCAGCGGGTGCTCCTCGATCCGTACGCCGCCGGCTTCCTGCGGGTGCACCATGGCGGTCTGCTGGACTACCAGGACCTGCACCAGCGGGGTGCGGCTGGGGTCGCGCCGCGGTGCCAGCTCCTCGACCACCCGGTCGAACGGGACGCCGTCGTGGCTGAAGGCGTCCAGCAGCGTCGCCCGCACGGTGTCCAGGAAGTGGTCGACGGTGGCGGCGGGATCGACGTCGCTGCGCAGCACCAGGGTGTTGACGAAGAAGCCGGTGACCTCCTCCAGTTCCCGGTGGGTGCGCCCGTTGGTGACGGTGCCGAACACGACGTCGCGCTGGCCGGTGTAGCGGGAGAACAGCACCGAGGCCGCCCCGGCGAACAGGGTGAAGAGCGTCGTGCCCTTGGACCGGGCGAGCGCGCCGAGGCGTTCGGCCAGGTCGGCCGGCAGGTCGTGGCGGTGGGCCGCGCCCGCCGTGGTGCGCACCGGCGGGCGGGGGCGGTCCGTGGGCAGGTCCAGCTGCGGCAGACCGGTGAGGTGCCGCTTCCAGTACGCGAGGTCGGCGGCGTCCCGGTCCGGGGCGGGGTGCGCGCGCTCCCACACGGCGAAGTCGGGGTACTGGAGGACCGGTTCTGCCAGGCCGTCCGGGCCGCCGGCCGCCTCGGCGGCGTACAGCGCGGCCAGTTCACGGACCAGCACGCCGACCGACCAGCCGTCGGTGACGATGTGGTGCTGCGCCAGGAGCAGCAGCCGCTCCTCGTCGGCGAGCCGGACCAGCAGGGCCCGGGTGAGGGGGCCCTCGCGCAGGTCGTAGGGGGTCTCCAGCTCCTCGACGAGCAGCCGCTCGGCCGCCGCGTCCCGGCGCTCGGCGGGGAGGGCGCCGAGGTCGGCGGTGCGCAACGGCAGGGAGGCGGTGGTGTCGACGCGTTGCACACCACGGCCGTCCACCGTGGTGAAGGTGGTGCGCAGGGAGTCGTGGCGCGCGGCGAGCCGGTCCAGGGCGCGGCGCAGCGCGGCGGCGTCCAGCGGACCGCCCAGGCGCACCCCGACGCCGGTGTTGTACTCGGTGTCGCCGGCCGTCAGGTCGTCGAGGAACCACAGCCGTTGCTGGGCGCCGGACAGCGGCAGCGGACGGTCGCGCGGGACCGGGGTGATCGGTGTCGCCGGGCCCGTGGTGGCCGGGTCGCCGAGGAGCGGCACCAGTGCGGCGATCGTCCGGGCGGTGAACAGGTCACGCACGGACAGCCGGTCGCCGAACTCTTCACGGATCCGGGACAGCACCCGCACGGCGAGGACGGAGTCCCCGCCGAGTGCGAAGAAGTCGTCCCCGGTGCCGATGGTGGACACCGACAGCACCTTTGACCAGATACCGGCCAGGGTCCGCTCGGTGGGTGTCCGGGGGGCGATGTGGCCGTGTTCCGGGGCGCGGGCCGGTTCGGGTGCGGGGAGCGCCCGGCGGTCGATCTTGTGGTGTGCGGTCAGCGGGAACGCGTCGAGGACGACGACGGCGGAGGGCACCATATGGGCCGGCAGGCTGCGGGAGACCAGGGAGCGCAACTCCGCGGGCTGCGGGGGCCGGACGGGGCCGGCCGGGGTGACGTAGGCGACGAGCCGCTGCCGCCCCGGCTCGTCCTCGCGCACGATGACCACCGCTTCACCGACGCGGGGGTGCCGGGTCAACACCGCCTCGATTTCCCCGGGTTCGATGCGGAAGCCGCGCACCTTGACCTGCCGGTCGGCCCGCCCGAGGAATTCCAGTTCGCCGTCGGCGTGCCGGCGCACCAGGTCCCCGGTGCGGTAGAGCCTGGTGCCGGGCGGTCCGTACGGGTCGGCGACGAAGCGCGCGGCCGTCAGCCCCGGGCGGCCGAGGTAGCCGCGTGCCACCCCGGCGCCGCCCACGTACAGCTCTCCGCCGGCTCCCGCCGGCACCGGCCGCATCGCCGCGTCCAGCACCTGGACCCGGGTGTGCGGCAGCGGCCTGCCGATGGACGGCGTGCCGCCGCCCACGGCCAGCGGCCCGGTCCAGGACGCGACCACCGTGGCCTCGGTGGGGCCGTAGGAGTTGATCAGCCGGCGCCCCGCCGCCCAGCGGTCGGCCAGCTCGGCCGGGCAGGCTTCGGCGCCCACGATCAGGGTCCGCAGGTCGGGCAGGCCGTGGCCGTCCGTCGGGGCGGGCACGGTCGCGAGCGCGGCCGGCGGGATGAGCGCGTGGGTGATGCGGTGGTCCGCCAGGACGTCCGCGAGTTCTTCGCCCAGCCACGGCCCCTCGGGTGGTACGACGAGGGTCGCGCCCGCCAGCAGGGAGATGCACAGCTCCAGGACGGAGGCGTCGAAGCTCGGGGAGGAGAACTGCAGGACGCGGGCGCCCGGCATGACGTCGTACCGGGCGGCGGCCGCCGCGGCGAAGGGGCCCAGACCCGCGTGGGTCACCGTCACCCCCTTGGGGGTGCCGGTGGATCCCGAGGTGTAGATGACGTAGGCGGGGTGCTCCGCGCACAATGGCGCGAGCCGGTCGCCGTCCTGCGGCGCACGGTCAGGACCCGTGGGGGGCCGGGTCTGCGCCAGGTCGTCGATGACCACGGCCGGCCGGGCGTCGGACAGCATCAGGGCGCGGCGTTCGGCGGGGTACGCCGGGTCGACCGGCAGGAAGGCACCGCCGGCTTTGGCCACGGCGAGTTCCGCGATGACGAGTTCGACCGAGCGCGGCAGTACCACGGCCACCGTCCGCTCCGGCCCCACCCCGCGTCCGATGAGGTCGTGGGCGAGGCGATTGGCCAGCCGGTCGACCTCGCGGTAGGACCAGGTCCGCCGGCCGTCCGTCACCGCGGGTGCGTGCGGGGTGCGGGCCACCCATGCGGCGAACAGGTCCCCGAGCGGGGTGCCGGTCCCCGGGCGGACCGGACCGGCCCCGGGGACCGGAGCAACGGTCCGGTCCTGCGGCGATGCGGACTCCGGGGCTGAACTTTCGTGCTGGTCCGTCATGGAGGTCGGTCCTTCTCAGCGGGGACGGGCAGTGCGGCAGGACATCGGGCAGCCCGGAAGAGCGGTCCCGGGCGGGGCGCCGGAGCGTTCGGACGAGCCGGGTGCGAGAGAGCGGGGAGTCGCACCGGCGGGTCCGCGGCAGGCCCGATTCAGGCGGTGACGGTACGGCGGGCCGTGCGGCCGGAGATCTGGACGCGGTCGATGGCGCCGCTGTCCGGATCGCGCACGAAGCGTCCGCCGGGATGGCGGCGGCCGGACGCGGGATCCACCAGGTCACAGGTCAGATCCGGGTAACAGACCAGGGGCGCGGGGGTGTCGCCGTTCACGGTCAGGGTCAGGGAGCCGTCGGCGTCCGCGGCGACCCGGTACTCGACGGTGCCGTTGTGGTAGGTCCCGGCGCACTGGGGAAGAAGTGCGACGGCGCGGCCGCGCTCGGACCGGCGCGCGGCCGAGGGGACCTGCACGCCGGTGATCCGGTCGAGGTCTTCGGCCAGTTCGTGCCACAGAGCGGTGCCGTTGTTGGCGTTGCTGGTGAAGGCGACCACCGTGCCGCTGTCCGGTTCGGCCCGCAGATGGCAGGAGGTGCCCTGGGCGTTGCCGTCGTGGCCGCACCACTGCTGCGCCCCCTGCTGGAAGAGCGCGAGGCCCAGGCCCCATGCGTCCGCGAGGACGCCCGGGGCGGCTCCCGGAACGGGACGGCGCATCTCCTCGGCGGCGTCGGGCGTCAGCACCGTGCGGGGGCCGTGTCCGGTCAGGGTCCGGCCCAGTGCCACCAGGTCGAGCGCGCTCGCCAGCAGGGCACCCGCCGGGGCCTCCACCGGCGCCAGGTTCTGCTGCACCGGAAGCACACGACCCGAGGTCGTGTTCACGGAGTGGCCGCGGGCCACCGGGCGCGTCGGCGCGCGGTCGCCGAGGAAGGCGGGAACGGTGCCCAGGGGCTCCAGGAGCAGCGCCCGCACGGCATCCTGCCACGGCATGCCCGTCACCGCTTCGATCAGCCGGCCGGCGGCGACATACCCGGCGTTGGAGTAGGAGAAGCCGCTGCCGGGCGTGCACACCACGTCCCGGCCGGAACAGTACGAGGACAGGTAGCGGGCGGGGCTCAGCGGCGCCGCGTCGTCCGAGTCGGGCCCGGTCGGGAGTCCCCCGGTGTGGCTGAGCAGCTGGCGCACGGTGAGGTGCGGCGCCCGCCGCAGCTCCGGCACGTGCGTGCCGACGAGATCGGTCAAAGCGAGGTCACCGTCGTCGGCCAGGAGCTGGACGACCGCGGCTGTGTAGGGCTTGGTGACGGAGCCCAGCGGCACCGCCGTGTCCGCGGTGAACATCTCGCCGGTACTGACGTCCGCCTCGCCCGTCTGAACGGTGTATGTCACCGAGTCGACCTGGACGGCGAGTTGGGCCCCCGGCACCTGATGGGTACGCGCGAGCGTGTCCAGGCGCTCTTGTAAGAGGCGTCGTATGTGGGTCGGCTGCCGGCTCGCGACCTGAGCACTCGAAGCATGCGGCATGAGAAAGGAACTCCCGGAACTCGAACTCACGGGGGAATGGCGCGCCTGCCTGCCGTGACGGCAACCCGCTCACGGCGCGGACGGACCAGCCCCTGGGCCTGATCGCCGAGGGAACTCGGCAACCGATCTCCTCGCGCGGGCCCGGCCGTTGGTGCCGGGCACGCTCTTCTCTGCGAACGGCGCTATGCCCTCCGCACCTCCACCGGCAGACGGCGCGCACTGACGATGACGGCCGGATTCTGGAACTCGACCTCACGGCGGCTCGGGATGGTGAGGCAGGAGAAGCGGTCCAGCAGTTGCCGCAGCGCGATGCGTGCCTCCAGCCGGGCCAGGGGTGCGCCGAAGCAGAAGTGAATGCCGTGGCCGAAGGTCAGGTGCGGGTTGGGGTTGCGCATCACGTGAAAGGTGCCGGGATCGGTGAACCGTGCCGGGTCGCGGTTGGCGGCGGCCAGGTTGGCCATCAGGATGGCGTCGGCGGGGAGGGTCTTGCCGCCGAGCTCGACCTCACGGGTGGTACGGCGCCCGAGTTCGGGGAAGGGCGGCAGCCAGCGCAGCACCTCTTCGATGGCGTCCGGCAGTCGGCCGGGTTCGGCGCGCACCTGCGCGGCGGCCTCGGGGTACTCGTCGAAGCTGAGCACGGCGTTGCCCAGCAGGGCGGTGGTGGTGATGTGCCCGGCGACCAGCAGCAGGGCGACAAAGCCGACGATCTCCTGGTCCGCCAGGCGTACGCCGTCCACTTCGGCCTGCAGCAGCCTGCTGGTCAGCCCCTCGCCGGGGTGTTTGCGGTGGTGGCGGATGTGCTCGAGGATGTAGCCGTTCATCTCGCGCACGGTCGGCGCGATGGAGTCCAGGGCGCGCTCGATATCGCTCATGTCCAGCGATTCCCCGATCTCGTCCCCGCCGAAGAGCGTGGCCGCCCACTCCTGGAACAGCCCGCGGTCCGCGGCCGGCACACCGAGCAGCTCGGCTATCACGAGGATGGGTAGCGGGTAGGCCAGCGCGTCCACCACGTCGAACCGGTCACGGTCCCCGACGGCATCGAGCAGTTCCGCCGTGATGGCGTGGATCCTCGGTTCGAGTCCGGCGACGACGCGCGGTGTGAACGCCTGGCTGACCAGGGTGCGCAGCTTGCGGTGCTCCGGCGGGTCCATGCCGACGAAGTTGCCCTGGCGGAAGGTCTCGAAGTCCGGCTGGGTGGGAGTCAGTCCGGAGAAGTCCGAGGAGTACGTCGCCGGGTCCGCGAGCACCGCGGCCACGCTCCGGTGATCCAGCACCTGCCAGACGTTCTGCCCCTCGTCACGGCGCACGGGACCGGCCTCGCCCAAGCTACTCCACCGGCCGACCAGATCGTCGAAGACGAAAGGTGCCTCTTTCAGTTCGTTGCTGGTCACCGGTTCTCCCTGAAGTGCGGGTCCGGGAGGGTTCGTTCCTCCCCGGCGGTTATGCGCTGGACTGGTCGGCGGCCATACCCCTCGAAAGGACGGAGCGCCGTGTGACGCAACAGGCTTACTATCACAGCCCTTTCACGACCTTGCATTGCCTTCGGATTAATTTTGTTCTTCCTGTGCAAGAATCGGCGAAGCCCACGCTTGACGCACGGCTTCCACCACGTTGTCACGGCATCCCGAAAAGGGCATCCGGATCCCCCGACGACGTGAACACCCATGGACATGCGCGAACATGAAACCGGTTAAAGGCATGCCGATAAGGTCGCCGTACCGGCCTCCGCGATGCATTGTCTGCGCAGGCCGCTGAATCCGCGTTGCGTGTACGGCGCGGGCGCGGCAACACCGGCCCTCACCCGCTGGGTGACCGGCTTCGGCGGCGCCTGGATTCCACTGCGGGTGCGCTCAACGGCGACAGCAGCAGAAAAGCAGCCTCGGCGGCCGGCCGGTACGCCCCCGCGTACAGACCGACGGCAACTCCCGGACAGAGCCGGACGCGCCATTCCCCATGCCGAGCTCCCTCCCACCCCTAGACGCAGGCAATCGAGAACACGGCGCCGGGTCCACCTCGCGGCTCGACGAATCAGACCGCGAAACCCCTCCCCGGTCCTTCAGCATCGCCCGGACACACGGCAGCGAAGCCACCGTTGACCATCTCGTTACCACACATCCCCCACTGAAAACCCCCACACATGACACGCGTCAGGCATCCCCGCACACGTAAAGGTGGGCGATCCGTACACGAGCCAACGGTGCCCGAAAAAACGAGAGAAACGCAAAACTTACCGGCGGGTACAGTTTGATGTTGTCAACGCTCCGCGCCCCCGGGCGCTTTCACGCCAGTCCAGCTTGACCGACAGTCTTCACTCCCAGTCATACAATAGCAACCCCCTGCGGTTTGACTGAGCGTGATTTCTATACCCATTCACCTCTGCTCGCCAGTAGGCCGCAAGCGACCCCTGTTGCTCATGAGGCAAACAATTTTCGACCGTCCGTTCGATCCGAGTGCGGGGAAGTGGGTATTGAGTGTTTCCCCGGAGTGCGGCAGGGCGCTCCAAGGAGGCCGCTCTTCCCCGCCGCAGGATGATGCCACCACTGCTCTGCGGCAAGTCCCAGACCTTGGCAAACCACTGCGGGGAGAGCAAGCCTCAAGAGCAGATCCGGGCCAGGACAGGGGCCGCCACAGGTGTGCCGGAAGGCGGCCGCCACCACAGCGACCGCAGCGGAGCCGGGCAGGCCAGGCCCGCTTTCGCCGCGTCCACCGGCCATCGTGGACGGCATCCATGGTTGTTGACCGGCCAACGCGGCCGCTCTCCCGGTGGCTTGCTTTCGACGTCCGGTTAATTGGCTGGATTCCATGCCTTGCGGCCGATGCGAACACGGCAGTAACTGCTCTGGAGTCGCTTGCCCGGAAAGAGATGGCGTATTTGTTGCCGGTGGGCAAGCAGTGGGTGAGAGGGCGTCGAATAGGCCCCGTCGGGGACACGCCGCTCTCGGCCCGGGGCGGTGCCAGACCCCCTCACGGGAGGCGGCGACCTCACCTGCCCGAAACGGCGAAGGCCCGCACGCCGGCCGGGCGGCCCGCTCCGGTGACGCCCCGGCGCGCCGGGAATTGCCGTACTCCGCCACCGTGTTGTCGCGCCATTGCCGCTGTGCGGTCAAGTCACCCGCGGGGCAATCCAGTTGGGCCTCCCGCCGTGGGGCAGCGCGACGGTGCGGCCCCGACGGCCGTGGTGCCACAGGTTCCGAACGAGCGGCGCGATGTGGGACAGTGAGGTGACGGAACAGCCTGGTCCGGCTCGTGAGCCTTGCTCACCCGGTGCTCCGAGCGGCGGGATATGACCCCCGGCAACTCCTGCCGAGGCCTCCCGCAGACGCCGGACCACACGCGGCGCCTGCCGTGTGCCCGCAGTGTTGCGGCTGCTGGAGACTGCCACCCCAACTCTTTGAGGGCATTATTCCTTTCACCATCAGCACCCAGTATCTGGACGACACCGTGCTGCTCATGGCCCGCGGTGAGATCGACCGCGCCTGCGAGCCCGCATGTGACCGCGCCCTCGCCTCGCTGCCCGCAACACTGGACGGTGTGGTCCTGGACATGCAGAACGTGCCGTTCATGGACGTGACGGGCCTGCACTTCCTGTGCGCCCTGCACCGTCAGACCGCCCGCCATCACACCCGTCTGCACACCCGCGGCTGGCAGGCACAACCACGGTACGTCCTGGATTCGGCCCTGCACCTCGACCTCCGGGGCGCCGACCTGCACCTGGCGGTACGCGCGGCGCTCGACCTGCTCTAGGGGGTGTCTCGGCCTGGCTCCTGTCTTCGTGGTCAGCGACGCGGAGGCCGCTGCCCGACACCGTGGCGGCGGGCGCGGGCACATCGGCGGAGCGGACGCGCGCGCCGGCGCGGGCCGTACGGCAGCGAAAAGCCGAGGGTCCGGCCGGTTGACCGGCCGGACCCTCGGCTTGTGGGGCGTCAGATCATGGAGCGGTCAGTGCCCTCCCTCGTCCACGACCGCAACGTCCTCGATGTTCCGTTCGATCGCCTCGGACGAGACGGCGGTGGCGCGGGCCCAGTAGTAGATGCCCAGCGAGAACGCCGTGATGACCGCCATGTCCCACCACAGCGGAAGGTGCCCCTGGCCGCCGAAGCCACCCTGCCAGGCGATGAGGCCCATGCCGATCAGGTACACCGGAAGCCACTGGGCGGCCTTCCAGTCCAGCCGCGGCGCGTTCGGCAGGTTCTTCTTCGTCGCGTACCAGGCGTAGCTGCCGAGCAGCACATACCCGATGATGATCGCCCAGCCGAGCCGCTGGAGGGTGTCCCAGCCGGCCCAGTAAATGATCAGGCTCGCGACGACGAAGGACACCGGCGAGATCACTCCGCCGCCGGGCAGGCGGTACGGGCGCTCGTGGTACGGCAGCCGGTTGCGGAAGACCCCGAACGCCAGCGGCGCGCCCGCGTACATCAGCACGCTCGCCGAGGTGATGAAGGAGACCAGCTCCTGCCAGCTCGGGAAGGGCAGGAAGCAGATCACACCGGTCACGAACGAGATGATCAGGCCGAACCACGGCACACCGCGGCCGTCGGTCTTCTCGAACAGCCGGGGCGCATAGCCGTTCTTGCTGAGGCCGTAGGAGATGCGTGAGGTCGAGGTGGTGTAGATCAGGCCGGTGCCACCGGGGGAGATGATCGCGTCCGCGTAGAGGACCCACCCCAGCCAGCCCAGACCCACCACGGTGGCCAGGCCGGCCCACGGGCCGCTGATGCCCGCGTAGTCCAGCTTGGCCCAGCCGTGCGCGAAGGAGGCCAGCGGCAGCGCGCCTATGTAGACCACCTGGAGAAGGACGTAGATCACCGCGCCGATCACGACCGAGCCGATCGTGGCGCGCGGCAGGTCGCGCTTGGGGTTGCGGCTCTCCCCGGCGAGCTGGATGGCCTGCTCGAAACCGAGCAGCGCGAAGATGATGCCGCTGGTGCTGATGGCGCTGAGCACACCCTTGGCACCGAACGGGGCGAAGCCCTGCGAGGTGAAGTTGTGCGGGTGGAAGTTGGTCGCCGCGATGACGAAGATCGCCCCGAGGGGCACGGCGATCTTCCACCAGGTCGCCGCACTGTTCGTGTGCGCCAGCACCTTCACACCGAGGAAGTTCACCGCGACAAAGATCGCCATCAGGACGACCGCGACGATGAAGCCGCTCGTCGTGAGGGTCCCGTTGGCGTGCTGGAACCCCTGGGCCCACGACCAGTGACCGGCGTAACCGATCATGGCCTCGACCTCGATCGGGGCCACCGTCGCCGCCTGGAGCCAGGAGAACCAGCCGAAGGACATTCCGGCCAGGCCACCGAAGGCGTAGTGCGGATACCGCGCCGTACCACCGGCCACCGGGAACAGGCCACCGAGCTCGGCGTGCACCAGCGCCAGCAGCACCACCGCGACCGCGCCGATGATCCAGGAGATCAGCGCGGCCGGTCCCGCCACCACCACGGCCTTCTGCGCCCCGTAGAGCCACCCGGATCCGATGATGGAGCCGACCGACGCCCACATCAGGCCGATCAGTCCCACGTCCCTCCGGAGGGAGCCGGAGGCCCGTGCCCTCTCGGGAGCGATCTCGTCAACGCTTGCCATAGGAGGCCTTTCAAGACAGGACTGGCTGAAAATTTGCCTCAGAGTAGGGAGCATTCACGGCCCTGCAAAGAGCCGTTGCCCGAATAGGGAGATTCCTTGAAGGAATGCATACCGAATTCTCAGATTGCCGCTGTGGACATTCCACTGGATTCCCGAATGGGCGGCCCCGGGGCGGGATCGGTAGCAGGAAGCGACCGGGCAATTACCCATCGGGATTCTCCGGACACCTCACAAATTTGAGGAAGAATTGAAGCTTCGAGGAACAAATTGGAGCTTCGG
Source organism: Streptomyces sp. NPDC048516 (assembly GCF_043199875.1). Classification (NCBI taxonomy): domain Bacteria; kingdom Bacillati; phylum Actinomycetota; class Actinomycetes; order Kitasatosporales; family Streptomycetaceae; genus Streptomyces; species Streptomyces sp. NPDC048516. The sequence goes on along the minus strand of NZ_JBICWS010000009.1, from coordinate 313,456 downwards.
GTCAGGTAAGGCCACGCGCCAGGTCCTCACGGTCCCCAGCGGCCTCCCTTGGCAGGGCGACGGGGGCGACGGGGGCGACGGGGCGCGACGGGGGGCTGGGGCACCGCCGGACCGCACGCCACGACATATCGGGACTTTCGTGCGCAAATCCTCTCTCGCTGCCCCTCGCTCGTCGGGGCACAGAGGCGAACCAGGAGAGGCGAAGGAGCTGTAGGGGGTGGAGGGCGTGGAAGCGGTGAGTGCGAGTGCGGGGAACTCCGCTGCGGCGCGCCGTTCGCCCCCTGAGTCGTCCGGCTTTGAGTCGTCCGGCTTTGAGCCGCCTGGCTTTGAGCCGGCCGACCCGGCCCGTTCGACCCGATCCGTTCGGCCTGAGCCGTTCGGCTTGACGCGTCATCTTTTCTCGATCGGGCCACCCATAAAGCGCATTCTTGTGACGCTCTCAAGTGGTGCGCCGTGACAAGGCGGCTGACAGCAGGTCATATATCGCTACTGCGATCAGAAGGCCGACGCGGCGTCGCCCTTCACAGTAGGCCGAAAGGAACATGCCCATGCGCACTGCCCGCACCCTGTTCGCCTCAGCGGTCATCACCGCGGTATTCGCGGTGGGCGCGCCCACCGCGACGGCCTCGTCCGCCGCCGAGGACAGCGCCACGGCCAGCGCCACCCCGGCACACCATAACGACCACGGCCGCCACCGGAGAGGCGACCACGACCGGGACCACCACAGGGACCGGGACAGGGACCGGGACAGGGACCGGGACAGGGACCGCGACCGCGACCGCGACCGGAACCGGGATCACGACCACGGCCGGTCCGGCCACCACTGGTACGGCCGCCACCACCACACGTGCAAGCACCACCACCACAGGCACCACCACCGCCCCGTCGGCGGTATGCACACCGGCGGCGGCGCTCTGGTGGACGCCGACCGCTAAGGGCTGTCCCGTAGGAACCGGGTTGTGCAGAGGGCCGCACCTCGTTGATCATCTCTCAGAAACCTCTGAGAGACGCACGGTTGGGAATGGGGCGGCAGCCCGGCGGCGACGCTCGGCCGCCGGTGCGGATACAGGAATGCCGCGCACTCGGCTCTTGCCCTCGAAGGGACCCGCCACCGCAAAGGAACCCGCCTCCGCAGCGGCTCAGCACCGGCCAGGCGCCGGACCAGGACCCTCCGCGGGAAACTCCCCTGTTTCCCGCGGAGTTCTGCGGGCAGCGGAATGATGACGCCGACGAAAGGACCTCATCATGAGCGCCACGGAGAAGGCGAAGGCCAAGGCGGAGCAGACGACCGGGAAGGCGGAAAAGGAAGTCGGCCGCTCGGTCGGCAATGAACGTCTCGAAGCGGACGGCGTGGTGCGGGAATCCAAGGGAAACCTGCGCGACGCAAAGGAAAGCGGCAAGGACGCACTCAAGGACTGACACCAGGAATCTCTCATGGGTGGGTGGGCCACGTATACCTGTGGTCCCACCCGCCCATGACACGCGTTACTTCGCGAGCCGGGACGGATTCCCCTCGCGGAAGCAGGACGATGCCATGGCCGGGCCGCCGGCGATTCGCCGTGGCAGGCCATGACTGATAGGGAGGTGGCATGAGCGAAATTCCTCCGGTTCTGACCGTTACCGCCATCAGCACCATCGGGGCCGCCGATGTTCACGACGAGAACGCGGACTCCTGGGTGGTGATCGAAACCGCCGAGCAGGGCCAGTTGCTGCTGAATCTGCCCGGTCCCCTTTATGAGGCCGCTGTCCAGGCCACCAGGCTTCCGGCGGACCAGCCCGGCCCCGGCCGCCTGGCCCTCACCGACGACGAGATTGCCGCTTACCGCGCCCATATCGCAGCGCTCTCCGACGCCGACCGAGGAGCCTGACGGCACCCCCGGGAGGTCGGCCGAGTGGCCGGATACCGCCCTCGCGGACGAGGGCGCCGGCGCTGGTGACGCACGCCGTCGGGGTGCTCGGAGGCTCGGTGGTGCGGCCCCCGTCCGCGCTGTCGATCGTCATCCGGAGCACTGCAGACCAGCCGGATTCGTCATCGGCCACGCTGGAGGACTGCCGACATGATGAAGATCATCGCGACCTCGATGCCGAGGTCGTCTCCCTCGCCCGCAGCACCAACGACCTGATCGCCGACACGGTTGCCGGCCGGCCCGACCGCTTCGGGTTCCTGGAACGTGCCGAGCTGACGTGCCTGGCACCGCGCGCGGCCATCACTCCGCGTCACCTCGCCCCGCCTCGCCCCCCGGCTGCCTCGCCCACCCGGCCCGCCTCGCCCACCCGGCCTGTCCGCAGTGCGCGTATCAGCCCAGGACGAGGGGCAATTTCGCGGCCAGCCCGCCGAGTTCGGCCCGCTCCCCGTCGGTCGGTGCCCGGCGCCCGGTGCCGATCAGAAGTGCGTCCTTGTCGGTGAACGACGCGGGGAACGCGGTGTCGGCGATCCGTTCCAGCATCGCGCGGGACCGGGCCAGGCCCTCCACGGGCGGTTCCTTCGCGTCCGGGAGGTACGCGATCAGATCGAGGTGGTGCAGCGTCCATTCCAGGACGTAGGCGGACAGGTAATCGCCCACGGTCAGGACCTCGTCGCGGGTGCTCACCCGGGCGACGGGGTCGGCGAGTTCGGCGGCGCGTCCGGCGGCGGAGCCGACGTCGTCGAGGTGGAAGGTGAGCAGGCCCGGTTCCTCGTACGCGGCGGCCAGCCGGACGGTCAGCGCATCGAGCGGGTCCTCGCCGGTCGGCGGTTGGTCCTGGACCCTCCAGTAGGTCACCGCGTTCACGGTCGGCCGGGTTCCGGCGGGGGTGGCGAGGGTGATCAGGACGTCCTGCGCGTCGATGATCAGGTGGCACACGAGGTCCCGCACGAGCCAGCCGGTGCAGCCGGACGGCTGCCCGAAATCCTGGTCCGGGAGTTCGGCGACCGCCGTACGCAACGCTGCCCATGAGCGTGAGAAGAGATCCACATCGGCACGGTAGTGCGGCCCCGTAACGGCGGACAAGAGGAGGGGACGGCCGACGCGCGCCCCCGTCCGCGGGGCTGGCCCGTCCGCGGGGCTGGCCCGTCCGCGGGGGCGGTGCTCCCCCACCCACGGGGGCGGCCCTCACCCATCCTTGGGGGCTACGGCAACCGGTAAGCGGGGCGGTGGCAACCAGTGCCCGGGCCCCGTGCGTCCACAGAGATATGTCGACCGTGCACACCTTTCTGCGGAAGGCACTGCTCTTCGCCTGGCTGGAGACGCGCTGCTGTGCCTTCGCCATCGCCCTGCTGTCGGGCGTGGCCGTCTCCCAGGCGCTGCCGCGGCTGCCCATTGCCCGATATGACCTGCTGGTCGCCTATGGGGTGCTGCTGACCGGGGTGTTCCTGGCCTGTCGCTGGGAGAGCGGGCGCGACATCGCGGTCATCGCGGTGTGTCATGTGATCGGTCTGGCCTTCGAAGTGGTGAAGGTCGCCCTGGGGTCCTGGAGCTATCCGGAGCCGGCCGTGCTGAAGTTCGCCGGCGTGCCCCTCTACGGCGGCTTCCTCTACGCCGCGGTGGGCAGCTATGTGTGCCGAGCCTGGCATGTGATGGATCTGGAGCTGAGCCGCTACCGCCCCGGAGTGACCTCGCTGGTGGCCGTGGCGATCTATGGGAACTTCTTCAGCCACCACTGGCTCCCCGACCTGCGCTGGCCCCTCGCCGCCGCTCTGCTCGCGGCCACGGCCGGGACACAGGTGAGGTTCACCGTCGGGCACACCCGCCACCGCATGCCCCTGGCGCTCGGCTTCACCCTGATCGGTTTCTTCCTGTGGCTCGCGGAGAACATCGCCACCTACCTCGGCGCCTGGCGCTACCCCGACCAGTTGCACGGCTGGCAGCCCGTCGCCGCGGAGAAGATCGGGGCCTGGGCACTCCTGATCAGTGTGACCTTCGTCCTGGTCGCCTGGGCCAAGGGCAAGCGGACCCCCAGGAGCCCGAGCCCGGTCGGCGATGCTCCGCGACTCCGCGCTCCTGCCGCACGAAGGACAAGCCCTGAGGCCCTCAATGGCGCGGAAGGAGGGACCCCAGAGGCCCCAGATCCAGGTTGAGGTCTTCGAGGTGCAGGCCGTGCTGATCGCACAGTTCGGTCATCCGCTCTTCGAGGTGCATCAGTGTCTCCCCGATCTGGTCCACCTGTGCGTCGCTCAGGTCTCCCTGCTCCACCCGGCGGATCGCCTGCCGTTCCATCAACTGCCGCAGGAGCTCCACCACCGTGAGTACCAACGAGACGAGGTCGCGGCCCATCTGGTCACGGTCGACGTCGAATCTGCTCTCGCGCGCGCCGGTGTGTTCGCTCATAGCGGGCCCGAGTCCGGCCACGGCGCGGGCACGCGTTCGCTGACCGATGACAGCAGCGCATGAAGGGAGAGCCGCACCAGGGGCACGTCCGCGATGGCGATGACCAGGTCCCCGCTGATGACGACCCCGGTGGCCAGGACGCGGTCCAGAAGGTCGACCAGCGGGACGCCGACCGGGCCGGCGAGCGGGCCCGGTGTCTCCCAGGGGACGGGGTGCTGGGCGGACACGGCTCACACCTCCCCGACGAAGGAGTACGGGACCCAGGGGCCCGACAGCTCGACCTCTGCTCCCGTGCGGTGCCGCAGGCCCGCCACCGCGTCCCGCAGTCTCTTCTCGCATACCGAGGTCACCAGGTAGGTGGCGTTAAGGATCTGCAGGCGGTGCTCCTCCCCCGTCATCTCCGGGCTGTGCGGGCGCAGCCGGCGCGCCGCGGTGGCCAGGCGGCTCAGGGCGGCATCGATGTCTTCGGCGGTCTGCAGCGCGCGGTCGTGCTGGTGTTCTCGCGCCTGGTGCAGCCCCCGCTTCCGCTCCAGGTAGGCGCGGCCCGCTCCGCGTGGCGCCCGGCCGCCGTGCGGCTGAGGCGGGGCGGGCGCAGCCGCGGAGGGCGCGGGGGACGGCGTGGGGAGGTAGACCTTCACCCCCCATTCGGCGTGGTCTTCGATGCGTGCCAACACCGCGGTGAAGCGGTCCGTGTCCGCTTCCAGGGCCTGGCGCGCGCGCTCGTCCCCCCGGTAGAGAGTGGCCAGCGCCAGCGGTGCCGTGGGGCCGCAGGCGGCGGCCGCGGTCACCACTTCGTGGTGAGCTCGCGCGCAGTGCTCCAGCTCCGCACGGTCCGACAGCCGCTGCTGCCAGGCGTCCTCGCTGAACTCGGCAGCGGGTACGTGCTGGACGACCGCCGTGAGGGGACCGAACCGCAGACCGCGTACGGGAAACCCTTCGGCGAGGCCGGTGAGCCCCTTGAGGGTGGCCGGGTCGAGCTGCCGGCAAACGGCAAAGACGTAGGTCGCGGTAGCTCCGTACGAGCTGCCGGGCCGCTCCGCCGTCGCATCGCCGCCCGCCGCGGCCGTATCCCTGCCCGTCATGCTCCTGCTCCTGCTCCTGCTCCTGCTCCTGCTCCTGCCGTATCCGGTGACCGGGAGGAGGAGGGCGAGCCATCCTCCTCGGCGGACTCCAGTGCTTCCACGCGCTCACGCAACCGGTGGTTCTCCTCCCGCAACTCGTTCCGTGCCGCCTTGGAACTGAGTGCGGGGTCGGTCTCCCACCAGTCGATGCCGGCTTTCCTGGCCGTCTCCACCGACGCGACGAACAGCCGGAGCCTGATGGTCAGGAGCTCGATGTCGAGGAGGTCGATCTTGATGTCACCGGCGATGACGATCCCCTTGTCCAGGACGCGTTCGAGGATGTCGGCGAGGTTCGAGGTGGACGGGCCGTTGGCAGCAGGCGGAGCGGCCCATCTCTCATCGACGTCGGTCACGTGGTCGCTCCTTCCTCTGCTTTCTCATCCCCGGCCCGTCAGCTCTCGTACAGCAGGTCGAGCAGTTGCTCCTCTTCCCGTTCGAACGCCTCTTTGCCGAGGTGACCGGATTCGAATTCATGGTTCAGCGCGGCGAGCCGGGCGCGGATCACGGAGGGGTCGTGCAGCTCGCGGTCGGCCGCTTGAGCGAGTTGGTCGGCCACCCAGACCACACCCCGCACGGGCGCGAGCGGCAGGGTGAGCACGCCGCTGATCAGCCCCACCTCACCCTCCCGCCCTTGCCCTTGCCCTCGCGGCGAGCGGCCGCGGTTCGAGGAAGCTGTAGCAGGGCAGCGGGCCCGCCACCCGGAGTTCGACGCGATCGTGGTGGTGCCGGGCCAGCCGTTCGGCCTCCGCGATGAAGCCGGCGCTCTCGCTCCGGTCCACCAGGAACGACGCGTTGACCTGGCACCCGGAGACCTCCGGCCCGGCGGCGACCGCATGCGCCCGGGGGCTCAGCGCCCGCACGATCTCGTGACCCGCTTCAGCGGCCCGGCGCGACAGCGCGGTGGCCACCGCCTCACCGAGGCGCATGTTCGCCTCGTAGCCGGGCCGTCGGCGCACCGCCTCGCGCAGGCCGCGGATGGTGGCGTCCCCCTTGACGAGCGCGACGAGCGAGTCGTCGGCAGGCATCGCCTTGACGTTGATCTCGACTCTTCCCGCGAGGTCGTCCAAGGCGGCCAGATGCTGCTCCTCGGCGTCCGAGAGCTGCCGGCGGACCACTTCCTTGTCCGGTGCGACCATGCCGAACCGCATGGGCAGGACGGGCCCTGCCGCGGCCAGGGCCAGCAGCAGCTCCTGGTGCGCCATGAGGTCGCGACGACGGGCGCGCAGGTTCGGTGGCGCCGGGCTCACGACCGCGGCAACGTGCCCTTCGCCGATGCGCTCCACCGCCCCTGGCGGATCTCCCACTCCGCGCAGGTGCGAGGGCAACGGGTGGTCGGCCCGGACGATGCCATAGACGTAGATGCCGCAGACGTGGATGCCGTCGTCCGTCACAGCTCACTCCTCCTCTGAGCGCCGCCGGCGGGAGGCGGTTTTGGACCGGGCGGAACTGCTGCGCCGCCGCTGCGGCTGCGCTTCCTCCTCGGATGCGTCCTCCGCGTCGTCGCCGCCCACGACCGAGCGGACGGTGTCACCAATGGAGGTGACGGCCTTTTTGGCCTTGTGCTTTCCGACGCTCTTGGCGGCCTGGCCGCCGAAGAGCTCCGGAACGGTCACGCTGCCCGAATCGTGCTCCAGATCCAGCCGGTTGCACGCTTCCGCAAAACGCAGATACGTATCGACGCTGGCCACCACGATGCGGGCGTCTATCTTGAGGATCTCGATCCCGACCAGGGACACGCGTATGAACACATCGATGACCATCCCCCGGTCCAGGATGAGTTCCATCACGTCGTACAGCGTTCCTGCCCTGGGCGGGCAGGGAATGACTTCGCCGGACAGTCCCGAATACGTCGTCGTGGCCATGTGAGGTGCCCTTTCAGCTGGTCAGCGCTCCGCGTTCACTGGTCGGCCGCACCTCGTCGATAGCGGTGGGTCCGGTAGTACTCGAGCAGTTCGCCCTCGTCGTCGAGCCGCACGTCGTATGTCGCAAGAAGGCTCGTGGTATCCGGAATCCGCGCCAGCTCCAGCACATCCACCTCGACACACCAGCCGTCGTCGGTCCGGCGTACCGCGGACACACCTTCCACCCGCTGGCTGATCAGGCTCTGCAGCATTTCGGCGGCCCGGCGAGCCACTGCCCCGGGATCGTTCCCCGACGCTTTCCTGTGCTTTCGGGCAGCCGTGGACGACCGGACCCGCGTTCGGGATTGTTCTGCCATACACCAAGTCTCATCGTCACCTTGACCTGCGCATCCTCAGCGGGGCCAAATGAGGCGCCGCCGGTTCGGCGCGACCATATGAGGGCCCCGGACGACGACGCCGGTCCCCCGCCGGGAAGTCCGCGCGACGGGCCGCTTCCGTGCGTTCGGCCCCTTCGACAATGGCTGATTTCCCGGTGTGGCCGGACCCGCCCGGGCAGGTTGGGTTGGGTGAAGAGGGTCCGGACAGGGAGGGGCTAAGAGGTGCGCGTGTACGACTACATCATCGTGGGGGCCGGGTCGGCGGGGTGCGTGCTGGCAGCCCGGCTCAGCGAGGACGAGAACACCCGCGTACTGCTCATCGAGGCCGGGCCTGCGGACGATGCCCAGGAGATCCATGTTCCGGCCGCCTTCAGCAAGCTGTTCCAGACCAAGTACGACTGGAGTTACCTCAGCGCATGCGAACCGGGTCTGGACGGCCGCCGCCGGTTCCTGCCCCGGGGCCGGATGCTCGGTGGTTCGTCGTCGATGAACGCGATGATCTACATCCGCGGCAACCGGCGCGACTACGACGCCTGGGCCGCCGCCGGCGCCGACCAGTGGAGCTGGGACGACGTCCTCCCCTACTTCCTGCGCGCCGAGGACTTCCGGGGCAAGAAGTCACCGTGGCACGGCACCGGCGGGCCGCTGACCGTCAGCGAAGGCCGCTCCCGGCATCCGCTGATGGCTGCTTACGTCGCGGCCGCCCGGGAGGCCGGCCACCCCTTCACCGCCGACTTCAACGGCCCGGAACAGGACGGCGTCGGCTACTACCACCTCACCCAGCGCGACGGCATGCGCTGCAGCACGGCCGTCGCGTATCTGCGCCCGGCTCTGGCCCGGCCGAATCTGGAGGTGCTCACCGACGCCCGGTGCACCCGCATCCTGTTCGACGGCGAGCGCGCGAGCGGCGTCGAGCTGGAGCGGGGCGGCGAACTGCAGCAGTGGCACGCCGAGCGGGAGGTGGTGCTGTCGGCCGGCGCGTACAACTCCCCGCAGCTGCTGATGCTTTCGGGGATCGGCGTGGCCGGCGAACTCGCGGCTCTCGGCATCACGCCCCGGGTGGACCTCCCGGTGGGGGAAAACCTGCAGGACCACCCGCATGTCGGCCTCTCCTATCTGACCGACACCGCGACCCTGCTGACCGCCGAGACGCCGGACACCGTGCGCATGCTGGAGACCGAGGGGCGGGGCCCGCTCACCTCCAATGTCGGTGAGGCCGGCGGCTTCCACCGCACCCGCGAGGAACTGGATGCCCCGGACATCCAGGTGCACGCCACCCCGGTGATGTTCCACGAGGAGGGCATCAGCCCCGTCACCGACCACGCCTTCATGTTCGGCGCGGTCCTGCTCGCCCCCACCAGCCGGGGCAAGGTCTCGCTGCGGTCGGCGATCCCCAGCGCGGCTCCGCACATCCTGCACAACTACCTGGCCACCGAGGACGACCGCGCCACGATGCTGCGGGCGCTGAGGATGCTGCTGGACATCGCGGACCGTCCCAGCCTGCGCAAGCACCGCCGCGCCGACTTCCGCGTTCCCCGCTCCACGGACGACGCCGGGCTGCTGGAATTCGCCCGTCGTGAGCTGCACACCTTGTACCACCCGGCGGGCAGCTGCCCGATCGGCCCGGTGGTCGACTCCCGGCTCAGGGTGCACGGGGTGAGCGGCCTGCGGGTGGTGGACGCCTCCGTGATGCCCACGGTGGTCCGGGGCAACACCAATGCCCCCACGATCATGATCGCGGAGAAGGCGGCGGACCTGATCCGCGACATCCCCGCCCCGGCCTGACATCCGTGCCCCGGCCCGACATCCGTGCCCCGGCCTGACATCCGTGCCCCGGCCCGACGGGCCTGACGGGCCTGACCGGCCCGTTCGGGTGAGCCGCGAGGACGGGCCGCACCCCGGCCGGTGCCGTGCGGCGTACGCCCTGGGGTCCCGGCCGAGCGGAGGGCACCGCCCCGGACCGTGGCGCGAGCCGGTGGTGTCCCGGCGGGCGCCCGCGCCGGGCCCCTCCTAGATTGACCCCATGGGGCCGTGCACGGCAGGAGGATGGGCAGGCAACCCGTGAGGAGACCGGAGCTCGATCATGCGGCGCTGTTCGCCGCGACACCGAGCGCTTGCCTGGTCCTGGACCCGGACCTGGTGATCGTCGACGTCAACCAGGCATACCTCCAGGCAACCGGACGCACCCTGGACGATCTGCTCGGGCAGTACGTCTTCGACGCCTTCCCCGACAACCCCGCCGACCCCGACGCCGAAGGGGTGCAGAACCTGCACCCCTCGCTGAACCGGGTGCTGGCTTCCGGAGAGCCGGACACCATGGCGGTCCAGCGCTACGACATCCCCGTGGCCGACGAGCCGGGCCTGTTCGAGGAGCGCTGGTGGTCCACCATCAACACCCCCGTCATCGGGTCGGACGGCACGGTGGCATGGATCATCCACCGGGTGGAGGACGTCACGGCGTTCGTGCACTCCCGCCGGTCCCGTCAGCTGCCCGGCGGACAGTTGAGCGAACGCGAGGAGGCAATGGAGGCCGAGCTGTACGTCCGTGCGAGGGCGCTGCAGCACCTGAACGAGGAGCTGCGCCGGGCCCACGCCCGCGAACGCCAGGTCGCACTCACCCTCCAGGAGGCCATGCTCCACTCCCCCGACCTCGCCCGGCACCGCGACATCGCGGTGCGCTACCTCCCCGCCATCGGCTCACTGAACATCTGCGGCGACTGGTACGACATCGTCGACCTCCCCGGGGAGGCCTTCGCCGTCGCGGTCGGCGATGTCGTCGGCCACGGCCTGGAGGCCGCCGCCGTCATGGGGATGCTCCGCAGCGCTCTCAGCGCCGCCGCCCGTTCCGTCGAGGGGCCCGCCCGGGCGCTGAAGGTGCTGGGCCTGTACGCCCGCTCCGTCGACAAGGCCCTGGCCACCACCGCCGTCCAGGTGCTGATCGACACCGGCCGTCGCGAGGTCACCTACAGCAGCGCCGGCCACCCACCCCCCGTCCTGCTGCGCGCCGACGGCACCCACACGCTCCTGGACCAGGCCACCGACCCGCCCCTGGGCGCCCACTCCGAAGACGAACCCCGCCCGCAGGCCCGCCTTCCGTATGCCTCCGGCGACACCCTCGTCCTCTACACCGACGGCCTCGTCGAACGCCGCGACGAGGACATCGACGCCAGTCTCGCCCGCCTCACCGAAGCCCTCTCCCGCTACAGCCGGTTCAGTCCGGAACGCCTCGCCGACGCGCTGCTGACACGCCTCGGCGTCAGCGCCGGTGCCCGCGACGACATCGCCCTCGTCATCGTCCGCCTGTAACCGGGATCGTCCGCCTGTAACCGGGCAGGGGGAGACGCGTACGAGTGCGGCGGGCTTCCCCAGTTTCCGCGGGAGTGATCCGACGGACCGCGACGCGAGTCATTCGACGTGTACTCCCTGTCATGGTGGGCGACTCCCCACGCACACATGGGCAGCTCTCCTCGTCCCGCAACCCGACCAGCGGATGCAGCTACGAGGTGCGTCACGCACGATGGGAGTAAGAAGATCCAGATCCTCGAACCGCTCGGGATGACCGATGACAGAGCATCCAGGACTTCCTCGTGCGAACCACCGTCGTGCGCCGCAGGACTGCTCAGCACGGACGCCTACCGGAACCGGCCCGCCCGGCTGCCCACACCGCATGTCCGCGGTGAGCACCACCCCGCGGGACTTCCGCGCCGTGCTCCGCGCCGTGCTTCTTGCCCTGGTCGTGGTGCTTGCCGGCGTCGGCGCGTTCACCGGCACTGCCCGGGCGGACAGCGCCCGTTCCCGGACAACTACGGCAGCGGCCCCGGCCCCGGCCCCGGCCGCCCACCCTGCGTTCGCCCCGAGTCAGCCCGCACCCGAGCCCTCAGATGTGGTCCAGACGTATTTCAGGGTCATCAACGAGCGTGATTTCGTGGCTGCTTGGGCAATCGGCGGGCGGCAGCACATCGCGGGGCGGTCGTACGACGCCTTTGTGGCGTCCTTCAACACCGTCTCGAAGTTCGACGTCACGATCGAATCGGTGGAGGGCAACAAGGTCGCGGTCGAGCTCGACGCGACACAGACCGATGAATCCCATCGTCACTACGCCGGCACCTACACCGTGGTGGACGGCGTGATCGTGGCCGCCGACATCCACCCCAAGTGACCGTACGAGCGCCTCGGTCCTCACCCGCTGTCAGCACCCCGGCCCCTCGCGCCCCGCATGTCTCTTTGAGCCGGTTCCCCTCTGCCCGGTGTCGCCCGGGGTACGCGGCCCGAGCTGACTTACCGTGGCCGGGTGACAGCAAGTGCAGGCAAGCGCGCATGCCGCCGTGACCTGTGGGCGGTTGCGGGTGCGGTGGCGCTGTGCGTACTGGCGGCGCTCGTGGGACGCGTCATCAACCGGACCATCTACGGTTCCGAGGGCATTCTGCGGCTGGGCTGGCCCCCGTTGTACGCATGGTGGCTGCCGCACGCCGGCCCCGGCACTCCGGCGGCGGTGGCCGTCGCCGCGCTGGTGGTGGTCTACGGTCCGCCGACCGCACGGCGTCTGCCGTGGCGGGCGCTGGTGCCGGCCGTGTGGGCCGCGGCGATGGCCTGGACGTGGTCGCTCGCGCTCGTGGACGGGTGGGGCCGTGGCGTCGCCGAGCGGCTGACCACGAGCCTGGAGTACCTGCAGTCCGTCGATGACGTGCACGATGTGGGCGCTTTTCTGCGCGACTTCACCCACCACATTCTGGTCGGCTCGCCCGGTATCTGGCCGGCGCATGTGGCCGGTCATCCGCCCGGCGCGCTGCTGACGTTCGTCGGTCTGGACCGGATCGGGCTGGGCGGCGGCGCCTGGGCCGCCGCCTGGTGCCTCACCGTCGGGACCTCCCTCACCTCGGCCGTCCTGGTGACCGTCCGTGTGTGTGGTGATGAGGAACTGGCCCGCCGGGCCGCCCCGTTCCTCGTGCTGGCTCCCGCGGCGGTGTGGATCGGCGTCAGCGCCGACGGCTACTTCGCGGGCGTGGCCGCCTGGGCCCTTGCCCTGCTGGCCATGGCGGCCACACGGAGCACGCGGGTACCGCGCCTTGCCGCGCTGGGCGCGGGGCTGCTGCTCGGCTGGGCCTGGTACCTGTCCTACGGCCTGACCCTGCTCGTCATCCCCGGGGCAGCGGTGCTGCTGATCGCGCGCTCGGCCCGCCCGTTGCCCTGGGTGATTCTGGGCGCGCTGGTGTGGGTGGTGGCGTTCACCTCGGCCGGCTTCTGGTGGCTGGAGGGCTATACGACCCTCGTCGAGCGCTACTACCAAGGCGCCGCGAAGGTACGCCCGTACAGCTACTTCCTCTGGGCCAACCTGGCCGCCCAGGTACTGAGCGTGGGCCTGGCCACCGTCGCCGGGCTGCGCCGCGCCGCCGGTCCGCTGTGGACGGCGGTGCGCGGCATGCGGCGCGAACGGCCTGCCGGGCGGGGCGCCCTCGCCGTGCTGGTCGCGGCAGGGCTGTGCATGGTGCTGCTCGCGGATGTGTCCGGGATGAGCAAGGCGGAGACCGAACGGATCTGGCTGCCCTTCGCCGTGTGGACGCTGCCCGCGTGCGCGCTGCTGCCGCGCCGCTTCCATTCCTGGTGGCTGGCCGCGCAGGGACTTCTCGCCCTGTTGGTCAACCATCTGCTGCTGACCGGCTGGTGACCGTGGCCGGCGAAGGGTGCCGGCGGCGGGGCGGTGCGGTCCGTCGTCGTGGTCGCTCGGCTCCATGGCATCCCTCCGTCGTTTCCGGGCCGGCTCGGCCGGCCGCTCAGGGAAGAGACGTGCAGCTGCCGTGGGAGGGCTGCCGGCTGCGCGTTCTACCCCGCAGCCTCCTGCTCCTGCCCGGAGGTGTCGTCCCGCAGGTAGGCGAGCCGGTCGACCACCTCGACCACCCCGTCGACGCTTTCGCACAGCCGCACGGCGATAGCGACAAGGCTCTTGTGGTCCACCGTGCCGGTGAGCGTCACGGTGCCCTCCGCGACATCGACCGTGACCGCGGACGGGGACACACCGAGCGTCCGCGTCAACACCTCCTCCAGTACCTCCTCCTGGATGGCACGGTCGCGACGCAGAAACAGCCGCACCAGGTCACTGCGGCTGATCACACCGATGAGCCGCCCGGTGTCATCGACCACGGGCAGCCGCTTGACCTTCTTCTTCTCCATCGTCCTGGCCGCTTCGACGACACTCCACTCGGGTCGGGCCACCACGGCGGGGCTCGTCATGATCGCCTCGGCGGTGGTCGCCCCGAGCTTGGCGAGCTGCCTGCGCAGCAGATCGGCCTCGGACACCACGCCCACCGGCCGCTCGTCCTCATCGAGGACCGGGACGGCGGTGATGTCGTACTCGTCGAGCAGGTGGGCGATCTCCTTGAACGGAGTGCCCCGCTGGACGACGACGGCGTGGGGTGTCATCAGGTCGGCAACGCTGCGGTGCCTCATCTTCGGCCAGTCCCTCCGGGTGGTGCACGGGCCGGACTCACCGGCCTCACGGGCAGGGGATCCGGTAAGGACAAGCCTGCCTCGCACCGTGGCGGTGTGCGCAGGGCCCGACGGGTCCGGCGCGTCCTCGGCCATGCGCGATCACAGGGGGCCGGTCATTCGTGCGGCACCACCGCGATCGGGCAGGTCACATGGTGGATGGCGGCATGCGCCACCGGGCCGATGCGTGGCGCGAGCGGGGGACGGTGCAGTTTGCGGCCGACCACCAGCAGTTCGGCGCCGAAGACCGACTGGACCAGGGCCCGGGTCGGGCTCTCCGGCAGAACGGTCCGCTGTACCGGGACCTCGGGGAATCGCTCACACCACGGATGCAGGGAGTCCTGCAGCTCGATATCCGCTTCCTTGGTGAGTTCCGTCGCGGCATCGGGGTCCAGGCCCCACGGGGTATACGCCTCCACGGGGAGCGGACGCCCGTGCACGGCCTGCAGCGAAAGCCCCCGGCTCGCCGCGGCGTCGAAGGCGAATTCGAGCATCCGTTCGCACGGGCCGTTCAGGCTAAGGCCGGCGACGACCCGCGCTTCGGGGGCGGGCGGCGGGCCGTCCGGCGGTTCGTGACGCGGTGGTTTCGCGCGCCCGCCCGCCTCCCGGACGAGCACGACCGGCCCCTTGGTCCGGCCCACCACGTTCAGGCTCACATCGCCGAGTACATAGCTCTCCCACGGCCCGAGCGCCCGCGAGCCGAGCACGACCATCCGCGACTCGCCTGCCGCGCCCAGCAGCGCCGCTTCGGCCTCCGCCCCCACCAGGTCCTCGATGATCCGCAGACCCGGATGGCGTTCGCGCACCTCGTCCCGGGCCCGGCGCACGACCTCCCGGGCGCCGGCGTTCCGGTCCCGGTCCACGGGGGTGTGCGGGGCCTCGGCGACCAGCAGTATCCACGCATGAAGAAGCCGAAGCGCCGACTTCCGCCGGTCCGCTTCGTCAGCGGCCCAGTGCGCGGCCGCCAGGCTCTCCGGCGAGCCGTCGAGTCCCACGGTGATGACTTCCGGCTCCATGGCCGCCTCCGACCGGGTACGACGTCTCCGCCCCACTTCCCCATCGTGGCCCCGATCGCCGGAGCCTGCCAGGCCGTACGGGGCCCCGCGGCTGCGGCGCGGTGACACCGGGCCGACCTGCCGCTGCGGGCCGTCCGCGGGCTGTGGGCGCCGGCTGCCGTCAGGAGCCGGCGGACGAGCTCGGGTCGTTGGACGGGCGTGGGCCTGCCGGGCCCTTGCGGAGTCCTTCGTTGAGCCGCCGGGCTTCTTCGAGTTGGTCTTCGGGGGTGACGATGCGGCAGGCGGCGTCGACCGGGGTGCCCTGGTCCACGAGTTCGCGGGCGCGCGCGGCGATCCGCGACTGATGGCGGGAGTAACGGCGGTGACCGCCCTCGGAGCGGAGCGGAACGATGAGCCGGGCCTCGCCCACCGCCGGCAGGAAGGCGGGTGTCGTGCCGATCATCTCCGCGGCACGCCCCCTCGTGTGAGCGGGGAAGCCATCGTCATCGAATTTGTCGGTGACATGCGGGCGGGGCTCGGGGGTCACTTGCACCTCTCGGCTGAACGCGTCGAAGGGCCCTGGTGCGTCCGGCACCGGGCCCCAAGGTGGCCAACACCGTCTCCCGGCACCGCGCACCGGCCGGACCGCCCGGCCGGGACCGTTACCGCTCCGGGCCCGGATACCCCCGCGGGGCATACCGCGACAGCAGGTAATTTCGTTGACTAGAAGAGAAATAGCAACCACATGGATTTCGAATGTCTATCGTGGCTGGCATAGATTTTCGGCGTCGCCACAACCCGGCGGAGTGGCGGGGCGAGGAGCCGGGAGGGGCGGGGAGGGGACCCGGACCGGCCGGCCCGTACCACGGCCGGGCAAGAACCCAGCAGGAACCGAGCAGGACCCGAGCAGGAACCGGGCGGGCTCAGTCATGGCCGGCGCGGGGCCGGCCGTACGGCGCACAGCGGACGGACCGGCTGCGCGCGGGAGCCGGCCGGGCGGGAGTGGGCGGCGGGCCGCGCGCTTCCCGGCCGGAGGACCGGTGCGCCGAGGGTGAATATCTGGTGCCGCAACAACAGAAATACCTGCCAGGCCGGTGGGGATTTTTCCGGCCGGAAAGGGGCGGCAGCAACAGCCGCGCAGGGCCGCTGGTGCCGTGCTAGTGTCGATCTCAGTTGCAGTTGTGGTTCCCAAAGACTTCACGCTACCTCGCCGGCTTCCCAGGCCGGCGGGAATGCTTTTGTATTTCCGGTTTTCCGGAGGGGCAATCATCGCGGCGACGCGGGGTTCGCACAGTGCGGCCCCGGGCACTGCCCCGAAGGAGATATGACATGGCTACTGGCACCGTGAAGTGGTTCAACTCGGAAAAGGGTTTCGGCTTCATCGAGCAGGACGGCGGCGGCGCTGACGTCTTCGCCCACTACTCGAACATCGCCACCCAGGGCTTCCGTGAGCTGCAGGAGGGCCAGAAGGTGACCTTCGACGTCACGCAGGGCCAGAAGGGCCCGCAGGCCGAGAACATCCTCCCCGCCTGACACTGACGCGTCACATCGCAGCTGGGGCCCGCACCTTGGGTGCGGGCCCCAGCTCGTTGCCCTTTGCGGAATGCGCTGTGCGTGCCGTCGCGGCCGCACGAGCGACAAGGGGCAGCCTGTTCGGCACCGAACCGCAGCCTGCTGCGGCAGTACGGCAGTCCGACCAGTCCCGTGCTCCGGCACCGTGTCCGCCTCTCTTTGCGGCGGCACTTTTTCACGCGTCGGCGGTCGATTCCGCCCCGCCTCGTTCCATCTGTTTTCTACGGTCCGTGCTGCGATTCTTTTGTGTGTGGCTGACAGCTGCCGGGAATTCTTCGACGTACCGCATCGAGGAAGGTTCTTCATGAACCGCACAGCTCGCCCGAACGATCGCTCCGCCCGGAACCGTTCCGCCGGCTCCGCCGGCTCCGGCCGCGGCGGCTACCGCTCGCAGGCGTCGAACCGGTCCGGTGGCGCCAAGCGGCGCCGCCCCGCCGCACGGCCGGAAGAGTTCGCGCTGCCCGTCACGACCACCCCCGCACTTCCCCCGGCCGAGACCTTCGCCGCACTGGACATGCCGCCCGCGCTGCTGGCGTCGCTGACCGCCGAAGGGGTGACCGCCCCGTTCCCGATCCAGGCCGCCACGCTGCCGAACTCGCTGGCCGGGCGCGACGTTCTGGGCCGTGGGCGCACCGGTTCGGGCAAGACGCTCGCCTTTGGTCTGGCCCTGCTGGCCCGTACCGCCGGGCAGCGCGCCGAGCCCGGACGGCCGCTCGCCCTGGTGCTGGTCCCCACTCGCGAGCTGGCGCAGCAGGTCACCGATGCGCTCACCCCCTACGCACGGTCACTGTCGCTGCGGATGGCCACCGTCGTCGGCGGGATGTCGATCGGCCGGCAGGCGAGCGCGCTGCGCGCCGGGGCCGAGGTGGTCGTCGCGACGCCCGGACGGCTCAAGGACCTCATCGGTCGTGGTGACTGCCGCCTGAACCAGGTCGCCATCACCGTGCTGGACGAGGCCGACCAGATGGCCGACATGGGCTTCATGCCCCAGGTCACCGCGCTGCTCGACCAGGTCCGGCCCGAGGGCCAGCGGATGCTCTTCTCGGCCACCCTGGACCGCAACGTCGACCTGCTGGTCCGGCGCTACCTGACCGACCCCGTGGTCCACTCCGTCGACCCCTCGGCAGGCGCCGTCACCACGATGGAGCACCACCTGCTGCATGTCCGTGACGCCGACAAGCACGCCACCACCACGGAGATCGCCGCGCGGGAAGGCCGGTCGATCATGTTCCTGGACACCAAGCGCGCCGTGGACAAGCTCACCAAGCACCTGCTGAACAGCGGCGTGCGCGCCGCGGCCCTGCACGGCGGCAAGTCCCAGCCCCAGCGCACCCGCACCCTGGCCCAGTTCAAGACCGGCCAGGTCACGGTCCTGGTGGCCACCAACGTCGCGGCCCGCGGCATCCACGTCGACAACCTCGACCTCGTCGTCAACGTCGACCCGCCCACGGACCACAAGGACTACCTGCACCGCGGCGGTCGTACCGCCCGGGCCGGCGAGTCCGGCAGCGTCGTCACCCTCGTCCTGCCCAGCCAGCGCCGCGAGATGGACCGGCTGATGGCCGACGCGGGAATCAGCCCGCAGTCCACCCAGGTCCGCTCCGGGGAGGCCGAACTGAGCCGCATCACCGGCGCCCAGGCCCCCTCCGGCGTTCCGGTCATCATCGCCGCACCGGTCGTCGAGCGCCCCAAGCGCAGCGGCTCCTCCACCCGCGGCCGCCGCAGCCGCTCCGCCCAGGCCCGTCGCTCCACCGGATCGCCCCGGACCGCGACCGGTGCGTCCCCGCGGCAGCGGTCCGGCGGCAAGGCGTCATGACCACCAGCTCCGCCCGTCCGTTTCCGGCTTCTCCTCGACCCTGAAGAGGCACTATGCGCGTCGTCATCGCCCGCTTCCCCTTCGACTTGATCAAGACCGAGGTGCAGGATGCGATGAAGGGCATCAAGCCCGAACCCGTCACAGGTGAGTCGGTGCAGATCGGCAGCCGTCACTACCCCGTCAAGCAGGTCGGGGAGGTCATCACCCGGCAGGACCGTCGTGACTTCTCCGCCGGCGAGGTGACCCGGGCGCTGACCCGCCTCGGGTTCACCTGCCACCCCGCGGCCCCGGCCGCCCGGACCCCGCTCCAGGAGGCGTCGGACCTGCTCCAGGCGCCGGCATCCCCTGACTGGAATCCGGAGAGCTGACACCCCGGCGGCACAGCGGCATGGCGTCACCAGGGCATGGCGTCACCGTCATGGCTCATGACGTCATGCCGTCTGGCGATTCGTCAGCGATCAGCGATCAGCGGTCGGAGTAGCGGAAGTCGCCCACCGTCCAGGCGCCCACGTCCTTGATCGCCACGCGGTACATCCCGCCGGTCTCGGGCAGGCCGAAGCTTCCCTGCAGGATCCTCGCCACATGGAAGTGCAGGTGCGTGGGCGGACCGCTCCGGTGGGCCGGGCGGGAGTGCGTACCGGCTGAGGAGAAGAGCGCGGAGAACGGCCCCAGCCGTTCCGATTCCTCAAGGACCTCGGCCACGCGCTGCCGCCACACGGTCTCGGGTGCCAACCGCCCGGTGAGGACGGCGCCTTGGACCGCAACGGTGAGAGACATCTGATTGCTCTGCTCCGACTCCACCATGGCGGCGATGTCGACGAGCAGTTCGTCGGGCTTCGACATGGCAGCAGACTTTACTGCCGTGACCGTCCCTTGGCAGCACACGCGGCGGCGGGCAGTCGCCCCGCGCTGCCCTCCTGACACTCGTACGGCCCTCCGAAGGCGCCGTACGACTCCCGTGTGACTCTCGTACGACTGCCGTACGGAGCCCGCGCGGGCTCCGTACGGGTCCCGTGCCGCCGCCCGGACGTGCCGGCTGCTGCCCCGGAACCCTCTTGCCGCGGAGCGCCGCGCCGCTTTCCCCGGAGTGCCGGAGCCTTCACGGGGTAACGGTCAAAAGGTGCGGGCGGGGTGCCCGTCGACAGGAAGGGAAGCGGCGGATGGCCATAGCCAAGACCAGCGTCCTGGTACTGGATTGTGCGGAGCCCGCGGCGCTGGCGGATTTCTACGCACAATTCCTCGGCGGAGAAGTGCGGATCGGGACCAGCCCGGACTACATCGAGGTGGTCGAAGGCGGCACCGTCCATCTCGCGATACGGCGGGACCGCGGCGCGGCGCCGCCGAGTTGGCCCCGGCCCGACGACTCACAACAGGCGCATCTGCACTTTCTCGTCCCGCAGGACAACATGGACGAGGCGGAGCGCGAGGCCGTCAGCCTGGGGGCCCGGCCCTTGCAGACCCGGGAGAACGGCGGGCCCTATGACGCCCGCCGCTACTCGGACCCCGCGGGCCACCCCTTTGTTCTCGCCGCGAGCGAAGGGCACGCCCTGGGGCAGGCGAACTGAGACGCGCCATGGACGGGCCGTGGGCCGGGACCCTTGCCCGGGGTCCCGGCCCACGTGGTAGGCGCGGAAGGGCTTCCGCAGAACACGTCGAGGACGCCGCCGTGGCTCTCAGGGGTTCTGCGGGTCGACCCCCGTCTGCGCTTCGGCGTCCCTGCCGCCGCTGGGCCGGCGGGAAGGACCCTTCGGTCCCATGTCCCGCATGCCCTTCTCATCGGTCTCGGCAGCCTGCTTCTCGCCGCTGCGCGTCTCGCTCTTCACTTCGCTGGCCGGCGGCACCTTCTCCTGCCCGGACGACTCCTTGCTGCTGTCCTTCCCTGGCGCATAGCGCTCGGGGTCGAACGACCTGTGCGCGCTCTCGTTCTTCTGCTGCTCGGTCTGGTCGACGTCGGGCGACCAGCCGTGTTGCTCGGTGCCTTTGTGCGTGCTGGGGCCCTCACCCGTCCTCGGGTGCGACTTCCGGTGCTTGGTCATGTCTGCTCCCTTGGTTGGCGCCGCCGACGGGCGGCGCCGGCCCGCGCCCCCTGCGGTGGCCGAAAGGCCTGCGCGGGGGCGGCAAGCCCTCGCCTCCTGCAGTCCTCCGGCTCATGTGCCGTGCCCATGCCTGTGACCCACGCGCCGAAGACTCCCCCACGTTCCAGCCTGCGGGCCGACCGGATCATCCGCATCTCAGCCGCGGGCGGTGCGGTGTGTAGCGTCGGGGTGACCCTCCGTCCCTACGAGTGCCCCCAGCCGATGCCTCGGGCGGGCAGACCCCGCAGGGACGGTGGCCCGTCACCGGGCCGCGTCCGCACGGATCAGGCGGTCCGGTGGTGTTCCTTGCGGCGGCGCAGTACCAGGAAGGTGCCGGTGGCGCCTGCCGCGACCACGGCCGCGCCGACACCCACCGGGAGCACGGGGAAGCCGGACGCATCGTCGGCCGAGGCCAGGTTCTGCAGTGCGGGGCCCGGGTCGATGGTCGTGGCGACCGGTGCGACATGCCGGATCGGGCCGACCGACTTGACCGAGCCGTCCGCGTTGAGGAGCACCTGCTTGTTGTTGGGGTGCCGGAAGTCGAACATGCCGTTCAGCGAGCCGGCCCGGCTGTCGAAGGAGGCATCGCCGATCCGGCCGGTGTGCCAGTTGTTCTCGATGAACTTGATGACCGAGGTCTGCTCGGTCCGGGTGTGGTCGATCTTGTTGACCCTGCTGTACGGGGAGATGACCAGCAGCGGCTGCCGGGTGCCGGGGCCGCAGCGGTCCGCATAGCCGCCGGCGGCCGCGGGGCCCGCCTGGCAGGCGGGGCTGTCGGTGGCCTTGCCGTTGGAGCCGGTGGAGGTGTCCTTGGAGCCGTTGCGCGGCTTGACGAAGGTGTGGTCGTACCAGCCGTCGGAATCGTCGTAGGCGACGACGACGGCGGTGTCCTTCCACTGCGGCGACTGCTGGATGCGGTTGATCCGGTCGACGAGGAAGTGCTGTTCGTCGACCGGGTCGGAGTAGGAGGCGTGGGCATCCTGGTACGCGGGGGCCTTGAGGAAGCTGACGGCCGGCAGCTTGCCCGCCTTGAGGACGGCGTCGAAGTCGCTCAGGTCGTAGTTGTGGTTGGCCCGTCCGGCATGGCCGACCTCGTCGACGCTCTTCGGCGGCAGGTGGTGCGGGTTGGACGTCGACTTGTAGTACTGGAACGGCGCGTGGTGCGGGCTGTAGTCGACGACCGCCGCTCCCCCGACGTTGGTGTGCGTGGTCCCGCCGCACTTGGCGTAGTGGTCCGGCTCGCCGTCCCATCCGGTGCTGGGCCGGAAGCCGCCCTGGAACCAGCCCCAGCTGACATGGCGGGAGTTGAGGACGTCGCCGATGTTGCGCCCCTTCATGGCGGCGAGCGCATTCTTGCCGGTGTGGTCCTTGTTGGAGCAGTCGTCGTACGCCGGGTCCGGGTCGTTGATCATCGTGCCGACGCCCCGTGCGTCGGGTGACTGCACGGCGTACGCGTCGGGGGTGGCGGTCTGCCGCGGGTTCTCGGTGCCGGAGGCAGGGTCCATGGAGACGACGCCGTGGGTCTGTCCGGAGGCCAGGTTGATGGCGCCCGGTGTGGAGGGGCCGTAGACCGAGCTGAAGGAGCGGTCGTTGAGGGCGTAGTGCTGGGCGTAGTTCCACAGGCCGGTGACGGTGTTGCCGTCGTAGTAGTCCATCACCAGGCCGGGCTCGCCGAAGAGACCGCCGGAGCACTTGCCGGAGTCGGTGTTCTGGACGAACCGGTCGGCCTTGCCGCCGTGGTACGCGTACTGCTCGGGCCCGTAGTCATGGGTCTGGTCGCAGGTCATGGCCTGCTGTGGCGTGAGCCGCTTGGGCGCGTACTGGTTGGGGTTGTGCTTCAGCAGCCCGGCGGTGCGCAGGTTGTCGATGTTGCGGGGTGTGTGCGGGGAGGCGGTGAACTTGGTGCCGTCGGTGTTGGCGGCCTGGGGATAGGTCGCGAAGTAATGGTCGAACGAGATGTTCTCGTCGAAGAGCACGACCACGTGCTTGACGGGAGTGGCCGTCCGGGAGGAATCGGGGTGGTGCGGCCCGGCGGCCCATGAAGGCGTACCCGCGCCCAGGACCGTGAGTGCCGCGGCACCCGTCAGGGCCCCCAGGCGCCGTATCGCTGCTCGTCTTCCCCTACTGGCCATGCTGGTTCACCCTCCGGGCCGGGACGTGATGGTGCTGTACGGGCGGATGCTCTGCCGG
The DNA here is from genome assembly GCF_043199875.1 of Streptomyces sp. NPDC048516. Lineage (NCBI taxonomy): Bacteria > Bacillati > Actinomycetota > Actinomycetes > Kitasatosporales > Streptomycetaceae > Streptomyces > Streptomyces sp. NPDC048516. The sequence continues at coordinate 290,658 of NZ_JBICWS010000009.1, read as the reverse complement.
GCGGACGGCGGTCCGGCAGAGCCATCATGACGCTGGAGTGAACAGTGAGTCAGGTATGCCAGGACAAACCTTGACCGGGTATTGACCCTTCGCAGGCCTGCGGCATCCGTTCAGGCCAGCAGGTGCCGGCCGTACCAGTCCGACTCGTCCCGCACGCCCGGCAGCGCGAAGAAGTAGCCGCCCCCGAAGGGCGAGATGTAGTCCGCCAACGGCTCGCCGGCCAGTCGTCGCTGTACGGTCTCGAACTGGCGGGCGAGGTCGCGCTGGTAGCAGCAGAAGAGCAGGCCCATATCGAGGTTGCCGTTGCTGTCCACGCCCCTGTCGTAGTTGTAGGCCCGGCGCAGGATCCGCTGACCGGTGCTGGACGGGGTGCGCGGATTGGCCAGCCGGATATGGCTGTCCAGGGGGATCACCTCGCCCTTGGGGTCGCCGGGATAGTCGGGGGCGTCGTGTTCCCGGTCGCCGTCCAGCGGCGCCCCGGTCTCCCGGGAGCGGCCGAACATGCGCTCCTGTTCGGTCAGTGACACCCGGTCCCAGAACTCCACCAGCATGCGGATCAGCCGCACCACCTGGTAGCTGCCGCCGACCGCCCACTCCGGCTCGCCGTCCCGCGCCCCGACCCACACCAGCCGGTCCATCTCCCGGGCTGCGCGGGCATCGGGGTTGGCCGTGCCGTCCTTGAAGCCCAGGAGGTTGCGCGGCGTCCCGGACGGCCGTGGCGGGCTGGTGAAACCGTCCAGCCGCCAGCGCACCTGCATACCGCCCCGGGTGTGCCGGGCGAGGTCACGCAAGGCGTGCAGCACGGTGTCCGTGTCGTCCGCGCACAGTTGGAGGCTCAGGTCACCGTGGCACCAGTCGGACTGCAGGTCGTCGTCGGGGAAGGAGGGCATGGTGGTCAGCCGGCGCGGTGCGCGCCCGTGCAGCCCGAACCGGTCGTCGAACAGCGACGCGCCCACCGCGAGGGTCACGGACAGCCCGCCCGCGGGCACCTGGGCCCCCAGGAGGCCCGAGTCGGTGGGCGGGCCGGTGATACCGACCGACTCCGGTATCCCGCCGCCGGTCAGGAACCGGGCGCGTGCGGTGACGGTACGCATCAGCTCGGCCAGTTCCCGGCGGTTCTGCGCGGTCACATCGAACGCGGTGTACGCCGTGACCCGGCGGGGCGGCGCGAGCACCGAGGCCTGGCGCGGGCCGTGAAAGGGCACCCGTGGGGTGGTGGCCCCGGCGAGGGGCCCGGAACCGGTCGTCAGGGCCGGTGCACCGTCCTGGTGCGGGCCGTCGTCCGCGGACGCGGCACCACCGGCCGCGAGTCCGGCCCCGGCGAGCGCCGCTCCCCGCAGGAATCCCCTTCGGCCGACACCGCTCATGTCCTTCACACCGTTCTCCGCGCATCGCACAGCGTCGCCACCGACGCCAGCCGTTCCACCAGGTCTCCGAACACCGCGTCGGTCCGCTCCCGCTGAGAGCGGTCCAGATGGCTCAGTGCCGGCCACCGCCCGTCCTTCCGGAAGCCGTCGAGCAGCCGCTGCGTCCGGCTCAACTCGCGCTCCACGTGCGGCAGGCCGGGGTACCGGGTCACCAGCAGGGGGCGCAGCCGGGTCAGGACGGCCCGGGTTCCGTCGAGGTGCGCGCGAGCGGTGGCGAGGGTGCTGCCGCTGCCGTAGTCGGTCCGTCCGGTCAGCTCGGACTGCAGCGTGTTCTCCAGGATCTCGTGTGCCCGCAGGCCGAGGTCCGCAGGCTCCATCCGCGTCTGCGCCCAGTCGTCCCGCAGCTTGCGCACGGCGTCGTCGAGAGCGGCGGCCGGTGCGCGCAAGGAGCCGGCCAACTGCCCGTGCCACAGCCCGTATTCGATGCGGTGGAAGCCGGTGAACTCCGGGTCGCGGTCGCCGCCCGGCAGACCGGCGGTCGTGCCGTTGATCTGCTGGTCCGCGTCGCCGAAGGCCCCGTATGCCGCGCCCAGCCGCTCGTAGGCGAGGTGCGCGGGCAGCCAGGCGTCCCGGGCCTCCGCCAGGTCCCCGCGCGCCACGGCGGCCCGCAGGGTCCCGGTCCGGCCGACGAGATCGTCCAGGCCGTCCGCGACCCACTTCTGGTAGTCCAGCGCCGGGGGGATCAGATCGTGCTCGGTGACCGGGGCGGCCGCGGGGCCGGCCTGACCGCCACCGGCGATACGGACCGTGGGGCCCGTGACCGCGTCGGCGTCGTCCGGCAGGCACATGAAGGCGTACGAGCCCCGGCCCAGCCGGACCCGCAGGTGCCGCGTGGTACCGGGGCCGATGCCCTCCACCTCGCCGTACACCGCGCCGCTGCGCGGGGACTTGAGGTAGACCTCGGCCGCCGCGGCGGAGGTGTTGTGCAGATCGAAGACCTGGGTGCCGGCGCGGGGGTTGCCCCATCCCCTGCCGCAACCGCCCGGTGACACCTCGACGGTGGTGTGCCGCAGCCCGTCCGCCGCGGCGGCCTGCCCGTGCCCCGCGGCGTCCTCGGGGCCACCGGGCAGCACCATTACCAGCACCGCCAGCAGCCCGCCGGCCAGGACCACTCCCCCGCTCCACCGGACGCGAGGGGACCGCGGTTTCCCGAGACCGGTTCGCGGCACTCCGAGCCTCCCGGGGGTCGTTCACACCACGCGATGACGGCGGTGGCGCAGGATGAGGAATGGGCCGCGGCCCGGAGCGTTCCGCCACGGCCGACGACAACGCTGCACATGCTAGACAGCGCGGTGCGCCCGAACACGCTTTCCCCGGAAGAGATGCCAAGATTTTCCTGGTGGTTCATCGGACCGTTGCCGTTCGCGGGTTCGGCGCCGGGACGGGTCGGTCAGGCGGAGCCTGGGTGCGGCGCGGGCGGGGCGGGCGGGGCGGCGCGGACGTGCATCCGCTCGCCCTGGGCCCCGAAGAGGCTGAGGAATTCCACGGGATGCGGCCCGGCGTTGGCGAAGCCGTGCGGGGTGTGGGTGTCGAATTCGGCGGCCTCGCCGGAGGTGAGGACGAGGTCGTGGCCGCCGAGGGCAAGCCACAGCCGGCCGGAGAGGACGTAAAGCCACTCGTAGCCCTCGTGCGTGCGCAGCTCGGGTCGTGTGCCGGTCGCTTTCCCGGCGGGGAGGATGTGTTTGAAGGCGTGCAGACCACCGAGGTGACGGGTCAGCGGCACAAAGGTCTGTCCGTTGCGGGTGAAAGGGCGCGGATGGACCCGGGGGTCGCCGGTGGCCGGTGCCCCGACCAGCTCGTCCAGCTGCACTCCGTGGGCCTTGGCGAGCGGAAGCAGGAGTTCGAGGGTCGGTTTGCGCTGCCCGGACTCCAGCCGCGACAGGGTGCTGAGCGAGATGCCGGTGACCTCGCTCAGCTGCGCCAGGGTGGCTCCGCGCTCGCGCCGCAGCGCCCGTAGCCGCGGGCCGACCGCGTTGAGCACACCGGGAATGTCATCGTCCGCCATGGCTCCATTTGCCGTCCCGGCAACAACTTTTGTCAAGCCGACGAGGAGGACGCACCTCACCGGCTCCGCCCGGCTCCGCCCCGGCGTCGACCGGCTTCCGCGCCGGTACACACCGGACCTCACCGGGCAAGAGCCGGAGAGATCACCCGATTGGCGCACCACACCGACCACCCGCCACTGTCCGTAAGTCACTGTGGAACGGCAGGACAAAGGCCTCCGTAAGGCCCTTGCCTGCAGCAGGAAGCAAAAGCCGCCCCCGCATCTCCGCTTTTCGCTGATCGGATGAATTGGCGTCTTTCTGGCCGGCGGCCCGATACGACCGCATGCGTGCGCCCGGTCTTTCTTCGCAGGCGGTGAATTCACTCGTCCCTTCTCACGTCGGGAGCTCACCATGGAACCCGGACCTCACGTCTGGAACTGCCCGTTCGACTATGCGGAGGGCCTGGAATTCGATCCGACGCTCAAGCGCCTGCTGACCGAGGAACCGGTCGCCCGCATCCGGCTGCCCCACGGGGAGGGCGAGGCATGGCTCGTCACGAAGTACGACGACGTACGCACGGTGACAACCGACCGGCGCTTCAGCCGGAGCGCCGTCATCGGCCGGGACTTTCCCCGTATGACGCCGGAGCCGATCGTCCAGGACGAGGCGATCAACGTGATGGACCCGCCCGCCAGCAGCCGCTTGCGGAGCCTGGTCTCCAAGGCGTTCGCCCCGCGTCACGTGGAGCGCATGCGGGCCCGCACCCAGCATGTCGTGGACGAACTGCTGGACCGGATGGCCGCGCAGGGTCCGCCCGGCGACCTGATGGAGAGCCTGGCGAACCCACTGCCCCTGACGACGATCTGCGAGGTCCTCGACATCCCCGAGCGCGACCAGGCACAGCTGCGCGCACACGCCCGGACCATGATGAACGTGACCGTGGAAAACCGGGAGAGCGCCGTCCGGGCCAAGGCCGATATGCGGGCCTACTTCGAGACGCTGACGGCGAAACGGCGTCAGCACCCGGGAGAAGACCTGATCAGCGCCCTGGCCACCGCTCGTGACGGGGACGAGATCCTCAATGACCAGGAACTCACCGTGATGGCCATGGTCCTGCTCATCACCGGCCAGGACACCACCACGTACGAGATCGGGAACCTCGCCTACACGCTGCTCACTCGGCCCGAGGAGCTCGCGATGCTGCGCTCCCGTCCCGAGACGCTTCCGCAGGCGCTCGACGAACTGCTGCGGTTCATCCCCTTCCGCAAGGGCGTCGGCATCCCCCGCGTCGCCACCGAGGACGTGGAGCTGAGCGGTGTGACGATCCGGGCCGGGGACATCGTGCACGTCTCCTACCTGACGGCCAACCGGGACAGCCGGAAGTTCGACCGGCCCGACGAACTGGACCTGGAACGCGAGGGCCGGACCGCCCACATGACGTTCGGCTGGGGCGGACACCACTGCCTGGGCGCCCCGCTCGCGGTCACGGAGCTGGAAGTCGCCCTCAAGAGCCTCCTCGAACGCTTCCCGGAACTCCGGCTGGCAAAGCCGGCCGAGGAAGTCCGCTGGAACACCACCTCGATCTGGCGCTATCCGCTGGAGCTGCCGGTCACTTGGTAACGGTGGGCCACGGCCGCAAAATGCAGATTCCACCCGCCTGGCGTACGGTTACTACTCGGAAAGATCAATCCACCAGCACGGGGAGAGTTCATTCTTCGACGGCTGGCCCGCTCGTTTCCCTTCCGGGGTCGTCCATTTCGGACCGCCGGATCCGCCCAAGGTTCCTTTGCCCGATCTGAATGGGCGAGTTACCGCGACGGATAGCACCGGACGAAAAGGAAGAGACTCGAATTCAGCGCAGGGAATCCTGAGGGGGCCACAGTCTGCAAGGAGTGCATCTCATGGCGGTTCTGTGCAAACCAGCAATCGCGGTCCCTGAATACGTCATCACCCAAGACGACACCCTCGAACTCGCGCAACGGCTGCACAAGGACCACACGCAGCTGAGGCTGATCCTGCGGCTGATCGAGAACACCGGCGTCCTCAAGCGGCATCTGATCCAGCCGATCGACAAGGTACTCAAGCATCCGGGGCTCGACGCCCGTAGCGCGGTCTACGAAGAGGAGTCCAAGGCCCGCGTCCCCGCCGTGGTCCGCAAGGCACTCGACCAGGCCGAGCTGGAGCCGCAGGAGATCGACCTCATCGTCTACGTCTCCTGCACCGGCTTCATGATGCCGGCCCTGACCGCCTGGCTCATCAACACCCTGGGCTTCCGGTCGGAGACACGGCAGATGCCGATAGCCCAACTCGGCTGCGCGGCAGGGGGCGCGGCGGTCAACCGGGCACATGACTTCTGCACGGCGTACCCCGACGCCAACGTGCTCATCGTCGCGTGTGAGTTCTGCTCGCTGTGCTACCAGCCCACGGACCTGGGTGTGGGGTCGCTGCTGTCGAACGGCCTCTTCGGCGACGCGGTCGCCTCAGCCGTGGTCCGCGGGAGCGGTGGCACCGGGGTCCGGCTGGAGCGCAACAGCTCGTACCTGATCCCGAACACCGAGGACTGGATCTCCTACGCGATCCGGTCCACCGGTTTCCACTTCCAGTTGGACAAGCGCGTACCCGGGACCATGGAACCGCTCGCCCCCGCCCTGCGCGCCGTCGCGGAGCAGCACCAGTGGGACGCGGGTGAGCTGGACTTCTACATCGTCCACGCAGGCGGTCCGCGCATCCTGGACGACCTGTGCCGCTTCCTGGAGGTTCCTCCCGAGGCGTTCCGCTTCAGCCGCGCGACACTGACCGAGTACGGCAACATCGCCAGCGCGGTGGTACTCGACGCCCTGGCGCGCATGTTCGACGAGGCGTCGGCCCTCGACGGCCAGCGCGGCCTGCTGGCCGGATTCGGCCCCGGTATCACCGCCGAGATGGCCCTGGGCACCTGGTCCTCCGCCCCTGCGCCGGCGACGTGACCCGACCGCTCGGTGCGCCCGGCAGGTGAGCCGCCGGGCGCACCGGGCGGAGCGGGCGCCGAGCGGAGCGCGCATCGGGCGGGGTGTGCACCGAGCGAGCGGAGCCCGCATGGCGCCGAGCGGAGCGCATATCTGTGCCGCCGTCCAACGCCGGTTTTCCTGCCGCGCGTTGGGCGGCGGTCGGTTCGGGTCAGGGCCCTGGCCCGCACTATGGGCGTGGGCACCGGCGTAGGCGCGGCCACGGGCACGCGCATGGGCATGGGCACGGGCACGGGCACGGGCACGGGCACGGGCACGGGCACGGGCACGGGCACGGGCACGGGCACGGGCACGGGCACGGGCACGGTGCACGCATGGACACGACTATCAGGCGCCATCTCCCCCCCCGGCTGTCGGGCATGCCCTGGCCGTCCGGCACGCATCGGCCGTCCGGCGCGCCCCCGGCCGTCCGGCGTGTCTCAGCCCCTCGGGCATGTCCCGGCCGACAGCGGTCACCGGATCGAGCGCCACCCGACTGCGGCAGCCAGCGGGAGCGCGGCAGCAATTCGCGCATACCGTGTATATGGCCTGAATAGGGATATCTTGACAGATACGCCGACACGTTTTATGCACGTTTTATACGGACGACGAGGTACTGGCTCGCCCTCCATATCAGCAGGTGAGAGGCGTTGCCGGGGAAGCCTCGGGGCGACCTGGCGCTTCGGTCCGGCTTCCGCCGGCGGCCTGCGGGCGCCGGGTCCCGGTGCCGGGCGGCGCCGGCTCCGGGAGTCGGCCGCAAGACGAGGAGAAGACCATGGCACGTGCAGTGGGTATTGACCTTGGTACGACGAACTCGGTGGTCAGCGTGCTGGAGGCCGGTGAGCCCATCGTGATCACCAACGCCGAGGGGGCCCGGACCACCCCGTCGGTGGTCGGGTTCGCCAAGGGCGGCGATGTGCTGGTGGGTGAGGTAGCCAAGCGGCAGGCCGTGACCAACGTCGACCGCACGGCGCGGTCGGTCAAGCGCCACATGGGCGAGTCCGAGTGGCGTTTCCCGGACAGCGGCGACATCGACGGCAAGCGGTACACCGCGCAGGAGATCTCCGCGCGGGTGCTGCAGAAACTCAAGCGCGATGCCGAGGAGTACCTGGGCGAGGACGTGACGGATGCGGTGGTCACCGTTCCGGCGTATTTCAATGACGCCCAGCGCACCGCTACCAAGGAGGCCGGTGAGATCGCGGGCCTGAAGGTGCTGCGGATCGTCAATGAGCCGACCGCGGCGGCGCTGGCCTACGGCCTCGACAAGGAGAACGACCAGACGATTCTGGTCTTCGACCTCGGTGGCGGCACCTTCGACGTCTCGCTGCTGGACATCGGCGACGGCGTCGTCGAGGTGAAGGCCACCAACGGCGACACCCACCTGGGCGGCGACGACTGGGACCAGCGGATCGTCGATCACCTCACCAAGCAGTTCAAGAACGCCTACGGCATCGACCTGTCCAAGGACAAGATGGCCACCCAGCGGCTGCGGGAGGCCGCCGAGAAGGCCAAGATCGAGCTGTCCGCGGCGACCGAGACCACGATCAATCTCCCGTACCTGAGCGCGTCGGCCGACGGGCCCCTGCACCTGGACGAGAAGCTCACCCGCTCACAGTTCGAGCAGCTGACCGCCGATCTTCTGGAACGGTGCAAGACCCCGTTCCACAATGCGGTGAAGGACGCCGGGATCAAGGTCTCCGACATCAATCATGTGATCCTGGTCGGCGGCTCGACCCGTATGCCCGCGGTGACCGAGCTGGTCAAGGAGCTGACCGGCAAGGATCCGCACAAGGGTGTCAACCCGGACGAGGTCGTCGCCATCGGCGCAGCTCTCCAGGCCGGTGTCCTCAAGGGCGAGGTCAAGGACGTCCTCCTGCTGGACGTCACCCCGCTGTCCCTCGGTATCGAGACCAAGGGCGGCATCATGACCAAGCTGCTCGAACGCAACACCACGATCCCGACCAAGCGGTCCGAGATCTTCACGACGGCCGAGGACAACCAGCCGTCCGTGCAGATCCAGGTCTACCAGGGCGAGCGCGAGATCGCGGCGTACAACAAGAAGCTCGGGATGTTCCAGCTGACCGGTCTGCCGCCCGCCCCCCGCGGGGTCCCGCAGATCGAGGTCTCCTTCGACATCGACGCCAACGGCATCATGCACGTCACGGCCAAGGACCTGGGCACGGGCAAGGAGCAGAAGATGACCGTCACCGGCGGCTCCTCGCTGCCCAAGGACGACATCGACCGGATGGTCCGCGACGCCGAGCACCACGCCGAGGAGGACCGCCGCCGCCGGGAGACCGCGGAGACGCGCAACCAGGCCGAGCAACTGGTCTACCAGACCGAGAAGTTCCTCAAGGACAACGAGGAGAAGGTCCCCGGCGAGGTCAAGACCGAGGTCGAGACCGCGATCGGTGAGGTCAAGGAGAAGCTGAAGGCCGCCGAGTCCCCCGACGGCGACAACACCGCGGAGCTGCGTACCGCCTCCGAGAAGCTGGCGACCGTCTCCCAGAAGCTGGGACAGGCCATGTACGCCGACGCCCAGTCGCAGGCTCAGGCCCAGGGCTCCGCGCAGGGTTCCGAGGGGGCAGGTGGCTCCGGCGAGGGCGGATCGGGCGCGGCCACCGGCGACCAGGACGATGTCGTCGACGCGGAGATCGTCGATGACGACAAACAGGAGGGAAGCGCACGATGAACCGTCCGACCCACGTCCGTGACCTCCCTCAGCCGCCGCTGGCCCTGGTGGGGCACGGGCAGGAGGAAAAACCCGGTCCGGTCCCGCCCCGCGCCACCCAGGCCGGGGAGCGCACCGCGCAGGACGACACGGGGAAGCAGTCCGGGGACGTCCGGGACCCCGGTCGGCCGTCCCGCCAGGACGAGACCGTCGCACCGCCGGCGTCGCAGGAAGCGGCGCTGCGCGCCGAGCTCCAGGAGCGTACGGCCGATCTGCAGCGACTGAAGGCCGAGTACGACAACTACCGCAAGCGGATCCACCGTGACCGCCTGGCGGTCGGCGAGATCGCCGTCGCCAATGTGCTCAGCCGGCTGCTGCCCGTACTCGACGCCCTTGCCGAGGCCGGGGAGCAGGGCGAGGTGACCGGTGGCTTCCAGCGCGTCGCCGAGGCTCTGCACACCGAGCTGGGGGCGCTGGGCCTCCAGCCCTTCGGTACGGCGGGCGTCCCCTTCGACCCGCTGATCCACGAGGCCGTCACCTACACCCCCGACGACCGGGTGGAAGAGCCCATCTGCACCGCGGTCCTCCGCCAGGGCTACCGGGTGGGCGACCGCCTCTTGCGTCCCGCGCAGGTGACGGTGGCCGGCAAACCGCCCGCCGGGGCGTAGAACTCTCGTAACGGGGCCGGGCCGGCCGGGCCATCGGACCGGCCCAGCGATAGGACCGGACCAATGGAAAGGGCCGGACCAACGGAAGGGACCTGACCAGCTCACCGGTCTTTCCGCCGTGACACCACGGCGGAAAGGCCGGTTCTTCCGTCATGAGGCCATTGCGCGCCTGTCCTACGGCGGACCTCGTGGCGTCGTGACGCAAAGCGATTGCCGCGGCACGGGGGGGGGAGGACCGGACCGCGATCGCGTGGCGCTGCCACAGGCCCGGTTTCCCGACCACGGCGGCGGGCCTGATCTCTCGGCCCGCCGCGCGGTCCGTGCCGGGTGTCCGCACGCCTGAATTCCGTTCCGCATCAGTTCCGCACCATGGTGATTCGCGTGGCGATCCGCCGCCGACTCCCCTCTCCCCCGCAGGCCAGAGCGGGCGACCGGAACGGAGCCAGGAACGGGAACCGGTAACTGGATCAGGCATCAGGGGTTCCGGTCCGGTCGCGTCGGGGTCCGTGGAGTGATCGACGAGTTGATCGGCGGGCCGTGCCTTCCCGAGGGCGGAATTCCGCCCTCTGTGGACGGCTATGCATATGTTCGAATCGCGGGGGCACCCGGTTCTCCATCGCCACAGACAGCCACCGTACTTCGACCAAAAACCCTACGACGCACGACAGGCGGGATCATGGCGACCGAGGAAAACACGGACCGCAAGGAAACGGACCGCAAGAAGGCGGACCGCAAGGAAGAAGAAGCACACAACGGCGGACCTGAGCGGATCGCCGCCCCCACAGCAATGCGCCGCGCTTCGGGGCAACTTGCCCAGATGCTGCAATGCGAGCCCGGCTCGGTGTCGGCGCTCAAGGCCACCGGTGACGGCTGGTCGGCGGATGTGGAAGTGGTGGAGATCGAAAGGGTTCCGGACACCGCGAGCGTCATGGCTTCCTACCGCGTTTACCTCGACGCACAGGGCCAACTCCTGGGATACGAGCGCACTCGCCGATATGGGCGCGGCCAGATCGACAGATGATGGGCCACTGCTCGGCCCGGTCATGACGTGACGGCCCCATGACCCACTCCAGTCAACTGGAAGGGACGATTGACCGTGACAGCCATTCAGCAATCCAACGCATCGACCAGCAGCGGGGGCGGTTCAGGAAATCTCTACGATGTCCTTGAGCTGATTCTCGACCGAGGGCTCGTCATTGACGCCTTTGTGCGGGTTTCCCTCGTCGGCATCGAAATTCTCAAGATTGACGTACGCGTCGTCGTCGCAAGCGTGGACACGTATCTGCGCTTTGCCGAGGCGTGCAACCGTCTGGACCTGGAATCGGGTCGCAAGGCACCGAGTCAGCTCACCGATCTGGTCGGTGAAGCCACCGAGAGCGGCGCCAAAGGAAAGTCGAAGGGCGCACTGACCGGCGCTGTTGAGGCATTCACCGACTCCCTGCACAAGGGCCAGGAGGGATCGGAGGAGGAGGCGGAAGAACGCCCGGCGCGTAAATCCTCCAGCTCCACCAGCCGTCGTACGGCCCGCCGTCGGGAGGACTGACCATGGCGACCTACCTCTACGCCATCACCGGTGCGGAGCACCCCTTGCAGCTGTCCGACGTCACCGGTGTCGGTGACCCCGCGGCACGGCTGCGCACCGTCAAGACCAAGGACCTGTGCGCGGTGGTCAGCGACGCACCGGACGGGCTGCGGGCCAAGCGCCGCGATGTGGCGGCCCACCAGAGCGTCCAGGAACGTCTGCTTGCCGACGGCGCCGTCCTCCCGATGCGCTTCGGGCTGGTCGGTCCCGACGACGCGCAGGTGGTCTCCGCCCTGGAGGAACACCGCGACGCCTACACCCAGCGTCTCAAGGAGATCGAGGGCTGCCGCGAGTACCACCTCAAGGTCGCACGCGACGAGGACGATCTGCTGCGGGAGATCGTGCGGGAGTCCGCCGAGGTACAGCAGCTCAACGAGCGTACCCGGCAGAACCCGGACGCCTACGACGCCAAGGTGGCTCTGGGTGAGCTGATTTCGCAGGAGGTCGAGGCCCGCCACGACCGCGCCCGTACGGACATCGTGGCCCGGCTCGCTCCGGCTGCGGTGCGCGCCGCGAACGTCGAGCCGACGAAGCGCCACTTCCTCAATGTGTCCTTCCTCGTCGAACAGGAGAAGGCAGCGGCGTTCTCCGAGGCGGTCCACACGGAAGCCGGGCAGCGCGGAGACGCCTACGCCTTCAGTCTGCACGGCCCGCTGCCGCCGTACAGCTTCGTCTGACCGGCGGACGGAGATCCGTCATGGGCCTCATCACGCAGATCCTGACGCTGCCGGTCGCCCCGGTGCGGGGCACGGTCTGGGTCCTGGACCAGGTGCTGCTCACCGCGGAGCGCGAGTACTACGACCCGGAGCCGGTGCGGGAGGAACTGGCCGCACTGGAACAGCAGTTGCTGGACGGAAGCATCACGAGCGACGAGTTCGACGCCCGCGAGGACGAGCTCTTGGACCGGCTGGAGTGGCTGGAGGCCAACCAGCAACGACTACATACCGACTCCTGAGCACGGGGAGAACGAGGTGTACGAGAGATGATGAGCAACGCCAAGATAGGGGTCGCCCTCGTCGGGGGCTACCTCCTGGGGCGCACGAAGAAGGCCAAGATGGCCATCGGCCTGGGCATGTTCCTGGCCGGCAAGAAGCTGAATCTGGACCCGCGGCAACTGGGCGCCCTGGTGGCCAACTCTCCGGTCCTCGGTCCCCTCAACGACCAAGTGCGCAAGGAGCTGGTGGACGCCACGAAGTCGGCCGCCGGCGCCGCGCTCACCCAGCGGATGAACGGCCTCGCCGACTCCCTGCACGAGCGGACCCTGGCCCTCAACGAGGGCGGGACGGACGGTGCAGGGCACGCGGCGGACGAGGCGGATCCGGAGCCCGAGGACGAGCCACGGGACGAGGCGGAGGACGCGGAGGACATCGACGACGCGGCGGACGCCGCGGACGCGGAGCGCGAGAGGCCCGCCCCGCGCCGTAAGACCTCCGCCAAGTCGTCCGCAAATCCGGACGCGAACTCGTCCACGAGGTCAGCCACGACGTCGGCCTCGAAGACAGCCTCGAAGACGGCCTCGAAGACCGCTACGAAGACGGCTGCGAAATCGGCATCGGCCAAGAAGTCGTCCGCCCCCGACCGGTCCTCCACGGCACGGCGCTCGGCGTCGAGCGCGGCCAAGACTTCGGGAAAGGCCGCGTCCTCCCGCCAACGCACCTCCACCGCCCCCGGGCGGAAGGCCGCCTCCGGTGCCCGTAGCAAGGCCTCGAACAAGGCTTCCGGCGCGGCGCGCACGGTTGCCGACCGTGGGGGCAGCAATGGCTGAGTCGACCTTCAGCAAGATCAAGGACGAAGTGACCAAGAGCCCGGCGGCCGACCAGCTCAAGGAGGAGCTGCAGCACTACCTCCAGGCACGGGCGGAACACGCGGTCACCAGTCTCGGCCACAAGCTGGGCGAGAGCGTCGGCAAGCTCGCCGAACCCGGCCAGGGCGCCGGTGGCCTGGTGAGCAGTCTGGCGAAGGGCGGCAAGGCGCTCGGCGAAGGCAAGTCGCCGCAGCAGGCGGCGTTGACCGCGGGCGCCTCCCACCTCAAGGACACCGTCAAGGACAAGGTGAAGAGCCTGTTCGGCAAGGGCCGCAAGGGCGGCGGCGGCAAGTCCAAGAGCGTGACGATCGTCGAGGATATCGATGTGGGTGTTCCCGTACGCGAGGCATACGACCAGTGGACGCAGTTCCAGGAGTTCAGCACCTTCGCCAAGGGCGTCGTCAGTGTCGAGAAATCCGATGACACCAGCAGCAACTGGAAGGTGAAGGTCGCCAAGTCCACCCGCAGTTGGCGGGCCAACGTCACCGAGCAGGTGCCCGACGAGCGGATCAGCTGGACCACCGAAGGTGCGAAGGGCACGGTCAAGGGTGTGGTGACCTTCCACCGCCTCACCGACAACCTGACGCGGGTGCTGCTGGTTCTCGAGTACTTCCCCAAGGGGCTGTTCGAGAAGACCGGCAACATCTGGCGCGCCCAGGGCCGCCGGGCCCGGCTGGACCTCAAGCTCTACCGCAAGTTCATCATGCTGCGCGGCGAGGCCACGGATGGGTGGCGCGGTGAGATCCAGGACGGCGAGGTCGTGGTCGAGCACGATGACGCCGTCGCGAAGGAGGAGGACCGGGAGAGGGACCGGGAGGACGCCGAACACGGCTCCGGCGATCTGCGCCCCGGAGACGATGAGGCCGACGAGGATGCCGAAGACGGGGACGTCGAGGACGGGGAAGACGCCGAGGACCCCGAGGACTACCACGACGTAGCAGACGACGACGTGGACGACCACGACGATCTCGCAGCGGACGCCGCAGACGAAGGCGACCATGACGGCGCCGAAGACGGCGACGAGGACCGCTACGAAGACGACCTCGAAGAGCCCATCGACGAGGACGACGACCGCGGAGAACCACTCGACGAGGACGACGACCACACGGAACCCCTCGATGAGGACGACGACCCGGTGGACGAACGGGACCCGTACGACGAGGACGAGCCGCCGGCACCCCGCCGGGGCCGCCGTGCCGCCGTTGCCCGCTGACCCGTCCCGACCGCAACCGCGACCGCGACCGCAACCGCGACCGCGACCGCACAGACGAGGCTGATCATGTCCGATTCACTGGCCGGCCGTATGGGGCCTTCCTCCGGTCCGTCCCCGTACGGCCGGCAGGGGGCTTCCGCCAACCTGGCCGACATCCTGGAGCGCGTCCTCGACAAGGGCGTCGTCATCGCGGGCGACATCCAGATCAACCTGCTCGACATCGAGTTGCTGACCATCAAGCTCCGGCTGCTCGTCGCCTCCGTCGACAAGGCCAAGGAAATGGGCATCGACTGGTGGGAACACGACCCCTCCCTTTCGTCCCGCGCCCGCGCACCGCAGCAGGTCCCCGACGGGCGCCCGCCGGCCGTCGCCGGTGACTCGCTGGCCGAGGAGAACCAGCAACTGCGCGCCGAACTCGCCGAACTGCGCGCGGCCATCGGATCCGCCCAGGGATCCGGCGCGCGCCAGGCAGACCGCAAGGAGGAGCAGTGAACCGCCCCACGCAAGGAGCCGAGGAGACCACCTCCTCGCCGCTCCCCCTCGATCGGTACGCTGGTCCGCCCGCTGGCCCGCCCGCTGGCCCGCCCGCTGATCGGCTCACTGATCGGCCCGCTGGTCAGCAAGAATCCGACCGCTCCCGGATTTCGTACGTCTACGCCATCGGCCGCGCCGGCACCGCCCTCGAAGCGTCGGCTCCCCGGCTGACCGGGCTGCGGGACGGCCCCCTGCGGACGGTCACCGCCGGCCGCCTGGCCGCCCTCGTCTCCTCCGTCCCGGCCGGCGCCTTCAGCGCGGAGGGCATGAAGGCGCAGCTGGAAGACCTGACGGAGCTGGAGACGATCGCGCGCACGCACCACGCCGTCGTCGAGGCCGCCTGGGCCGGCACCATGGTGCTGCCCATGCGCCTGGCCACGGTGTATCTGGACGATGCCCGGGTGCGGACGATGCTGGACGAGCGCGGCGCCGAGTTCGACGCGCTGCTCTCCCGGCTCGAAGGCCATGCCGAAGTGGGAGTGAAGGTGTACGCGGACGCACGCGCAGCGGCCGCCGCCGGAGCTCCCGCACCACCTGACAGCCCGGCCCCCGCTGCGTCCGCGGTCAGCCCCGGCCGGGCGTACTTGCAGCAGCGGCGGGCCCAGCGGCGTACGCATCGTGATGCCTACCGCGCGGCGGGAGCCGTCGCCGCCGACGTGCGGGTCCGGGTGGCCGATATGGCTCGGGACATGGTTGCGCACCGCCCCCAGCAAGGTGAACTGGCGTCCGGTGCAGGCGAGAACATCGCCAACGAGGCCTACCTGGTCCCCACGGACCGCATCGGGGAATTCCACCGGGCCCTGAAGGGCCTGGCCGACGGCGTCCCCGGCGTACGCGTCGAGATCACCGGTCCGTGGGCCCCGTACTCCTTCGCGACACCGCCCGCGGAAGGCGCAAATCCTTGAAGGAAAGTGACCTTCATGAGGCCGCATTCGCGGAGGTCTCGCACACGGTTGACTCGGGCACGGATGTCTCGCACGCGGCTTCCTCGCATGTGACGGACCGCTCCGAGGAGGACTCTCTTGCCGGGCGGCAAATTGCTCTGATCGATCTTCTGGACCGTCTCCTGAACGGCGGTGCGGTCCTTACCGGAGATGTGGTGCTGTCCATTGCCGACGTGGATCTGGTCCATATCAACCTGCGCGCGGTGATTCGCTCGATCACGCCCGACAGTCCGGCACCATGGTGAAGATCCGCGTGCGAAGACTCCATGAACCCGCATACCCGGCCCATCAGTTCGCTTCCCACACCGCTCCCGAGGAGAAATTCCCACGTGACGAGGGATACGTACGCCATGACGGATGAACCCGTTGATCCGGCCGCGCCCGTGAAACCTGCCTTCGCGGAGGTGGCGCAGGCGGCGGCACGGGCGTTCGACCTGGTGCCGGCCGGGCCCGGGGAACGCCGGCAGGGGCAGGACAGCGGCATCGCCCAGCGGCTGAAGACCGACCCGGAGACGGTCGAACGCGATCTCATCAAATTGGTGCTGACCATCGTGGAGCTCTTGCGGCAGCTCATGGAGCGCACGGCACTTCACCGTGTCGATCAAGGCGATCTGAGCGAGGAGCAGGAAGAGAAAGTCGGGATGACGCTCATGATTCTCCAGGACCGTATGACGGAACTCTGTGAGCGCTACGGCCTCACGATGGCCGACCTCAATCTCGACCTCGGACCCCTGGGTTCACTGCTGCCTCCTCACGACGCCGCCTGACACCGCCTGAGGCCGCCTGACGTCACATCAACAATTTCGTGAACACCACCGACACCCCCGACCCCTTCATCTCTCACCTGTATCGCGCCATGTTTCGAAGCGCTTTGAGCGGCAAGACGGCGTAAAAGGGTCGTAGAGCGCACCAGAATTCCTCTCGTTCCCATGGTTTCTCTCCATACGCGCTCTCGCGTCTTACCGATACGGAGGTGCAGGGATATGGTTCCGCTGCTTCTGGTCCTGCTGCTCGCGTTGCTTCTCTTCGGCGCGGGATTCGCGTTGAAGGCACTGTGGATCGTCGCCGTGGTCGTGCTGGCGTTCTGGCTGCTCGGCTTCCTGATGCGGTCGGCCGGCGCCGGCGGTCGGCGCGGCCGTTGGTACCGCTGGTAGAGCCGGCACCGCCGGCAGAGCTGGTACCGCCGGTACAGCTGGTACCGCCGGCGGAACCGGGCCCGCTGGTAGATCCGGGCCCGCTTCCCCCACGTCCCCGGCGGGCCGATCCCTTCGGCCCGCCGGGGAACGGCATCGGCATTTCCTGACGGGCATTGCAACTGATGGCCCGTCACCCTACTCTTCCGGCACATCCCCACCGCACCGGGGCGCTCGTACGGTCTCACCCCTACGATCCGTGCGCGGTGCAGCGGGGCCGGCGCGCCGCGCGCCGGAGGGACAGCCATGTCCGACGACAGCGCTCGAAGAGCTTCCTTCACCCGCCGCACGCTGCTGACCGGGGCTGCCGCCGCGGGGCTCGCCACAGCAACCGGGCTGCAGCCCGCTCACCGCATCCCCGTGGGCAGCGCCGCGGCCACCCTCGCCCCTCCACCCGGCTTCCCTGCGGACATCCCGCTCTCCCAGCAGGCCTTCCGGAACTGGTCGTTGGAGATCGTCGTCGAGGGCGTATGGACGGCTTCGGCCCGTACCCCCGACGATGTGGTCACGCTCGCCAACTGGGCTCATCAGCACGGCTACCGGCTACGGGCCCGGGGCAAGGGCCACACCTGGTCGCCGCTGGCGGTACCCGCCGGGGCCGACACCAACCGGACGGTCATCGTCGACACCACCTCTCACCTCACCGCGGTCAGCGTGCGCGGCGGCGACCCGGGGAGCGTCACCGCGCAGGCCGGGGCGACTCTCGACACCATCCTGGTCCGCCTGGAGGAGGCAGGGCTCGGACTCGCCACCACCACCGCGCCCGGCGACCTCACCATCGGCGGGGTGCTCGCCATCGGCGGCCACGGCACGGGTCTGCCCACCGCCACCGAACGCCCGCCCGCGGGGTCCGGCTTCGGCACGCTGAGTTCCCTGGTCACCTCCCTCACCGCCGTGGTGTGGAGCGCGGCAGAGAACCGCTATGTGCTCAAGACCTTCACCCGTTCCGACCCCGACATCCGCGCCTTCCTCGTCCATCTGGGCCGCGCCTTCCTCACCGAGGTGACGATGACCGCGGCCGCCAACACACGGCTGCGCTGCCAGAACTGGTTCGATGTGAACGTGGGCACCGTCTTCGGCCCGCCCGGCACAGGCGGCCGCACCCTCGGCTCCTACCTGGACCGCACCGGACGCATCGAGGCGATCTGGTTCCCGTTCACCGATGTGCCGTGGCTGAAGGTGTGGAGCCTGGCGCCCGGCAAGCCGCTGCTCGCCAAGCAGATCGACGCGCCGTACGCGTACACCTTCGCCAACCGTGTCACCGAGGAGATGTCGGGGCTGCTCGGGGAGATCGCCGCGGGCGGGGGCGACAAGACGCCCGCCTTCACCAAGCTCGCCATGTCCATCGTCGGATCCGGGCTGATCGTCACCGGCACATGGGACGTCTGGGGCTGGTCGAAGAACAGCCTGCTGTACGTCGAACCGACGACGCTGCGGATCGTCGAAGCGGGGTGGGCGGTATTGACCTCCCGGGCGAATGTGCAGCGGGTGGTGGGGGACTTCTACGCCCGCTACCACAGTGTGCTGACGGCCCATCAAAACCGCGGCTCCTACCCGGTCAACGGTCCGATCGAGCTGCGTATCACCGGCACAGACCCCCTGGACGGCCCCCTTTTGTCCCCGGCGCGGGCGCGTGCGGACCACCCCGAGTGGGACACCGTGGTGTGGCTCGACTTCGCCACCTATCCCGGCACGCCCGGCGCGGGGCCCTTCTTCCACGAGCTGGAGCAGTGGATCTGGCGGAACTACGCCGGTTCCTATGCGTCCGTACGTCCCGAGTGGTCCAAGGGCTGGGCCTATACGGACAGCGGGCCGTGGACGGACCCTGCCACAGTGGGCGGCACCGTCCCGGCCGCCTTCGACGACTGGCGTACCGCCCGGGACATCCTGAACTCCTACGACCCGGCACGGGTGTTCTCGAACACCTTCCTCGACATGCTGCTGCCCTGAGCGACGCCCGTCTCCCCGGGTCGCGCCACGTCACCTCGCGCCCGTGGCCGCGACTCCGCTAGGCAGTTTCGTTTGGATCAGTCGGTCGTTGGTCGGGGTATGCCGTTAAGCGATGTGCAGTGGGCGCGAATTGAGCCGTTGCTCCCGGACCGGATGCCGAAGCGAGGTGGCCGCTGGCGTGACCACCGGGAGGTGATCGACGCGATCGCCTTCAAGTTCCAGACCGGAACGCGGTGGGTCCACCTGCCGGAGAAGTACGGCAATTGGAGGGGTGTTGACAACCGCCTGCGGATGTGGGCGCTGGATGGCACGTGGGAGCGGGCCTTCACCGCGCTGATGGCCCAGGCCGACGCCGACGAGGACCTGACCTGGGCCGGGGCGGTAGGCCGCCGGCCTTCGACCGCGAAACCTACAAGCAGCGCAATACCGTCGAGAGATGCATCAACCGACTCAAGCAGTGGCGCGGCATCGCCACCCGCTACGGGAAGACCGCAACCATCTACCTCGCCGGACTTCACGTCGCGGGAATCTTCCTCTGGTCCGCCCGATGATCCAAACGACAGACCTTAGGTCACGGGGACTCCGGCTTGCCGACGGTGTTTTCGCGGGGGTGTCGGAGCCTTCGGCGGCTCAGGGCTGGGCGGGTCGGGTCTCAGGTCAGTGGGGTGTTGGCCAGGACGCGGCGGAGGATGCTCCAGGAGAGGTCGGAGTGGGTGGCGAAGTGCCTCTGGTCTTTTCCGTCCTCGTCGATGTAGTCGAAGGAGTCGCGGGAGTTACTGTCGCCGTCGTGGTGCTCGACGGCGGTCCCCTCCGGGTTGAGGTAGACGTGGAAGCTGGCACCGAATTCGTCGGTGGAGTTCATGTAACCCGGACCGGTGGTGCCGTCGCCACCGTTCATCGGGCAGAACACCCGGTGCACGGCGTACGTGTCCTTGGAGAGCCAAGCACACTGTCCGGGCGTGAGGGTGAGCAGCCCGAGCTTGGTCGCGTTCCAGTCGAGGTGCTCGTAGACCATGACGTCGAGCTGCCCGGCGAGGCAGAAAACGATGCCGGTGGTATGGCCGTGGGAGTGGATGGGCGAGTAGTGCTGTGCAGGCCAGATCTCCAGGACGACGGGCGAGCCGATGTCGCCCTCCGGAAGGTCCTTGGGGTCGAGGTGGCCGTGTTTGGTGGCCAGCTCGTCGTAGTGGCCCCGGCCGCTGCAGGCGACGCGGATGTACGGCGGGTGGGAAATGTCGTCCCCTTGCTTCGCGTGCAGGATTCGCCGCAACAGCCCCATCTTGCGGCCGGGTTCGCCGGGGGCGAGGTGATGGCGCAGCGCTTCGATTTCCCAAGCGGACAGCCGTAGGTCCTCGGCCTTGCGCGCCAGGTCCATGACGGCCGGCGGGATCATCAACTGTCGGGCGTACTCGTCGAAGGAGGTGGCCTGTCCGATCACCAGCGACGGTACGGCCTGAGCTCCCTGGAGGCGCAGTTGTCGTTCCTCTTCCTTGGTGATGTGGAAGGGGTGCTTGGCCCCGGTGGACTCCGGGGGGTCGGCGGGGGGCTTGGTGTCGGTCATGCTCATGAGAGGGCTCCCTCGTGTCTTCCGGCGGGACGCGGCGCACGGATGCGACACGTCGTGACTGCGGTAGTGAGCGACTGTCACCTGGCCAACGAGCCGGCCTGGGTCACGTGACGGCGCCTTTCAGCCAGCCCACTTCGGGTTCGGGGATTGAACACCTACGCATGAGCCGGCACGGGCCCTGAACCTCCGAAGCGTCGGCGGACCCCGGTGCATGAACGCCGCAAGACCACGACTCCCCCTGACCGCGGCTGCTCACTGACGGGAATCCGCACAGTGATGGTGTCGTCCCTCAGGGCACCTCCCTGCAGCCCGCCGACCAGATCGCAAAACACCGTCGACCGCGCTGCATCAACAAACGCAAAGCAACGGTGCGGCCTTGCCACCCGATACGACAATCACCGTCGACCAAGCAGCACTCCACCTCGCGGCCATCCACATCTGGACCGCATGGTGATCCGAAAGAAACGGCCTAGCCGTCATGGCTCTACGGGCCTCTGGCCTACGGGCCGAGAGGCAAGGGCTGTGGGCTGGGGGCTGTGGGCTGGAAGCTGGAGGCTGGAAGCTGGGGGCTGGAAGCTGGGGGCTGGGGGCCTACGGTCCTACGACCCTCTGGGCCTATGGCCGAGGACGGCCGGCGGAGCCGCGGCCGCTTACCTGTGCGGGACGGAGCGTGAGCGTGCCTTCCGGCGCGGAGACGGCGCAGGGGTGGAAGCCGGAACCGATCCGGTCGAGCACCTGACGCAGCCACCGGGTGTCCTGGGGTGAGGCGTGCCGTAGCCGCATGCGCCGGGCCTGCAGCGGGGTGATCCGCACGTCGTGGAGTCCGCCGCTGTCCGGGTCCACCGAGACGAGGTAGAGCAGCCGCAGGTCGTCCCGGTACTGCTCGTAGCCGGTAATGCCCTCGTAGTCATCGATGAAGTCGCCACACCCGTGGATCACCAGCTTTCCGCGGTACACCTCCAGGGCGCGGGGGTGGTGCGAGGAGTGCCCGTGGACGAGATCCACGCCGCCGTCGATCAGGGTACGGGCGAACGCGGCCTCGTCACGGGGCACGTGGTAGCCCCAGTTGGCGCCCCAGTGGACGGAGACCACCGCGATGTCGCCCGGCCGCTTCCTCTGTCGTACCCGGTCGGTGACCGCGGTCGCGGCGGCGTATGAGGGCCTGGCCACGAAGGCGACCCCGGCACGGTCCCGGGCCGCGGCCCATGGTGGGGGGATGCCGCTGGACGGCATGCCGAAGGAGAAGACCAGGAGCCGGTGACCGCCTTCGAGCGGGACGCTCGCCGGCCGGTCCGCCGCGTCGGCGTCCGCTCCCGCCCCGACCGTCCGCAGCCCCGCCCCCGCCAGAACGTCGAGGGTGTCCGTCAGTCCTTGGTGGCCGAAGTCCAGGACGTGGTTGTTGGCCAATACACAGACGTCAGGACGGGCGGAGGTGAGGCAAGGAAGGTTCGCGGGGCTCATCCGGTAGTGGATTTCCTTGCCGCGGGCGAAGTCGGCGCTCTGCGTGATGCCGGTTTCCAGGTTGAGCACCCGGGCGGCGGGCGCGGCGTCATCGAGCACGCTCAGGGCCTCCCCCCACGGCCAGGAGAAGTCGACCGGACGGTCAATGGCGCCGTTAGCCGCCTCCGCCAGCTCGACATAGGCCCGGGCGTCCCGCACGTAGCCCTCCCGCAGCACCGGGTCCCCTGGGTGCGGAAGGATCTGGTCGACGCCACGGCCGAGCATGACATCGCCGCAGAAAAACAGTGTGAGCAAGTCACTGCCCATTCCTCCAGGTTAGAACCGGTCGGTGACGGCTTCCCCTCGCGGCGGCCCACGCTCCGCACCGCGTCCCCGGGGACGGGTGAACTCGGACCTTACGGCTCGCGCCTGGCCCCTTCCTGACCAGCAAAGATGCCACAGGTGGGGGTGCCCAGGGGTGGCCGGAGGTGGCCGGGGGTGGGTACGGCCAGCTGCCCGCTCCGGCCGGGCATCGAGGCGAAGAGAGGTGGGGCGAGGCGAGGCGAGGCGATCAAGATGCGCCTGAGCGCTCCGCCCGGTGGGAACCGCGCCCAGCGGGGACCGCGCCCAACGCGCCCCGCCCCTTCAAACGCTCCCTTCTGATGCTCTGGCCTGCACCGATGCGCCCACAGGGGCAAGCACTGCCACCTATCCGAGGCCTTGCCCGGCCGCCCTCCCGCCACCCGTCTTCGTGGTGTCCCTGTCCCTGTCCCGCAGGGTGTAACCACCATCGACGACCGCCATATCGGCGGCGGGCGCCATGCACTTGGTGAGCAAGGGCGCTCCCTTGGCCGTTGCCCCGGACAGTCCGGCGCGGGCCTTTCCGTGCGTGGGGACGTAGAAGCTCACGCCCATGCGGGTGTGCGGATCCAGGTGCGTCTGCCACGGGTGGCCGGGGCTGGTACGGACGAGTCGGCCGGTCACGGTGGCGGTGGGGCCGCCGGTGGTGAGGCAGTCGACCTCGAAGTCTCCCCAGTAGTCACGGCCGCCGATGACGTGGGAGATGCGGAAGGTTCCCCAGGAGCGGGTGGGAAAGCCGCCCGCCACATAGACGGAATGGGCGTCGACGATGACCCGCACTTTCTCCTCGGCTACGGGGTAGCTCAGTCGGGCCTTCCCCTTGACGGCGGAAACGAGAGTGGCGGCGGGGGTGCCGGCCGCGGCTTCGGGCGCGGATGCGGCCGGTGGTGCGGGTGGGGGTGCAGTCGGGGGTGCGGCGACTGCGACGGGGGCGGCGACCGCCGAGACGAGGGCGAGGACGGTGGTGGCGCGCAAGATCTGCTTCAGCACGGTGAGGATCCGATCCGGGCTCGGGATGAAGGACCCTTCGATCGTCGCCAACTTCCCTGCGTACGGGCGTCCTTCGAAAGTCGCGCCCACCTCCGCCGCACGGGTGAGGCGCCCTTCCCGGCCCTCTCTTGATGCCCGTTCGACGGCGTTGCGCCGGCGGGCCCCACGGACAGGAGGCCATGGGGGTGCGACATACCGCTACCGGACGTACGGGCCGGAGTTGGGCTGACCGGTCGCGGCAGGCCGGCGCAGGGCGGTGGCCCGGCCGCGCACCAGGAGGTTCTGCGTCCCCAGACCGATCGCCAGGTAGGCGTACAGCGACACAGCCCCGAGCACCCCGGCCCCGGCCGTCTGGTCGATCCACAGACCCAGCCCGAAATGCACACCCGCGGAGGTCAGCCACAGCCCGGTGGTGGCCGCCGTCCCCTTGCGCAGCACCTCGCCCTGGGGACCGCACCAGACTCGTACGGTCCGCGCTCTGGCCGCGCCGAAGCCCGCCGCGACGACCAGGCTCACCACCAGGAGGACGACAGGCAGCGCGGTCAGCGGATGATGCTCGACGACTGAGGCGACGCCGAAGGCGATCCCCGCGATGCCCAGGACGGCGAAGACCACCGGAGTCAGCAGCGAGCCGACCGGCCGTACCCGGCGGGTACGCAGCTGCTGTCCCATCACCAGCCCGACGGCCGGCACGGCTATGGCAAGGGCGGCGGCTCCGCCATTCGTACTCTGCATGTCAACTCCCCGTTGTGGCACTGCGTTCGGGCGGTATCGCCGTCCCCCCATTGTCCCCGGACGTCCACGGGCGAGGAGCGAACCCCCTGGGGCGGGCCGACGGGGAGGGTTCCCCGCTCCGCCGGGGTGCCTACAGCCAGCCGCGCTCGCGTGCCGTGTGGGCGGCTTCGAAGCGGTTGGCGGTGTCCGTCTTCTGGATCGCCGAGGAGAGGTAGTTGCGCACCGTCTTCTCGGAGAGATGCACCCGCGCCGCGATGGCGGGGATCGACGCCCCGTCGATCGCCGTTGCCAGCACCTCCTGTTCGCGGCGGGTGAGCGGGTTGGGCCCGGCCCGCAGCGCCGCGGCGGCCAGTGCGGGGTCCATCACCGTCTCCCCGGCCATCACCTGACGGATCGCCACCGCAAGTTCGTCCACCGGCCTGTTCTTCCCGATGAAACCGCCGGCCCCGGCCGCGAGTGCGCGCTGCAGATGGCCCGGACGGTCGAAGACCGTGAAGATCAGGATCTTCGTTTCGGGCAGTTCGGCGTGCAGGGCCACGGCGGCGTCCAGTCCGCTGCCCCCGGGCATCTCGATGTCGAGCAGGCACAGGTCCGGCCGCAGTCGGCGTGCGGCGGACACGGCGCCTGGTCCGTCATCCGCCTCGCCGACCACCGTGATGTCAGGCTCCAGGCCCAGCAGGGTCGCAATGGCACCGCGCACCATGGCCTGGTCCTCGGCGAGGAGCACCCGGATCATGTCGCCTCCCGGGCGCGGCCGGCCGCCGCGAGGGGGATGGTGGCCTGGAGGAGGAAGCCGCCGGCCGGAGCGGGGCCGGTGCGCAGGCGGCCGTCCAGGGCGGTGACCCGCTCGGCGAGCCCGGCCAGCCCGTTGCCGTCAGGCCCCGGACGAGGGTGCCGGACGGACCGGGCGGGCCCTGTGCCGTCGTCGAGTACCTGAAGGAGGGCGCGTCCGTCCTCGCTGCGGAGCACGACGCGGCAGTTGGCTGCCCGGGAGTGCCGGGCGACGTTGGTGAGGGCCTCGCGGGCCACCCAGCTCAGCGCCGTCTCCACCACCTCGGGCAGCCGGCCGGCGGCGGCCTCCACCGTCACCGAGACACCGGCGTCGGCCAGTGTCGGCCGGGCCTCCTCGATGACCGCGGACAGGCTCAGATTCCGGTAGCCGGTGACGGCCTCCCGCACCTGCTCCAGGCACTGACGGCCCATGTCCTCGATCTGCTGGAGCTCCGCCGCCACGTCCGTCTCGCCCGCCCGGTAGAGCCGCCGTGTCACTTCCGCACGCAGGGTGAGCTGGAGGAGGCTGTGGCCCAGTGTGTCGTGCATGTCCCGGGAGAAGCGCAGCCGCTCCTCGGTCACCGCGGCCCGCGCCAAGGCCCGTCGGGTGCTGCGGAGTTCGGCGTTGAGATCGAGGATACGGCGGTAGGTCGTCATGGCCAGGCCGACAGCGGTGGTCATCACCACCAGCGCGGTGGTGTCCGCCCCGGTCCGGCCCGCCACGAAGACGGCCAGCGCCACCGAGGCCGCGAGCGCGGGGAGGGTCAGCCTGGCGGGCACCGCGACCGCGCCGGTCGCTGACAGATACGGCAGCAGGATCGTCCAGTCCTTGCCGAGCCACAGCGGGAGTACCACGGACAGCGCCGTGAGCGGAACCAGCAAGGCGAACCGGAACCGCTGGTCGAGCCGGGCGGAGTGGTAGGACCAGGCGAGCGCCACCTGGGAGGCCGCGAAGAGGCCCAGGGCACAGGCGGCCGCCAGGACGGTGAGGAGCGGACTGTCCGATGCGGAGAGCGAGGGGACCAGACCGAACAGGGGAATGAGTCCGACCGTGCTGCCGACCACGGCGCCCCGGGAGGAGGTGGGCTCCCCTGGCCGGCCCGCGGCCTTCGCACCCGGGCCGAAGCGCCGGCTCATGAACGTCCCCTTCCCCTCCCACTGCGCCGCGCTCGGACCGCGTCGTCCAGCACCCCTCTCATCCTATTCTCCGGCTGCCAGGGCCGGGCTGCCGCCGACGGTGGGCAGCGGGCGGCGGAGCGGTGCCCGTGCTCCGGCCTCTCGTCGTGACCGGACTGCCCACAGTGGCGGCGGAACAGCACTCACGCTCCGGCCTCTCGCTCCGTCCCTGCCGTGACTCAACGGGTCACCTCCCGACGCAAGGCGAAGCCGGCCAACAGCGCGAAGCCCGCCGTCCAGCCCCCCAGCACGGCAAGGTCCGACAGGGGGGATGCCCCGCCCTCCAGAAGAGCCTGGCTGAGATGGACCCAGTGGTTGGTGGGCAGCGCCGTGGACACGTGTCGGAGGGAGTCGGGGAACAGCCGCGCCGGTACCCACAGCCCGCCCAGCGCGGACATGCCGATGACGCAGCCCATGACGGCGGGACCGCTGGTGGTGGGCGAGACGAGGAAGCCCAGGGCCATGCCCAGCAGGGCGAACGGCAGGCTGCCCAGCCAGGTGATCGCACCGATCTCCAGCCACTGGGTAGCGCTCAGTTGGATGCCGTGTAGCGGCCCGCCGATCAGGAAGACGGCGAGCAGTGAGAGCAGAGAGAGCAGCAGGCCGCTGACCCCCTTGCCGATGACTGACTGCGCCGCGCTCAGCGGCGTGGTACGCAACTGCGCGACCCAGCCGATGTTCCGGTCGAGTGCGACGTTGACGCCGTTGGTGATGGTCACCATCAGCACTCCGTGGCAGGCCATCCCGGCCATGACCACGGCGTCCGGGGCGTACCCGGCCCCCGGAGCGCCCCGGCGCCCCCCGCCGATCGTGGAGAACATCAGGTACAGCAGCGCAGGCATGGCCACGGTGAGGACCACGAACTTCGGATCGCGGCGCAACCGCCGGAGCTCGAAGAGGAGGTAATGGCGCGTCAGCATCAGCGCTTCACCTCCGTTACGGCCTGGTGAGCGGTCCCGGTGGTGAGCGCGCGGAAGGCCTCTTCGAGGCTGCTCCCGGACAGTTCGAGTTCCCGGGCCGCGAAGTCGCCGGACAGCACGGCGTGGATGGTGGCGTCGGAGTCGGTGGTGTGCAGCCGGACCCTGTCGTGCTGCCGCTCCACGCCGCGGACACCGGGCAGTGACTCCAGTCCGGCCGGCGGCGGACCGTCCGTGCGGAAGCTGACGGTGCGTCTGCCCACCGTCCGCTTGATCTCCTCGCCGGTGCCTTCGGTCAGGATCCTGCCTCGGTTCATCACGACGATCCGGTCGGCCGCGGCGTCGGCCTCCTCCAGGTAGTGGGTGGAGAACAGCACGCTACGGCCGCGCTCGGCACAGCTGCTGATGCCTTCCCAGAACCGGGCCCGGGACTCGACGTCCATGGCGGCCGTCGGCTCGTCGAGCACGAGCAGGTCTGGCGCGCCCGCGGCCGCGAAGGCGAAGCGCACCCGCTGCAGCTGACCACCCGACAGCCTGTCCACGCGGCGGCTCAGCAGGCACCCGATGTCGGCCACTTCGGTCAGCTCGCTCAGTAACGCGGGCTGCGGATAGAGCCGTCGTGCCAGCTCCAGAACCTCGCGGACCTTGGCACTGGCGGGGAAGGCCCCGGCCTGCCGCATCGCCCCGACCCGCCCGGCCCGTACGGCCGCATCGGGCGTCCCGCCGAACACCTCGACCCGCCCGCGGTCCGGACGCTGCAGGCCCAGAAGCATGTCGATCAATGTGGACTTCCCCGACCCGTTGGGGCCGAGCAGCGCGGTGATACTGCCCCGGCCGATCGACAGCTCCAGCCTGTCGACCGCCTTCACTTCAAGGAAACTCTTCGATACGCCGGAGAACTCCGCCGCGTGATCTGTGATCGTCTGTGGCATACCTGCACGCTAGGTTTCCGGCACTCTCCGGCGGCAGAGGCACCGGCCCCGCCTTTTCCGGGACATTTGTCCCGGTGAAGCCAGAGGGCCGGAACGGGTGGGCCGTCACCGTGCCCGGCCTTGTTGAGCGAGGCAACTCCGGCCTGTGGTAGCCCTGTTGACCGTGAGGGCATAACTCAGTTAACTACTTAGTTATGGATTTCACTATTGTGGCCCACGCCGTAGAGGTGGATCACGGCATCAAGCGCCTCTCGATGCGATTCATCAAGCGCTACGCGGCGCCGGACCGGGTACGACTCAGCGCCGAACTCTGCGAACAGATCACTCAGGCCCTGGATGCGCTCGGGCTGATGACCCTGCCGCGACGGCTCCCGACGTCCGAGACCGAGGACATCTTCGTTATCCAGAAGAGCAGCCCGCTCGGCGAAGCCGTGGCCATCGCATCCTCGATTGCGATGATGGAAAAGATGGGAACCCCTGTACTGCCCAGCCTCTTTGAACGATTCCCTGAAGCAAGGCGTCATTTAACATAAGGGGTCTGACAGTTTTCGATCGAAGCCCGCCAAAACCTTTCCCTCTAGGCATACTTGTCGCATCGATGAGCCAAGAAGCTCTACTGTCAAAGGGTGCAACGCAGTTCACTGGCGATGCACTGGTCCCGACGTTTCACCAGGGGCTCCTCTCCACCTAAGAGCCTCTGGCGCAACGGAGTTCCATCCATGGCCCACGATGAACAGTGCCTCACGTCCCGCCCCGTCCGGATCCTCACCCCGCCCCTCCAGGAGAACGCCTCCACCGGCTTACCCCCGCCGACCCGCCTGGCCTTGCCGGACAGCATCTACTTTCTGGATGATTCGGGAAACTCCGATATTTCATTGTTCGGATTTATTCGAGTCCCGTGGGTCGGAGGATGGCGGGCGGCTGACGCCGCGTGGGCCACCTTCTTGGAAAGGCTGCAGGTCAGCCCGCATTTCAGCTACACGCCCGGCTATCCACTTCATGCCGTTGACCTGGCCGCCGGGCGGGGACGGCTGCTACATCCAAAGGACGGAACCGCCCCCACCGCGCTGCAGAAGAGCGAGGCCGCGAGCGTCGTGCTCCAGGGTCTGCAGGTGCTGAGCCAGGTACCCAGGCTCGCTGTCGGGTCTGTTTACCGTCGTGGCGCGAACCGCGAGGATCTGTACGCGGACCTGGTGGAGATGGTCAACAACCGGCATGCGGAAGCCGGCAGTTCGTGCCAGTTCATCGTGGACGGCAACGGCACGGAGCGGGCGCTGCGGGCCGCTCATCGTCGGCTGCCCACCGACCGACGGCATGTCCTTGGGGACCCCTTGCTCGTCCCGGCCGGCCGGCTCCCGCTGCTGCAGGCGGCCGATTTCGTCGCGCACGCTGCCTACCAGTCCCTGGTCCGGCATCCCCGTCGGGCATTCATGTGGGACTGGTACCCACGCTTCTTTCCCGCGGCCGGTGCGCTGATGAATCTCGGACGGCCTCTCTGAAGAGATCCGGGCCCCTGCGGTGAAGCCGGGGCCCGGGTCGGACCTGGTGCTCCGGAAATCCGGGCCAGGACCGCAACCCAATTCTTCCACACAATCCACAGCTCATGCCCGGAGGACGCATGTCCCGTCCCGTTTCCCACTCCGTGACGCTCGCCTGGAAGGGCGAGAATGTCGCGGTCTCCCATGTTGAACGCGCTCTGCCCTCACAGCCCGATGAGTCCGCCCGGGCCAAGGCCGCTATCGCCGGTGTTGCCAACCCTCTCGCCTCGCTTCCTGCCGGTGCCTGGCAGGCCGTGGCGCGGGCGTCGACCAGCCCCGAAGGCGTAGCGGTCATGCTGCAGCCCACCGCGCAGGAGCCCGGCGGCCTCTTGCTGGAGGAGAACGTCGAAGGCGCCACTCTCCGGACGTTCAACACCCGTGTCTGGCTGAGCGAACTGCTGCCCGGCATCCAGCCCCGCACGGGGATGGAGGTGATGGACATCCCCGACCCGCAGGTGGTGGGCACCACCGAAGGCGGCGAGCCGTGCGCCGTGGTGCGCTACCGGTACAAAGACCTCCGGCATCTGAAGGATCACGTCCGGCAGACCGTGCACAGCACCCTGGCTCTCAACAGCTACGCGGTCTCCATCCTGGGCCGGAAGGTGACCCGGCCCCTGATCACACACCCGGTGGAGTTCACCTTCGAGGACGGCACGGAGCCCTTCCACGCCCTTGCCGTGCGGGACGGCATCACGCGTTTGGCCAGCGCTTGGAGCGTACTCGCCGGTCCGGACGCCGAGGCCAGGGACGCCGCCGATCTCATGGTGGAGTCGCTGTTCGGGAAGGCCTCGGGCGCTCCCGCTGCCGACGGCCGTCCGCTCGCCGAACGGCTGGCGACGACCCGGGAGAACTGGCGGAGGACCCTCGCCGACGAGTTCCACATCGCCATGGCCGGGGCGGAGCCGGGCGACCGCGGAGTCCACATCGCGCAGACCTATGCGGTCCCCGCCCAGGTAGCGGTCGGTGCCGAGGGACACCCGGGCCACTTGCTGGCGCCTGAAGACGTCTTCGACGACGCCATGCGCTCGATCCTGGCCAGCGTGCACGTCGAGTTCAAGGCGTGGGACTCCGCAGCCCAGAACGTGGAGGTGGCCACCCGGGCCCTCAAGCGCATCATCCAGCTCGGTGACGTGCCGGTGACCAAGGAAAGCCTCCAGGTCGTCTACGGCTTGGCCGTGGGCCGGACCGTACCGGAGGATCTGCCCCGGGAGTACGGCGACGACCGCCTCCCGGGCACCGCGCTGTGGCGCGGCATCCAGCTGATCCACGCCCTGACCAGGCCTGAGCTGTACGAACGGCTCAAGGAGCAGGCCAAGACCATCAAGGGCGGCTCACGGATGAGCGCCAAGGGCTTCGCCGAGCTTCTGGGCCCGATCATCGATCTGCCGTGGCGCAGCGCCAAGAAGGCCGTTTCCAAACAGGCCCGCAACGCATGGAGCAACGGCGGTGTCCTCACCCGAGAAGTGCTCAAGGAGTGGGAACCGGTTTTCACTGACGACTTCACCAGCCTGGTCGAACCGGCCTTGGCGGGTGACGCCGGTGCCCGCTGCACGCTGGCGGTGGCCGGGGGCATCGCGCTGATCGCCGACAAACTCCTCACCCGGAACGTCGGCTCGTCCCTGATGGCACCCAAGGAGAAGGGCGGCGTACCCTTCCGGTCCGATGTCCACCTGGTCATCGAAGATCTCTCCGCCCAGGACAACGAGCTGGGCCTGTGGACCCTGGCACTCACCGCCAACCGGTTCCGGGCCGGCGCGCTGCCGGAAAACGTGCAGTCCGTGCGGCAGTTCGTCCGCCGGGACCGGAAGGACGACGACGGTCCGGCCTACGTCCACACCAAGGTGGACCTGGGACAGCCGGACAAGGTCGCCCGGGATGAGAACGGCGTCCCTGTGCCGTTGTACGAATGGGACGTTGTGTGGGCCGCCGACGAGAAGCGCGCGGGCTTGGCCTACGAGGAGCACCTGGCCCGCCAGTCGCCCGCCCCGGCCCCGGCCCCCGTCCCGGCTGCCGAGGAGGGCTTGGGGGGCCATGCGGGCGGGGAGTTCCCGGACGGCGAAGGCACCTTGCCGGTACCGAAGCCGTGGGGCTCCTCTTCCAGCGACCCCGGCGACAGCGCCCCGAGCGGCCGGCGGGCCGCCGAGTACCGGCGCACCCTGCGGGGCAGCCTGTCGAATGCCAGGATCGCCCTGGACGGTCTGACGGCGATTGACGGCACGGCCGGTAGCTGGCCACCAGTCATCGCGCTCGCCGAGTTCGGTGAACTGCGTCAGTCGCTGCTCGAGCTACAGACCGACCTGGAGAATCTACGGCGCAACGTCCACGGGGAGGCTGCGTCCGCTGACGGGGACGCAGAGGACGACGACGAGGGCTGACGGGGGCTGACGGGGGCTGACGGGGGGCAAGCCCGTCCATTCAGGACAAGGTGCGGCGGATGACCAGGCTCAGGACGCTGACCTGGGCCTCAACTACCGGGCACAGGCCTCACGGCACGGGAGGGATCCGGTCTGCCGGTCGTGCGCAGCGGAGGAGACGGTCTCAGCGGAGCGGACGGTCTCTGCGGAGGGAACGGTCTCCGTGGAGAGGGCACTCGCCGGCGCGGGGGCAACCGCCATCGTGGGGTCGAGAGCCGCGGCCGGGGAGCCCGTACCGCGGCCGGCAGACGGGGCTGCCGTGGTGCGGGCGCCCGCGGCCAGGATGCTGACGGTGTTGGCCGCCACGATGGCCCCGATGGCCAGCCAGTCGATTCCTTGCAGGGTCTGGCCCAGGACGACGAGGCCGACCAGTGCCGCAAGGACGGGGTTGACGCTCATGAAGACCCCGAAGAAGCCGGCGGGGACCCGGCGCAGCGCGAGCAGGTCGGCGAGGAACGGGACGGCCGAGGAGAGGACGCCCGCGACGGCCGCGTACCCCACGGCGCTCGCGCTGGGGTGGTGGGCGGCGAGCACGGCGATTCCGACGGGTAGGTACAGCAGGGCGGAGACAGCCGCGGCCGCGGCCGAGCCTTCGACGCCCGGCAGCCGGGCGCCGACGACCCGGTTGAGCAGGATGTAGGACGCCCAGCACACGGCAGCGAGCAGGCCCAGCGCGATGCCCGCGTAGTCGGTGGCCGGCTGAGGGCGGGCCAGCAGGACGACCGCGGCCCCGGCGACGAGGGCGCACAGCAGGTCCGCCAGGCGGCGGGAAGTGGCCAGTGCCACGGCCAGCGGCCCGAGGAATTCCAGGGTCACCGCGAGGCCCAGACCGATGCGGTCGATCGCCGTGTAGAGGGACAGGTTCATCGTGGCGAACACCGCCGCCAGGCACAGCACCGGCCACCACTGCCGCCAGGTGAACGCGCGCAGCCGCGGCCGCCCCACCGCCAGCAGGACGAGTCCGGCCACCCACTGCCGTACGGCGACCACGCCCGCCGGTCCGATCGCCGCGAACGCCAGCGCTCCGGTCGCGGCACCGAGCTGGTTGGACAGCCCGCTGCCGAACATCATCGCCACCCCTGCCGCACGGCCCGGGTGCGCCGTCAGTCCCCCATGAGCGGCCTCGGGGTGCCCCTGGCCTTGAGTGCTCTTTCCCATGCACCGAGCATCCGGCCGGACACATCCATACGTAAAATGCATGCACGTACTCATCAATGCGCTGTGGTTATGGATCTGGACAATGGAACTGCGACATCTGCGCTGTCTGGTGGCGATCATCGACGCCGGTGGCTTCACCGATGCCGCCATCGATCTCGGCATCTCCCAGGCGGCGGTGTCCCGCACCCTCAGTTCTCTCGAAGACGCCCTGGGGGTACGGCTGTTGCACCGCACCAGCAAGACCGTCATCCCCACCACCGCCGGTGTCCAGGTGCTGGCGCGCGCCCGCAAGGTGCTCGCCGAGGCCGACAACCTCATCCGCGAAGCCACCACCGGCCACACCCGGCTGCGCATCGGCCATGCATGGTCGGCCATGGGCCGGCACACCGCCGAGTACCAGCGTCGTTGGGCCGCCCGCTACCCCGATGTCGAGCTGCATCTGGTCCGCACCAATTCCCCCACCGGCGGCCTTGCGGAAGGCCTGTGCGACCTGGCCGTGGTCCGTACCGCCTTCGATGACGCGCGCTTCGCCAGCGCCGTCGTCGGCCGGGAACGCCGCTACTGCGCCATGGCCGATGACGACCCCTGGGTCGCCCGACGCTCCATCGCCCTGGCCGACATCCGCGAACGCACGCTCCTCATCGACCGGCGCACCGGCACCACCACGGCCGACCTGTGGCCCGCGTCAGCGCGTCCCGTCGTGGAGTACACCCAGGACATCGATGACTGGCTCGCGCTGATCGCCGCCGGCCGCAGCGTCGGCATCACCCCCGAGAGCACCGTCAACCAGTACCGGCGCGACGGCATCGTCTTCCGGCGGCTGCGCGATGCCACGACCGTCGCGGTCCACCTCATCTGGCGCCGCCAAGACCCGCATCCGGCGACCCACGCTGCCGTCGCGCTGCTGACCGACCTCTACCAGCAGGGCAAGTGAAGGGCGGTGAGCTGCCCCGGCAGCGCCGTGGCGCGCCGTCCCGCCGGCGCCACGCGCTGCGCAACCGTCTCTCTCCCCCCTGGGCCCTCCCCCACCTCCTCTGAACCAGACAGGTAGCCATGACGGACCCCACTGCCGGCCGGCAGGAACAGGTCGCGGCCCTCGGGCCGTTCTTCGCCTTCGAGACGCATCCCGCGGCGTCGGAACTCACTCACCCCTGGCGCACGTTGAGCGAGGTGACACGGGAGGAGAGCGGTGTCCTGCGGGAGCGTGTCAACGCGGTGCGTGCCTCGCTGGCCGCCCGCAGCGGCAGACCGGCCGAGGCCGTCGAACTGCGGGTGGCCGCGTCCGTGGCACATCTGGGTCTGGTAGCGCGGGTCATCTCGCCGATGCTCGGCCTGGCCGCTCTGCACGGCCTGCGCCTGCCGTCACGACCGCCCACCCTGGACGATCTGAGGTGGCACTCCGGCCTCGGCGGCGCGTTCGCACTGTCGCTGCCACGAGAGACGGCGATGTCCGTCGCCACCGGTAACTCCGGCGCCCCCTCCGCGTCCGGCTCCGCGTCCGGCTCCGATAACGGGGCCCGTCCCCGTTCGCGTTCCCGTACCGCCGCCGACGTCCACACCCATACATACGCCGACGCCGACGCCAACGCCGACGCCGTAGAGAAATTGCTCGACGGGCCGATCCGCGAACTGGTCGACGCCGTAGCGTCCTTCTCCGTCTCCCCGCGCATCCTGTGGGGCAATGTGGCATCGGCCGTGAACGGCGCGGCCGCGGGCATGGTGTCCGCGGCACCGGCCCTGGCGCGCCCCGCACGCACGACGGCCCAACTGTTCCTGAGCCGGCCACAGCTCCGGGACACCCACACCCTGGACACAGGCAACGGGCGCTTCCGGCGGCGGAGCTGCTGCTTGATCTACCGGGCCGCTCCGGACACCTCGGGAGCCCTCTGCGGCGATTGCGTCCTTGCGCGACCTCAGGTACGCCGTTCCGATCCGCGCCCTTAGATACGCCGTTCCGCTCGGATCACCGCTCAAGATTCTGCGGATGAGCGATACGGGTAACCGGTCCCGGGCCCGTGTATTCCTGGATCATGCAGCGGTCGGAGGGCGTGCGGAGGCGCGGGAGGGCGCGGTTCGCATCGTTCCGGGATTTGTGGCTTCTGAATGCGAGGCCGCCCCCTTTCACGCTGTACCGAGATGATCTCCGGTCTGTTTGGCTTGGTGACGCACGGCCACTTTGTTCACCACCGGCCGCTTTGGTCACTTCTGTTCACGTCCCGGGAGGGAATGTGTCCGTACCGGACAGTGTCACCGGTTCCGCTGCCGAAGAGCCCGCACTCGAACCACCCGCAGACAGCGCGCTCACCAGCCTCAGTACCCGGGCCGCGCGCCAACTGGCGACCACCACCAAGTCCGAGCCCCAGATGCAGGCCATCACCTCACGGTGGCTCCTGAAGATGCTGCCGTGGGTGGACGTCAAGGGCGGCACCTACCGGGTCAACCGGCGTCTGCAACTCCGTATCGGCCGGGGGCGTGTCCAGTTCGAGCAGAACGGCGCGGACGACATCAGGGTGATCCCCCAGACGCTCACGGAGCTGCCCGCCCTGCGCGGTTACGACGATGCCGAGGTACTCCACGAGCTCGCGGGCCGCTTCCGTGTCCGTGAAGTCCGGGCCGGCCAGGTGCTCTTCGAGGCAGGACAGCCCGCCACCGAGGCGTACCTCGTCGTCCACGGCCGGTTCGCCCGCTACACGGCCGGCAAGTACGGCGAGGAGGAGGTCATCGGCGTCGTCACGGACGGCGACCAGATGGGGGACGAGGCGATCGGGCGGCCCGACCCGCTGTGGTTGAGCTCGGTGCGGGCCGAGACGGCCGGCGTGCTGATGGTGCTGCCGTGGGACGTGATCCGGGAGTTCACCGACCGGGTGCCGTCGCTGGCCGCACACCTGGCGGCGTTCGCGGAACGCCAGCAGCGCCCCGCGAACCGCAGGGGCGAGGCGGAGGTGCCGGTAGCGGCGGGGCACGTCGGCGAGCCGACGCTGTCCGGTGGCTTCGTCGACTACGACCTCGCCCCGCGCGAGTACGAACTCTCCCTGACCCAGACGGTGCTCCGGGTGCACAGCCGGGTCGCCGATCTCTACAACGAGCCCATGGACCAGACCCAGCAGCAACTCCGGCTCACCGTCGAGGAGATCCGCGAGCGCCAGGAATGGGAGATGGTCAACAACCGGGAGTTCGGGCTGCTGCACAACGCCGACTACGGCCAGCGCATCAGCACCTACACCGGCCCGCCCACCCCCGACGACATGGACGAGCTGTTGTCCATGCGCCGCAAGACGCGGCTGTTCCTGGCCCACCCGAAGGCGATCGCCGCCTTCTTCCGGCAATGCAACAAGCACGGTCTGGTGCCGGGCACGGCGAACGTCGACGGGCATGAGGTCCCCGCCTGGCGCGGCGTCCCGATCTTCCCCTGCGGCAAGATCCCGATCAGCGACGCGAACACCAGCAGCATCATTGCGCTGCGTACCGGCGAGGCGGACCAAGGGGTTGTCGGCCTGCACCAGACCGGTATCCCCGAGGAGTTCCAGCCCGGTCTGAACGTCCGCTTCATGGGCGTCGACGACGCCGCGATCATCAAATACCTGGTCACCGCCTACTACTCGATGGCCATCCTCGTGCCCGACGCGGCCGGAGTCCTGGAGAACGTCCAGATCGGCCGGAGCACCGACTGACCAGGTGGAGTACGCACCATGAGCACGCCTCCCGACACCGCCGGGTTCTCGTTGCCCGGCCCACCGAACCTCGCCCGCACCGTGCGGGTCCGACGCGGCGGGGCCGTCCCCGGGCTGAGGTACCGGCCCGCCGCCCCCGCCGACCCGGAGAAGGCCGCGGAGATCGACCGCAGGCTGGAGGCCTGGGCCCGCCGGCTGGATCTCTTTCCCGCCCAGTGGACCGGGGACTTCGCACAGTTCCAGGTCGGCCGCGCCGTCGTCCTGCAGCATCCCGGTGCGGCGGATCTCGAACGCCTCACCGTCGCGGGTGAGCTGCTGCTGGCGGAGAACCTCGTCGACAGCTGCTACTGCGAGGAGGACGAAGGCCGCGGAGCCGCACGCCGCGGCCTGGGCGGCCGGCTGATCATCGCCCAGTCGGCCCTCGATCCCTTCCACGGCACTCCCGGACTGGAGGAGGAGTGGCGCCAAGGCGTCCAGGCCGACGGGCCCCTGCGCTCGTACCACTGGGCCCTGAAGGACTACGCGGCCCTCGCCACCCCCAGCCAGACGGACCGCTTCGTCCATGACGCCGCCCGGCTGCACCTCGGCTATCTGGCCGAGGCCTCCTGGGCGGAGACCCGGCACGTACCGCAGGTCTGGGAGTACCTGGTGATGCGCCAGTTCAACAACTTCCGCCCCTGCCTGTCCCTCGTCGACGCCGTGGACGGCTACGAACTGCCCGAAGCGCTCTACGCCCGTCCCGAGGTCCAGCGGGTCACGGCTCTGGCCTGCAACGCCACGACCATCGTCAACGACCTGTACTCCTTCACCAAGGAGCTGGCGAGTGACCCGACCCACCTGAACCTGCCGCAGGTGGTGGCCGCCCACGACAAACGCGGTCTGAAGGCCGCTTACCTGAAGAGCGTCGAGATCCACAACCAGATCATGGAGGCGTTCGAGACGGAGTCGGCCCCGCTGGCCGCCCTCTCGCCCCTCGTCGAGAGGTACGTCCGGGGCCTGGCCGCCTGGGTGTCCGGCAACCACGAGTGGCACGCCACCAACACCGACCGCTATCAGCTGCCCAACTACTGGTAGACCGACCGATCCCGCGCAACCTCGCAAGGAGTCACCGTTGACCATCGCTCATGCCGACACCGCCCGTACACCGGTGCCGACCCAGTCCACGTACCAGTCCCGCGTCGCGGACTACTGGAACGCCGAGGAAAACCCGGTCAACCTCGAACTCGGTAAGATCGACGACCTGTACCACCACCACTACGGCATCGGGGAAGCCGACTGGTCGGTGCTGGACGAGCCGGACCAGGACCTCCGCCGCGAACGGGTCACCGGCGAACTGCACCGGCTGGAGCACGCGCAGGCCGAACTCCTCGCCTCCCGCCTCGGCGACCTCTCCCCCACCGACCGCGTCTTCGACGCCGGGTGCGGACGCGGGGGCGGCAGCGTGGTGGCGCATCTGCGCCACGGCTGCCACGCGGACGGGGCCACGATCTCCGCCAAGCAGGCCGACTTCGCCAACGCGCAGGCCCGCAAGCGCGGTATCGACGACAAGGTGCGCTACCACCACCGCAACATGCTCGACACCGGCTTCACCTCCGGTGCGTACGCGGCGTCCTGGAACAATGAGTCGACGATGTACGTCGAGCTGGACCTGCTGTTCGCGGAGCACGCACGGCTGCTGCGGCGCGGGGGACGGTATGTCACGATCACCGGCTGCTACAACGATGCCTATGGGCGCGCCTCGCGCGAGGTATCCCTCATCAACGCCCACTACATCTGTGACATCCACCCCCGTTCAGCGTACTTCAGCGCCATGGCCCGCAACAGGCTCGTCCCCGTGCACGTCCAGGACCTGACCGAGGCCGCGCTGCCGTACTGGGAACTGCGCCGGAAGGCCGACCACTTGGTCACGGGCATCGAGGAGACCTTCCTGAACGCCTACCGCAACGGCAGCTTCCAGTACCTGCTGATCGCCGCCGACCGCGTCTGAGTCACCGCGCCCGCCGCCCCTGCGCACGCCACGGCCGGACCCGTTCAGCCGACGTGGACGCGGGGGCGCCGGTCGCGGTCGGGTTCGGCCTCGCGCAGGACTTCACGGGTGACGGGGGCGACTTCCCCCTGGCCGAAGAGGAAGAAGCGGAGGAACTGGGCGAAGGGGTTGCCCTCGGTCCACTCGAAGTAGATGTGCGGCCGGGCTCCGGTGGCGTCGCGTACGTGCAGCAGCAGCGCGGCCAGCGCGTTGGAGATGGTGGAGCTTTCGAGGGCGAGCACTCGGAAGCGGCCGTGCATGACCTCGCCGCGTACCCGTAGTTCGCTCTCGAACTCGGACGGGTCGCCGACGGTGACCTCGACGAAGATGAAGTCGTCGTCGACCGGCAGGTCGTTGTCGGTGCGGATCTGCTGGAGCTTGTCACGGTATTCGGACAGGTCGCGCTGGTCGGGCTCGTTGGCGATGAAGCGGATCTTGCGGTGGGCGGCGTCGCGGATGAACCGTTCGGCCTTCTCGTCGAGCACGACGCTGGTGACCCGCAGCTCGAAGGCGCGGGCGAGGCGGGAGAGGAACGACAGCAGGATGATCCCGGCGATGAAGCAGGCACCGATCTTCACCCCGTCGGGGCGCTCGATGACGTTCGCGATGGTCGTGTAGAGGAAGACCAGCGAGATGACGGCGAAGCCGATCGTCCAGCCCCGCTCGCGGGCGCGCCGTGCGGTGATGGTCACCGCGATCGCGGCGGAGCTGATCAGGACCAGGACACCGGTGGCGTAGGCGCCGCCCTGGGCGTCCACATCGGCGTCGAAGAGCCAGGTCACCAGGAAGGCGACCAGGGTGAAGACCAGCACCATCGGGCGGACCGCGCGCGCCCAGTGGGGCGCCATGCCGTAGCGCGGCAGGTACTGCGGCATGAGGTTCAGCAGGCCGGCCATCGCCGAGGCACCGGCGAACCAGAGGATGGCGATGGTGGAGACGTCGTAGACCGTGCCGAAGGCGGAGCCCAGGTACTCGTGGGCCAGGTAGGCCAGGGCACGCCCGTTGGCCGGGCCGCCGGGCCGGAATGCGTCCGCGGGGATGAGCAACGTCGTGATGAAGCTGGTGATGATGAGGAAGACGCTCATGATCACGGCGGCGGTGGTGAGCAGCTTCTTCGCGCCCCGGATGCGCCCTGCGGGGCGCTCCTCGGTGTCGTCGGGGTGGCCCTCGATATGGGGCATGACGGCCACCCCGGTCTCGAACCCGGACAGGCCCAGCGCCAGCTTCGGGAAGACCAGCAGCGCCACGCCGGCCATCGCCAGGACGCTGCCGTGCTCGGTGGTCAGGGCATGGGACCAGTCGGTGACGACATGCGCCGCGGTGGCCACATGCCACACTCCGGCGACGACCACGACCACATTGAGCCCCAGGTAGAGGCCCACGAGGACGATCGCCACCCCGATGGCCTCCAGGAAGCCCTTGAGGAACACCGCGCCCAGCAGCGCG
The DNA here is from genome assembly GCF_043199875.1 of Streptomyces sp. NPDC048516. Taxonomy (NCBI): domain Bacteria; kingdom Bacillati; phylum Actinomycetota; class Actinomycetes; order Kitasatosporales; family Streptomycetaceae; genus Streptomyces; species Streptomyces sp. NPDC048516. The sequence continues at coordinate 250,562 of NZ_JBICWS010000009.1, read as the reverse complement.
ACCAGGATCAGCGTGATGACCAGCTGGCCGTTGTGCAGGGCGCTGGTGAGGTGCGGGTTCTCCACCAGGTGGGTGGCGGCGTCGGCCGCCGACAGGGTAATGGTGATCAGGAAGTCGGTGGCCGCGAACCCCAGCAGGGTCAGCACGAACAGCTTGCCCTGCCAGAAAGACAGCAGCCGCTCCAGCATCGCGATCGAGCCCTGGCCGTGCGGACTCTCCCGGGCCACCCGCCGGTACACCGGCAGCGCCCCGGCCAGCGTCACCAGGACCAGGACGAGGGTGGCGACCGGCGACAGCACGCCCGCGGCCAGGGCGGCGATGCCCGGCTGATAGCCGAGGGTCGAGAAGTAGTCGACTCCGGTCAGGCACATCACCCGCCACCACCGCTGTCCACGGTGGGCGCTCTGGGCACCCGCGTGCGGCCCGGGGTGGTGCTTGGCCATGTCGGCCAGGCCCTCCAGCATCCATGCGCGCAGGCGATGCCGTACTGCGGCCCGGGGAGGAGAACCGGCGGAGGCGGCCATCGTGTGCTCCTGTCGTACCGCGAACGGGGCCGGCCATCGACGGGACGGCCAGGTCAGCGTATGCAGGCGGGATGTCGTCGCCGTGGTGTTCGGCGGTGTGGCGCGTTCGTGTCCCCGGGGGCCGGGGGCGGCAGGCGGGCGCTCAGGCGGGAAGTCCGGCTCCCCGGCGGACCGGTTTTCCGGTGAGGTGGTGCAGGTATTCGCGTGCCAGGCGGAATCCCGAGGTCCAGGCGAGGAGCCGGCTGGGACGGTGGTCGCGGGAGCAGGTCCAGCTCGGGATGTGGCCGCGGGTGGCGACGTCCCGGCACAGGGCGGTCACACAGGCCAGGGCCAGGCGCTGACGACGGTGTTGCGGAGCGGTGAAACAGGCGATGTCCTCGTACCGGGTGCCGTGGAAGTACGTACAGGCAACGGCGAGGGCGTCCCCCTTCCGGAAGGCGGCCCAGCCGAGCCCGGAGGCGGCAAGCGGGGCCGGGCCGCCCCAGCTGGCATGGAGCCATGCCGCGTCCGGGGTGAGGGCGGCCAGCGCCAAAGCGTCCGCGGGGGCCAGCCGACGCACCGTCACCCCGTCCGGAACGCGCGGCGCCGGTACGGGCACCTGGTGCAGATACAGCATCCGTTCCCACGGCACGACCAGGTCGAAGGCGCTGCCCAGAGCGGGCAGGAAGCGGGCGGGCGCCTGCACATAGTGCGCGCCGAAGACGGCGAGGTCGTCGGGGGCCAGGGCGCCCGGGTCGCCGCGGAGCAGGACGTGGTCCGCGCAGGCCACGGCCAGGGCGCGCGGCGCGGTGACCCGGTCGGCCCACCAGCGGCCGGTGCCGGAGGCCCGTACGTGTTCGGGCAGCGCGGCCGCTCCGGGGGAGCCGGCGGTGAACCAGCCGGTGAGCACGGGGAGTTGGTCCGGGGCGAGTTCGATCACGGGGTTCCTCGGGTGGTCGCGGCCTGCGCCGGGGCGGCCGTGCGCCCAAGACGTGGGTGCCGCACCCGGTGCGCTGCCGGGCGGTCGGGGCGCCGGCGGAGGCGGTACCGGCCACCAGGACCATAGGGGAGGAAAGGTGCATGCCGGGTGCGATCGCTTCCGGGGAGGGGGAAGCGTACGCCGAACGGCCCATCGGGCCCCGGGCACGCGGCAGCGGAGGAGGGGGCGGAGGGTTCAGCGTGTCGCCGAGCGGATCCGCTCGGTGACTCCTCCCGGCCGCGGCCTGGAATCCGCGGAGCGGTGTGCCAGAGTGGAGGTGGACGGGCGCCGCGGTCGATGCGTGCGAGAGAGGCGGCCTGTCATGTCCCTACAGCCGGATCGCCTCGGCGCGGTCACCACTCCTCCCCGGTTCCCGTCCTGGCGGACCGAGGAGTACGAGGACCTGTTCGATCAGGCTCCGGTGATCTTCGTTGCGCTGGGCGGCCCCTCTCACCTGCTGGAGGCGGCGAATCCGGCGTTCTTCGAGGCGTTCGGCGGCGACCGTACGCATACCGGCCTGCCGATCGGCGAGCTGATTCCTGAGCTGGCGCCGCAGGGCGTCCTCGACCGGCTCGATGTGGTCTACCGCACGGGCACCGCACTCCGCGCCCGCGGCGCGCGGCTGATGCTCGGTGCGCCGGGCAAGGAGCGGGAGGGATTCTTCGACGTCACCTACGAGCCGCGCCGGGACGCGACGGGCGAGGTCGACGGGGTGGTGGCGATCGCGGTGGAGACCACCGTGCACCACCACGCACAGCTCCTCGCGGCCGAACAGCGCATCCTGCTGGAGCAGATCGCGCGCGACGCTCCGCTGGGCGACATCCTGACCGGCATGGCCCGGGCGATCGAGGAGTTGTCGCCGGAATTGATCGCCTCGGTGCTGCTGGCCGATTCCGACGGCCGGCATCTGCGGCACGGCACGGGTCCGGGCCTGCCGGCCTTCTACAACGAGGCGATCGACGGGATCGCCATCGGCGCGAACGTGGGCTCGTGCGGCACGGCCGCGCACCTGCGGGTGCCGGTGATCGTCACCGATATCACCACCGATCACCGGTGGGAGGGCTATCGCGAGGTGGCGGCGCGGGCCGGGGTCGCGGCGTGCTGGTCCACCCCGATCATCGGCACGGACGACCGGCTGCTGGGCACCTTCGCCATGTACCACCGGGCCCCCAAGGCCCCCGAGGAGAAGGACCTGGCCCTCAGCGCCGCGTTCGCCCGTATCGCCGCGCTCGCCATCGAACGCCACCAGGCCGTGGAGGCGAGCCGTGCGGCCCAGGAACGGGAGAAGGAGGCCCGGGAGGACCTGGCCTTCGTCCTGGAGGCCAGCACGGCCATCACCCGCGAGCCGCACTTCTCCGACTGCCTGCAGTGCTTGGCCCGGCTGGTCGTGCCGACCTTGGCGCCGCTGTGCAGCGTTCATGTGCGCGAGCACGGCCGGCCCCGGCAGATCGCCGTGGCCGCCGCCACCCCTGCCGAGGAAGACCTCTTCGCCTCCCCCGCCCTGCGCGAGCAGGTCGAGCGGGCGGTGGTCCGGGTGCTGGCCTCGGGCACCACGGAGACGGACCACGCCGACGTCCCCGGCAGCCGCCCCGTACTGCCCGGCGTCACCGGTTACCTCTGTGTCCCGCTGAGCGTCCGCGGCCGCACCTTCGGCGTACTGACCCTGCTGGCCACCGGCCGGCCCCTGGACGGCCATGTCATATCCCTTGCCAAGGAGCTGGCGCGCCGGGCCGCTTCCAGTGCCGACAACGCCCACCAGTTCAGCGACCGCGTCCAGCTGGCCCGCGATCTGCAGGCCGGGCTGCTGCCCCCGGAGCTCCCCCGCGTTCCGGGCACCGATCTGGCGGCGTCCTACCATCCCGCCGAGGAGGGGATCGAGGTCGGCGGCGATTTCTACGACGTCTTCCCGCTCCCCGACGACCGCTGGGCGTTCATGATCGGCGATGTGTGCGGGCGCGGCGCACTGGCCGCCACCATTACCGGCATGGTCCGTCACACCGCACGGGCCGCCGCGCGTCTGCTGCACGATCCGGCGGACGTGGTCGCCGCCATCAACGACGCGCTGACCGGGAGCCCGCTCGACGCGGACCACTTCGTCTCCCTCGTCTACGGCGAACTGCGGCACGCCCCGTCGCACCTCGCACTGGAGCTGATCCGGGCCGGTCATGTGCCGCCGCTCGTGCGACGCACCGACGGCACGGTCGAGCACCTGGTCCAGTCGGGCCTGCTGCTGGGGATCAGCCCGGAATTCCATGGCGCTCCCTGCCGGCTCGACCTCGCGCCGGGCGACAGCCTGGTGCTGGTCACCGACGGCATCACCGAGGCCCGCTCCACCACCGGCGAGTTCTTCGACGAACAGCGTCTGGCCGATGCCCTTATCGCCCTTCCCGCCACGACGTCCGGCGCCGCCGGTCTCATCGAGGCCGTCCATGCCGCCGTGACCGCCTTCGCGGGCCGTTCCACCCCCGATGACCAGGCCGCTTTGGTGCTCACCGCCACCTGACGCCGAGCCTTTGCGCCGGCCGGCCGGCGCGGGTCCTGGCCCGGCGTCCACGCCCCCGGTCGAGGCCGGCGAGTGCTCGCCCCCTGCCCTCCGCCGGGCAACGTGCCTATTTTGGCTCCATGGATCCCGTGCCGCATGCCACCCCCGCCGACCCCAACCCGCTGCGCCGGCTCTCCCTCGACGCACTGCGGCGGCGTACGAGCATGAAGTGGCGTACCTATCCGGACGATGTGCTGCCGCTGTGGGTGGCGGAGATGGATGTGCCGCTGGCGGAACCGGTCGCCGCGGCGATCACGGATGCGGTCGCGCTCGGCGACACCGGCTACCCGGCGGGCACGGCGTACGCCCGGGCGCTGGCCGGCTTCGCGCGGAGGCGATGGGGCTGGGACGGGCTCGTGGTGGAGCGTACGGCGATCGTGCCCGATGTGATGCTGGGCATCGTCGAGGTGCTGAAGCTGCTCACCGGGCCGGGAGACCCGGTGGTCGTCAACTGCCCCGTCTATCCGCCGTTCTACCAGTTCGTGACGCATATGGACCGGCGCGTGGTGGAAGCGCCGCTGGGTGCGGACCTGCGGATCGATTTCGCCGCGCTGGAGGGAGCGTTCCGGCACGCCGTCGCGGAAGGGGGTCGCGCCGCGTACCTGCTGTGCAGCCCGCACAATCCCACCGGCACGGTGCACGGCGCCGGGGAACTGTCCGCGGTCGCCGCGCTCGCCGGCAGGTACGGCGTACGGGTCGTCGCCGACGAGATCCATGCCCCGGTGGTTTCCCCGGACGCCGGGTTCGTGCCCTACCTGAGCGTGCCCGGGGCGGAGAGCGGTCTGTCGCTGATGTCGGCGTCCAAGGCCTGGAACCTGGCCGGTCTCAAGGCCGCGCTCGCCCTGGCCGGGCCCGCCGCTGCCGACGATCTGGCCCGCATCCCGGAAGAGGTCAGCCACGGCCCCAGCCACCTCGGCATCATCGCCCACACGGCCGCCCTGCGGGACGGCGGCGACTGGCTCGACGCGGTGCTCCGCGGCCTCGACGACAACCGCCGGCTGCTCGACGGCCTGCTGGCCGAACAGCTTCCCGCGGTCCGCTACCGCCCCGCCGCCGGAACTTATCTCGCCTGGCTCGACTGCCGCCCGCTCGGCCTCGGCGACGATCCCGCCGCGGTCTTCCTCGCCCGCGGCAGGGTCGCGCTCAGCCCCGGTGCCGGCTTCGGCACCGGCGGCGCCGGTCACGTCCGGCTCAACCTGGCGACCTCGCCCGAGCTGCTGACCGAGGCCGTACGGCGGATGGCCGTCGCGCTGGCCTGACCACGGCACCGGGCGGCGCTCCGTACGCCCCTCCCCCCGCCGCCGTACGGAGATCGGACGGCGGTCCGCGCGGCCGGCCACCACCCCACCGCCCCTTGCCCGCACCGCATTTGAGGGGTCATTTTTGGAATGCGGGGACTTTCTCCATACGATCCGGCGATGATCACAAGAAAACGGCTGGCGGCCGGGGTGTGCGGCCTGCTGGCCGCGATGACCCTCGCGCTCGCCCCCACACCTGCCGGCGCCGATGAACCGGACGCCAAGCCTTCCCCCAAAGTCGAGTTGACGCTCGATGTCAGCGGCTCGATGCGGGCACGTGACATCGACGGCCAGAGCCGGATGGCCGCCGCGAAGCAGGCGTTCAACGAGGTGCTGGACGCCGTACCGGACGAGGTCCAGCTCGGTATACGCACCCTCGGCGCCAACTACCACGGCGAGGACCGGAAAGTCGGCTGCAAGGACACCCGGCAGCTCTACCCGGTCGGACCGCTGAACCGGACCGAGGCGAAGACCGCGGTGGCGACACTCAGCCCCACCGGCTGGACGCCCATCGGGCCGGCTCTGCTGGGCGCGGCCGACGACCTCAAGGGCGGCGACGCCTCCCGCCGGATCGTCCTCATCACGGACGGCGAGGACACCTGCGCCCCGCTCGACCCCTGCCAGGTGGCGCGGGACATCGCCGCCAAGGGCATCCATCTCACCGTCGACACCCTCGGTCTGCTGCCGGACGCCAAGACCCGCAACCAGCTGAGCTGTATCGCCGAGGCGACCGGCGGCACCTACACCTCGGTACAGCACACCAAGGAACTGCGGGACCGGGTGCACCAGTTGGTGGACCGCGCCGCCCGTCCGGTGGTCACCCCGGTGGCGACCGAGGGGGGCCGGCAGTGCACCGGCGCCCCGCAGCTCAAGCCCGGCCTCTACACCGACCGTGAGAAGTTCGCCGAGCACCGCTGGTACCGGGTGGACGTGCGGCCCGGCCAGGAGCTGCGGGCCTCGGTGAGCATCGCCGCCGACCGTGCGGTCAACAACGACTACGGAGTCCTGCTGCGGGCCTCCACGGTGCACGGCAGGGAGATCGTCCGCGGCGCGGAGGCCGGCGACGGCCGTACCGATGTGATCTCCTCCGGGCTGCGCTACCCGAAGGCGCCGCTCGCCTCCTCGGATGACGACGAATCCGCGGCGGAGACCGTCTGTCTGCAGGTCAGCAACTCCTTCTCGGCGCCCGCCTCGGTCAAGACCGACCCCGGCCTGCCCGTCGAGCTGACCGTGGACCTGGTGGACGGGCCCGATGACGCCTCCGACGCGGCCTTCTTCGGTCTCGGACACGGCTGGTGGCTGCTGGTCTCGCTGGCTCTCACGGGGCTGATCGCCGGCCTGCTGTGGGGCTGGATCTCCCGTTGGCGCGTGACCGTCTGGAGGACCAACTGATGCGCACCCTACGCACCCTGACGACCGCTGTGCTGGCGGGTGCCGCCCTCTTCGGCACAGCGGGAACGGCCTTCGCCGACAGCCCCTCCCCCAGCCCGAGCACCAGCACGGACGGGGAGGCGCCGGCCCCGACCGAGGCCGGTACCTCGTTCCGTACGGCGACCGCCATCACACCGGACCAGCGGGCCACGGCCGATGCGTCCACAGGCGATTACCTCTACTGGGTACTGCCCGTGGACGCCGGGCAGCGCGCCACCGTCAAGGCCAAGGTGACCCTCCCGCAGAGCGCCCGGCACGGCACGGCCACCTGGCAGCTCGATGTCTATGACGGGCTGCGCCGCCGCCAGGCGTGCCAGTACGGCGCCCGAACCAGGGCGGCGGCGCGGGACGCGGGTTCCGTCGAGCTGTCCTGCACGCTGCGCACGGTCCGCGCCTGGACCGAACCGTGGGCGAACGATCCCCTGCCGGGCAGCTATTACGTACGCCTGACAGTGGTCGACCTGCCCAAGGACGACCTCGGTCTGCCGGTGCACGCCGAGGTCGACGCCGCCCTCGACGACACGGGCGGCGCCCACGACGTGGACGGCACGCTCGCCGCTCCCCTGGTGCCCGGCGCCTCCACCGCCACACCGCAGGCCCAGGAGAGCACCGCGCCGGGGAAGCCCGCCGCCCTGGGCGAGCCGGACGGCGGCTGGTCGTCCGGCGGGTGGTCCGACCGCTGGATCTGGACCGCGGCGGGCGGACTGCTCGCTGCCCTGGGTGGCATCGCCGGCTACCGCTTCACCGGGGGCTCGGGACGCCCGTCGCGGGTGCCACCGGGCGCCTGACCGGCCCGGGGGCGGCCATGGCACGAGCCGTGGCCCGCCCCCGGCGGGTATCCGGAACCGTCAGGGTTCAGCAGCTGCCGCAGCTGAGACATTCACAGCATTCGCAGCACTCACAGCACTCACAGCAACTGCAGCCGTCACAGCAATCGCAGTTCTGGCAGCACCCCTCGCGCTTCTTGCGCGACCACGGTCCTTCGTACTCCTCCGCGCAGCAGAGCTTGCAGGTGCAGCACAGTCCGATGGCGACCGCACAGCCGGCGAGGAAGCCGCGCGGCTTCTTCGGCTGCTGCGGGACGTGCGGCATCCCGCCCTCGCCCCCGCCGTGGCCGCCGTGGCCGCCGGTCGGACCGCCGGGACCCGCCGGACCTCCGCCGTAAGGGTTCTGAGGTCCGTTCAGCTGCTGCTGTCCATGGGCGTACGGGCCGCCGCCGGCCGGTGACTGGCCGTACCGGGGAGGCTGCCCGTACGGGGAAGACCCGCCGTTTCGGTACGGGTTGCCGCCCTGGCCGTCGTACGGCCCCGGCGCGCTGTGCCCCTGGTGGGAGCAGGTGGCCGTGCCGAAGGCGCGGTCCACCGAGCGGCGCAGTTCGTGGACCAGCAGCACATGCACCAGGGCGGGGTCGGCGAACTCCACGTCGCGCAGTGCGAGACGGATGCCGTGCAGCGCGTCGTCACACAACCGGCGGGCCTGTGCGAGGGTGGCGCCCGTGGCGGCGAGCGGGTTCCAGGCGCCCTCGGCGGCGTCCGCCGCACGGTCCTCCACGGCGTCGAGGAGATGGGCCAGCCGCCCGAAGAACCGGCCGGCCTCGGCCAGCGGCCCGGCGTTGCCCGGCCGGCCCGCGAGCACCGCGGTGTGGGCGAAGGCCGCGGCGGTCGCCGTCTCGGTCGGCTCGGTGATGAACGTCAGTGGCGTCCCGGGCCCGGCCAGCTCCTCGATGCCCAGCTGCCGGTCGACCGCGTCGACGAGTACGGCGGTGTCGAAGCCGAGGGTGGCGCCGGTGCGCGCCCCGGCCCGGTCCCATCCCGCGGCGACCCTGCGCGCGGCGGCGGCCACCGGCCGGCGGCGCAACGCTCCGTTCCCGTCGGCGACATGGTCGCGTATCTTCGCCGAGGCGAGCACGAGGGACACGGATGCCGCGAGGCGCGCACCCTCCCCCTGCGCCACCGATGCGGTACGCATACCCCGCAGCGGGCAGGGCCCCGCGGTACGGCGGCGGGTCTGCACGGGACCGGACTGAGCGTCCGTCAGCACGGAGATGATCAGCCCGTCGTAGTTCGTGACGACCCGGGCGAACTGCCCGTGGTCGCCGCGCAGCGCGAGACAGAGGCCGCACAGATGGGCCATCCACTCCGCCTTGAGTCCTTGTGACAGGCGATGGGTGCAGGGCCTGACGATTCCGAACATGTGGAAGAAACCCCCGTAAGACGTCGGCATGGACCGGCCTTGGTCGGCGCAGGCCGGCAGCGGCAGGAATCGTACCGAGTGTGCCGTTGACCTGGACACACACCCCAGGGGGAGGCAGTGGAGGCCGGGTGGTACCTGAGGTCCCGTCACGAGGACGTCGATGGTGGCGGTGGGCCGGTGGGCCGGTCGCCGGACCGGTCCGGGCCCGGACCGCGCGGCGGTGAAGGCGGCCGCTCCGCGGTGCCAGGGGAAACACCGGCGGAGCGGCCGCGGGGCCCGGGTCCACAAGAAGGCCGGGCCGGGCCGGGAATCGGGGAAATCCCGCGGCACACCCCTTTGTACGGACAGCATCCCGGGGGCGTTCAACCGGCTTTGGGATACGTCGGGAAGGAAAGGGGTGACGGTGTCAGGGGGCCGGCGTCAGGTGTGCGGCGTCAGGTGTGCGGCGTCAGAGCTCCACCGGCGCGGCGGCCCCCGTCCCGGGGTGGTGGCGCAGCCGCGCGGCGAGGACGGCGACATCGTCCTCGGCATGCAGGCCGTCGAGGCGGAGCAGGACCTCGTCGAGCACCTGCGTCACCCCCGCTCCGGCGGGCAGCCGTATCCGGGCCAGCCGGGAGAGCGAGACGTCGATGTCCTCGCCGCGCCGCTCGACGAGACCATCGGTGAACATCAGCAGCGTCTCCTCGGACGTGAGGGTGCGGGTGACGAGTTCGTAGCCCCCTGCCCCGGTACCCAGAGGCGGGCCGACGGGCACCTCGACGAGGCCGGCCACGCCCTCGCGGCTGAACACCGCCGGAGGCAGATGGCCCGCGCTGGCGAACGCGGCGATGCCGCGCGCCGGATCGACCCGGGCCAGCAGACAGGTCGCCGGACGGCGGGCCTCGTCCCCGGCCACGGCGGTGTCGAGCTGACGCAGGACGCGATGGGGCGGCAGATCGGTCGAGGCGACATAGCGCAGGTGGGAGCGGTAGGCGTTCATGTCGACGGCCGCATCGAGTCCGTGTCCCATGACGTCGCCCATGACGAGCAGGGTGCGTCCGTAGTGGAGCCGTACCGTCTCGAACCAGTCGCCGCCGACCAGGGCGCTGCTGCCGGAGGGCAGATAGCGGGTGGCGAGTTCGAGGTTGGGATGCGGCTTGCCCGGCTCCGCGAGGAGCGCCCGCTGGAGGTCCATCGCCGTGCGCTGCACCGCGGCATAGCGGCGGGCGTGCGCGAGCCGCCCGGCTGTGAGACGTGCCAGGAAGTGCACCGTGTCGGTCTCGTCCGCCGTGAAACTGCCGCCTGCGCGCAGGGCCAGCAGTGCGCCGTAGCGGCGGCCGTCCGCGCGGAGCGGCGCCGAGAGCGCCCCGGCCGAGCGGCCGCCGGGCAGGGTTGCCGTCGCGGTGACGGGACGCCCCTCGGCCAGCGCACGCATGGGGAGTGCCCCCCCGTCAGGCCGCTCCGGGTCCTCGTCAGGGAGCCGCGCTTCCAGCACCTTGACCAGGCCTGCCGTCGCCACGCGGCGCAGCGCTGCCGGGGAGCGGGACCGCGCGCCGGTGCCTTCCTCGTCGAGCAGGTCCACCGCGGCGGCGTCGCACAGGTGCCGGCACAGGATCCGGGACAACTCGGCGCAGGTGGTCTGCTCGTCCAGGGTGGTGCCGATGCGTTCGGCGGCTTCTTCCACCGTGCGCAGACGGGCCGTCAGGTCCGCGTGGCCGGCGGCGTCCCGGTCCCGGTTCCGGTCCGGGTCATCCTCGTTCGACAAGGCACCTCCAGAGCGCCGCGGCCCGCCCGCTGCGCGCCCCGGCCATGATCTGCCGGGCCGGCGCCGTGCGGCCGCACGGCCCGCCGCGGCCGCGGTGCCGGTCCTCCGTGCGGCCGAGGCTCCCCGGCGGCTCGTCGGGCATCGGAGCCGCGGCGGGACCGCGACGGGACCGCGACGGGACCGCGGCGGTCGTCAGAGCCGGCGGTCGTCAGAGCCGGCGGTCGTCAGAGCCGGCGGTCGTCAGAGCCGGCGGTCGTCAGAGCCGGCGGTCGTCAGGAAAGGACGCCCATGCCCAGCAGGCCGAAGAGGAGCGCGCCGACGAGGATCCGGTAGATCACGAAGGAGTTGAAGGAGTGCTTGGCCACGAACTTCAGCAGCCAGGAGATGGAGGCATAGGCAACGGCGAAGGAGACGACGGTGCCGATGGCCAGTGGCGCGACGGCGGCGCCGGTGCCGATGGCGTCCTTCAGCTCGTAGATGCCGGCTCCGGTGAGGGCCGGGATGCCGAGGAAGAAGGAGAGGCGGGTGGCCGCGACGCGCTCCAGGTCGAGGATGAGGGCGGTGGACATCGTCGCGCCGGAGCGGGAGAAGCCCGGGAAGAGGAGGGCGAGGATCTGGGAGCAGCCGACCCACATGGCGTCCTTGAACGAGGTGTCGTCCTCACCGCGCTTGTGCCGGCCCATCTGGTCCGCCGCCCACATCACCCCGCTACCGATGATCAGCGACCCGGCCACCACCCACAGGGAGGCGAGCGGACCTTCGATCAGGGGCTTGGCCGCCAGGCCGACGACGACGATGGGGATGGTGGCGTAGATCACCCACCAGGCGAACTTGTAGTCGTGGTGGTAGCGCTCCTCGCGATTGCGCAGCCCGCGGAACCACGCACCCACGATGCGCACGATGTCCTTGAAGAAGTAGACGAGCGCCGCGGCGATCGCGCCGACCTGGATGACCGCGGAGAAGGCGACGACGGTCTTGTCGTTGACGGGGATGCCCATCAGGCCTTCGGCGATCTTGAGGTGGCCGGTGGAGGAGACCGGAAGGAATTCCGTCACCCCCTCGACGGCTCCGAGGACGACGGCTTGGCCGATGCTGATCGCGCTCATGGGATCCATTTCTGGGGATGGGGTGGACGTCCGGCGCGGGTGCGCCGCGGTGCGGTGGGCGTGGGGTCCCGCGGCCGGGGGCGCAGCGGGGACGAGGGAGCACCGGCACCCTCGTCGGTGCTCCCGGTTCGGCCGGGGCGGGTCGCCCCGGCCGAACCGGCATCACCGGGACACACGTATGCCGCGGTGCACCGGCCGGTGAGGCGACTGTACTGGTGGTCGTGCCGTCGGGCCGAAGCGAAGGGCGCGGCGGGCCGGCGCGGCAGCGGCCCGGCGGGCGGGTGAGGCGGTGCGTACGGTCGGAGAACGGGACCGGTGCGAACGGGACCGGTGCGAGCGCGGCCGGTGCGAACAGGGCCGGTGCGAGCGGGGTCGGCACGGACAGAGCCGGCGGGAACCGAGCCTGTGCGAGCAGGGCCGGCGGGAACCGAGCCTGCGCGAGCAGGGCCGGCGGGAACCGAGCCTGTGCGAGCGGAGCCGGCGGTAACGGGAGCAGGAGAGCAACGGCCATGGTGACGGGCCCGGGTGGCAGATGGCGGCCGGGATTCGGTACGGATGAACGGTGCCCATGACCGGCGACGTACAGAAGGGCGGGCACCCGGGCACCGCGCCATGTCGTCAGCCCCTCCCGTGATGGGTCGGGATGCGTCGCGCGCGCCCCGGTGTCTAGAGTGCCAGATGGTCTACAACACTGTAGACGACCAGGAGGGGGCCCGTCCCATGGCCGAGGCGCAGGCGCAGGCACACCGTCGCCCCTGCGGGCACACCTCCCGGCCCGCGGACGCTCCGGGAGGCGAAGGTTCCCACAGCATTGTGGGCCACCGGCTCCCGCCGGCTCACACCAGGAGCGCCACCCAGCCCCGGTAGGGTCCTCCACTCGTCCCGCACCAGCACACATGAGGAGCCAGGATGCCGCTTACCACGATCGTCACAGTGAGCACCCCCACCACCACGGCGAGAAGGGCCCGGCGGCCGACCGACCGCTGGGAGGCCGTGTCGTGACCCCGCTCTCCCACTCCTCCTCCGCCACCGCCTCCGCCTTGCAGGACGACGATCAGCCGTCCTCCGCCGAGCGGGCCGCTGTCCCCACTCGCTCTCCCGCCCGATCCCTTGCCCGCGCCCCGGGCGGCACCCAGGGCGAGTCGGCGCCGCCGCCCCCGGCGAAGCACCGCGACGCGTTCTTCGACAACGCCAAGTACCTGGCGATCGTGCTGGTGGCACTGGGCCACGCCTGGGAACCGCTGTACGCCGGCAGCCGGAGTGCGGCCGCGCTCTACATCTTCGTCTACGCGTTCCACATGCCCGCATTCACCGTCATATCCGGGTACTTCTCCCGCAGTTTCGATATGCGGCGGAACCAGCTGGAGCGGCTGGTCACCGGCGTCGCCGTCCCGTACATCGTCTTCCAGACGGCCTACGCGGTGTTCCGGTACTGGGCCGGTGACCTGCCGGACTTCTCGGTCGACCTGACGGACCCGTGGTTCCTCACCTGGTTCCTGGTCGCCCTGTTCCTCTGGCGGCTCACCGCCCCGCTGTGGCGGATCGTCCGGTGGCCGGTGCCCCTGGCCCTGGCGATCGCCCTGGCGGCCTCGGTTTCCCCGGATCTCGGCAGCGGCCTGGACCTGCAGCGGGTCCTGCAGTTCCTGCCGTTCTTCGTCCTGGGCATGTGCCTGAAACCGGAACACTTCCAGCTCGTGCGCCGCCGGGCGATGCGGCTGGCCGCGGTGCCCGTCCTCGTGGCCGGGCTGGCCTTCGCCTACTGGGCCGTGCCGCGCATGAACGACGCATGGTTCTACCACACCGACAGCGCACAGCATCTGGGGGTGCCGTGGTGGTGCGGGGTCCTGATGCAACTGGCCATGTTCGGCTGCTCATTGGTCCTCACGGCCTGCTTCCTGGCCTGGGTGCCCGGCCGCCGGACGTGGTGCACCGTACTGGGCGCCGGCACGCTGTACGGCTACCTGCTGCACGGCTTCCTGGCCAAGGCCTCCCGCTGGTGGGACTGGTACGACGCCGACTGGGTCCACACCCCGTGGGGCGCCATCGCCATCACGCTCCTCGCCGCGGTGATCGTGACGCTGCTGTGCACCCCACCGGTCCAGCGCGCCCTGCGCTTCGTCATGGAGCCGAAGATGACGTGGGCCTTCAGAAAGGAGTCGCCGCTCGGCGCCCGGCCGGGCCGTACGCCCTGACGAGGGATGAGGGGCGGGGCTGACGAGCAGTGGACGCCCCCTGCCGGTTCACCTCAGGCCACCCGGCCCCACACCCGCAGTGCCGGGGGCCGGGGGCCGGGGCGGTGGGCCGGGGGCTCAGGGGGCAAGCGGCCGGGGCTCCGGTGACCCCGAGGGCACCCGTGGCACCCATGGCACCCATGGCACCCATGGCACCCATGGCCCCGGCGGATAGCATCAGTACTGTTGACGTAGCTCATACGTGCGGTGGTGGCTCACCTCGGGGCCGGCCGAATGCTGATGTGACGTGATCGGAAGTGCCTGCAAGATGGCCAGCAGCCCCACGAGCCCAGGCCACCTGGATCCAGCAGAGGCGCCGGCCATGGAACCAGCCGCGGCGGCATCGCCACCCCCGACCGGGATCAGCCTGCGCCAACTGCTGATGTCGCTGGGTGAGCCCCTGGTGGAGTTGCAGGCCGCGCCCGCCGGGCTGGACGTCGAAATCCGCAGCGTCGCGCTGCTGGACCCCGAGGATCCGCCGATCACCCACCCCGGTGAGCTGGTGCTCGCCATAGGCGCCCGCGGCCGCGCCGCATTTCCCGCGCTGCGGGCCGGCGGGCGTGACGGTGCCGCCGCCGTCGCGGTCAAGCTGGACACCCCCGGACAGGCCGCGGCGCTCAGCGCGACCGCCGTCGAGGCGGGCATCGCGCTGCTGTCCGTCCGGAGTGAGGCGCGCTGGGAGCAGGTGGACGCGCTGGCCCGCGCGGCGTTGGAGAGTGTGCCGCAGGGACGCCCCGGCGAGGGTCCCGAGGAAGGCGACCTCTTCTCGCTCGCCCAGACCACCGCCGTCCTCACCGGCGGCATCGTCAGCATCGAGGACACCGCCAACCGCGTGCTGGCCTACTCCCGCTCCACCGATTCCGACGAGGTCGACGACCTGCGGCGGCTGTCCATCCTGGGCTGGCAGGGCCCGGAGGCGTATCTGGCGCGGCTGCGGAAGTGGGGCGTGTTCCAGCGGCTGCGCGCCTCCGACGAGGTGATCTGTATCGACAGCCACCCCGAACTGGGGATCCGCCGGCGCCTCGCGGTGGCGATCCGGTCCGGGGAGCGGCAGCTGGGCACCATCTGGGTGCAGGAGGGCTCGGTGCCGCTGACCGAGCACTCGGACCAGGCGTTGCTGGGGGCGGCCCGGGTCGCCGCGCTCCACCTCGTACGCCGCCGCCGGGAGCTCTCCGCGGACCTGACGCTGACCCGGACGCTGGCTGCCGGCCTGCTGGAGGGCAGTACCGGGGCGCAGCCGCTGGCGAGCCACCTGGCGCTGGACGCGGCCCGCCCGGCCGCCGTCCTGGGCTTCTCGTACGGATCCGCCGAGGCCACCCCGCCGGAGCTGACCCGTTCCGAGGTCAGCAACCTGATCTCGGTGCACACCGCGGCCCGGCACCGCAGCGCCCTGGTCACCCAGGTCGATGCGCGGATCTATGTGCTGCTGCCGCAGCTGCCCCGCAGCATCGACACCGGCACGCTGCGCGGCTGGGGGCAGGCGATCACCGAGGCCGCGCGCCGGCATCTGGGCATGACGTTGCGCGGTTCCGTCGGCTGCATCGTGCCGGGGCTCGGGGAGGTTCCCGAATCACGGCGGGAGGCGGACCGGATCCTCGACGCGATGGTGAGCGCCGGCGTCGCCACCACGGTCGCCGCGCTGCCCGACATCCAGGCCGAGGTACTGGTCAGCGAGGTGCTGACGCTGCTCTCCGCGCACCCGGAGATGCGCGACCCCCGGCTGACCGCCCTGGTCACTCACGACAGCCGGAGCCAGGGGCAGTTGGCCGAGTCGGTCCTCGCCTATCTGAACGCCTTCGGCGACGTACGGGCCGCCGCCACCGAGCTGCATGTGCACCCCAACACGTTGCGCTACCGGATCCGCCGCGCCGAGGATCTGACCGGCCTCGACCTCAGCCGTCCGGATCAGCGACTGCTGGCGATGCTGCAGCTGCGGCTGCCGCCCGCCCCCTGAGCGCGAGCAGGACTGCCGAGCCGCGGTCGGCCCGTCCCCCTCCCCGCCGGGCCGCGCTGTGCCCGCTCGCCGCTCTCACCGCCTGCGAGGTCGGCGCCCCGCCCGCCCCCGGATCGCACGTACCGCCGTTAGTCCACAATTCTCCTAAACTGGGCGATATTGCTCCATTGAAGCGATATTGCTCCATTGAGCTGACAGGCTGGCGATGATGACCTCGGAGAATGCCGTGCCGGGCGGGTCGGGCCGCGCGTGGGACATGGCGAAGGCGGCCACGGCCGAACTGGACGGACAGGGGCGGGTCATCGCGTGGACCCGGGCGGCGGAGCGGCTGCTCGGCTATCCCGCCGAGGAGATCCTGCACCGTCCCGCGGCGGAGCTGCTGGCGATACCCGGCGACGAGGCGCGGGTGGCCGCCGTGGCCCGGTGGTGCCGTTCGGGGGACGGCTGGGGCGGGTCGGTCGCGGCCCGTCACCGGGACGGCCGGGATCTGCAGCTGGCGGTGCAGGTCACGCCGCTTCTCGATCGCATCGGCCAGGAACGGTGGTCCGTCCTCGCACTGGAGGAGTGGCGGATGCCGGGCGGCGGCGTGAACCAGCTGATGCTCGAACCGTTCCTGGCGCATGCACCGGTCGGCATGGCGGTGCTGGACACCGGTCTGCGGTACGTCTGGGTCAACGAGGTACTGGAGCGCCTGATCCCGCTCGACCGGCGGCTGGGAAAACGGGTGGCGGAGGTGTTGCCGAAGCTGGAGGCCGAGGCGTTCGAGGAGCGGATGCGGCGGGTCCTGAAGACCGGGGCGCCGGTGATGGACTATGAATTCCGCAGCCCCACTTACGCGGACCCCAACCAGGAGCGCGCCTACTCGGCGTCGTTCTTCGGGCTGGAGGATCCCCAGGGCCGGCGCATCGGCCTGTGGTACATGGTCATCGACGTCACCGAACGCTGGCGGGCGCAGGAACGCCTGGCGCTGCTGAACGACGCCAGTGTGCGGATCGGCAGCACGCTGGATGTCACCCGGACCGCACAGGAACTGGCCGATGTCGCCGTGCCGGCGCTCGCCGACTTCGTCGCCGTCGACCTGCTGGATTCGGTCCTGCGGGGCGCCGAGCCGGTTCCCGGGCCGGTCGGCAACACCCCCACCATGCGCCGCTCCGGCCAGCAGTCGGTGCACGAGGGATGCCCGGAGGCCGGGCCGGCCGTGGGGGAGGCCGTCCGGCGCTCCCCCTCGTCGCCCATCGCCCGCTGCCTGCTCAAGGGCGAATCCCTCGTGGAGCCGGTACTGGACTTCGCCACCAGCTCCTGGGTCACCGAGGACCCGGTCCGGGCCGACGTGATCCGCGCCTTCGGTTTCCGCTCGGTGATGGTGGCGCCGGTCAGGGCCCGGGGCATCACCCTGGGCGCGGCGACGTTCTTCCGCTCCCGCCGGCTGGGGCCCTTCGTGGCTGACGACGTCCGGCTCGCCGAGGAGCTGGTGGCCCGGGCGGCGGTGTGCGTCGACAATGCGCGCCGCTTCACCCGCGAGCGCGCCGCGGCCCGGGTGATGCAGCAGAACCTGCTGCCGCACGAACTGACCGGCGGATCCGCCCTGGAGGTGGCGTCGTGGTACTTCCCCGCGGACGCGCCGAGCGGCGTGGGCGGCGACTGGTTCGATGTGATTCCGCTGTCCGGGGCGCGGGTCGCCCTGGTGGTGGGGGATGTGGTCGGCCACGGCATCAACGCCGCGGCCACGATGGGGCGGCTGCGTACCGCCGTACGGACTCTGGCCAACCTGGATCTGCCGCCCGATGAGCTGCTGGCTCGGCTGGACGACCTGGTCATCGGCCTGGTGAAGACGCAGGGCGCCGACCCGGCGGCGGACGCCGGGAACCCGAGCGTGGCCTCGACGTTCATGGGGGCCACCTGCCTGTACGCCGTGTACGACCCGGTCAGCAGGCGGTGCAGCATGGCACGTGCCAGCCATCTGCCACCGTTGATCGTCGGCCCTGGCGGCGCCGTGGACTGCCCCGATCTGCCCGCGGGACCGCCGCTCGGCCTCGGGACGCTGCCCTTCGAGTCCGTCGAACTGGAACTGGCCGAGGGCAGTCTGATCGCGCTCTACACCAACGGACTGATCGAGACCTGCGACCGGGACATCGGCGTCGGGCTGTCCCGGCTGAGCAACGCCCTCGCGGTGCCCGGGCAGACGCTGAAGGAGATCGGCGGAAATGTGGTCAAGGCGCTGATGACCGGACCGCCGTCCGATGACGCCGCGCTGCTGCTCGCCCGGACCCACGCCCTGGACGCGCACCACGTCGCCTCCTGGGACCTGCCCACCGACCCGGCCGTGGTCGGCAGCGCCCGTGCTCTCGCCGGGCGGCAGCTGTCCGAGTGGGGCATGGACGATCTGCAGTTCACCACGGAGCTGATCGTCAGCGAACTGGTCACCAACGCCATCCGCCACGGCACCGGACCGATCACGCTGCGCCTGATCCGGCAGGACGCCCTGATCTGCGAGGTCTCCGACGCCAACAGCACCTCGCCGCGTCTGCGCCACGCCCGGACCACCGACGAGGGCGGGCGCGGGCTGTTCATCGTCGCGCAGGTCACCCGGCGCTGGGGCACCCGCTACACCCCCACCGGCAAGATCATCTGGACCGAGCAGAGCATGCCGTCCGAAGCCGGGTCCCCCGTCGGGGAAGGCTGAGCCCGGATGTCCGGTCCGGAGGGCCGGGCATCCGGGCATCCGGGCATCCGGGCATCCGGGCATCCGGGCATCCGGGCATCCGGGCATCCGGGCATCCGGGCATCCGGGCATCCGGGCATCCGGGCTCAGCCTCAGGGGTGGGCCGGGACTCGTTCGTCCTCGCCGGAGACATGGCCGCAGTCGTCCCCGGCCGCGACGGGCCGGCCGACGAGACCGCGCCCCGGCAGGTCGACGTAGTCGCAGTCGGCATCGGCCACGACGCGTCGGGGCGCGGCGCCGGACGGGCAGGCCGTGAGATGGGCGGCCACGAAGGCCGCGCTGGTCCTGGTGATATCGCGGGTGAGCCCGAGGGGCAGCAGCGAGCGGGTCTCTGCGATCGCCTCGTCCTCCCCGGCCCGCAGCACCACCCTGACCTGCGGTGCCACACCGTGGGCGGCGACCGCGACGGCGATGTTGTCCAGTTCGTGGGAACCGACGGCGGCGAGCGCCCGTGCCCGCGCCAGTCCGAGCCGCGCCAGCACCGCACGGTCCTCGCCGTGCGCCAGCACCACGGGTATCCCCATCGACCGGGCGAGGCGCAGGTTCGGGGCGGTGGGCTCGCGCTCGACACCGATGACGGGCACCCCCAGCTGGCGCAGCGTCTGGCACAGTCGCAGCCCCACCTGCCCCAGCCCCACCACGATGACGTGACCGGCACGGGGCAGCACCCGCGGCCCCAGGACGCCGACCAGCCGGGGGCCGAACAGCCGGTCCACGATGCCCGCGGTCAGCAGCGCGGTGAACCCCACCGTCACCAGCATCGCCACGGCGGAGACCACCTCGTACACGGGATGGCCGGGATGCGGCGCGGCAGGTCCCACCCCTGCGACCACCCGGGCGGCTTCCAGGAAGGCGGTGCTGGCCGGCTGGTGGAACACGCCGACCAGCCACATCCAGTCCGCGGCCAGTACGGCGACGATCCCCAGCAGCCCGATGAGCAGCAGGCGGGCGTCCGCGTCATGCGGCTGCAGCTGCCCCCTCAGCCGCCCGAGCAGCGCGCGCCGCCGGGCGCCCGCGCTCGCCCGCCACGCCGTCTCCACCAGGTGTTCCCCGGGCCGCCGGACCGCCACCGCACCCTGCCCGTCGTCCCATACGGCCAGGGCGTCGGGGTCCACACACAGTCCGGCCAGCGTCGGCGCCAGGAGGTCGGCGGGCGAGACCGGCACACAGTCGCGCAGCAGCAACCGGAGCTGCTGCGCCACGGTGCGGTCGAAGACGGTGACCACGATCCGGACGGCGTCGCAGACATGGCGTACCGCGAGCGCATAGCGCAGTGCGGACAGGTCGTCACCCACGAGGACGGCCACCCCGGCCGGCCGTGCGGCGAGCGCCCGGCGCAGGGCCTGGTCGTCCGGTGCGGCGAGGTGGTCGACCGGGTGTCCGCTCTCCTCCAGGGAGGCGCAGACCCGGCGCGCCAGCGTCGTCGCCCCGATCACCACGGTCCCGGGGGCCTGGCCCGCCGCGCTCGTGGCCGGGTTCGTCCCGGGCTCTTCGGCCTCATCTTCGGCCCGGGACCTCACACGCTCCGGTCCCGCCCGGTGCTCCGGCGGCTCCCCCGCGGAAGCGTCACCGCGTGGTTCACCAGGCGTTACGTCCCTGGACCCGCTGCCGTCTTCCCCCGCTGATGGGGTGGCGGGCACAGCGTGCGGCGGGGCGGTACGGGTCGGTCGGGCGGAGGGAAGGGTGGCCATGGAGTCCCCTTGCTCGTCGGCCGTCGGAAGGGCCGAACTCACGCTAGGGCGCCCGCGGTCCGAGGCATCTGTCCCACTGACCAAGGGTTCGCCGGGGGTGTTGTCCGCCCGCACCAGCGGTCGTCGCGACGGCCGGTGCCAGGGGCAGGGAGAGCGGCAGATGAGAGCCACCCACCACCCATAGCCCCGGAGCGCGAGCCCCTTTTCCGCCAATCTTCATTGGCCTGACGAACAGCTCTCGAAGGGGAATTTGTCCTCTCTCACAAATACGCCGCCGCGCACCGCCACATACGCTTACGCAAATCCCAATCCGGACGTGATGCGGCTCACCTCCCACAAGGAGGGGGCCCCAGCGCGGAGGTGCGATCAGCGCTCCCCCATCCGCGCGGGGCATCCGAAGGCCACGGCCCGCTCGTCGTGCCCTCGTACTACGTCAGGGCCATGATCGCCGCCTGAGGGCACCCGGCCCTGTCCTGCGTCCGGCCACCGAGGCGATCCCAGCAGTCACCACGTGCATGACCCCTCCAACCCTCAATGGATGTCGCAGATGACTACATCTCCCCCCAACCCCGTGGCCGCTCCGCCCGCTCCCCCGGGGCACGGGCAGGACCCGCAGCAGTCAGGCCTGCAGTCGGGCCTCAAGAACCGCCATCTGTCCATGATCGCCGTGGGTGGGGTCATCGGTGCCGGTCTCTTCGTGGGCTCCGCCTCCGGCATCGCGGCCGCCGGCCCCGGCATCCTGCTGTCGTACGCCCTGGTCGGCGCGCTGGTCGTATTCGTGATGCGGATGCTCGGTGAGATGGCGGCCGCCAACCCGACCTCCGGCTCCTTCTCCGCCTACGCGGACCGGGCGCTGGGCCGCTGGGCGGGCTTCTCCATCGGCTGGCTGTACTGGTTCTTCTGGGTCGTGGTGCTCGCCGTGGAGGCGACCGCCGGTGCGGCCATCCTCACCGGTTGGATGCCGGCCGTCCCCCAGTGGGCCTGGGCGCTGATCGTGATGATCGTCCTCACCGCCACCAACCTCGCCTCGGTCGCCTCGTTCGGTGAGTTCGAGTTCTGGTTCGCCGGCATCAAGGTCGTCGCCATCGCGGCCTTCATCGTCCTCGGCGGCCTGGCGATATTCGGTGTACTGCCCGGTTCCCACAACGCGGCGACCGGCTTCAGCAACCTCACCTCGCACGGCGGATTCCTTCCGCACGGGCCGACCGCGATTCTCACCGGCGTCCTGATGGTCGTCTTCTCCTTCATGGGCAGCGAGATCGTCACCCTTGCCGCCGGTGAGTCCGAGGACCCGGAGCGCGCGGTCACCAAGGCCACCAAGAGCGTGATCTGGCGGGTCGGCATCTTCTACCTCGGCTCGATCCTCGTGGTCGTCTCCCTGCTGCCGTGGAACGCCCCCTCGATCGCCAAGAAGGGCTCCTACGTCGCGGCCCTCGACTCGATCGGCATTCCGCACGCCGGCCAGATCATGAACGTCATCGTGCTGACGGCCGTGCTCTCCTGTCTCAACTCCGGCCTCTACACCGCCTCCCGGATGGCCTTCTCGCTCGGCCAGCGCGGCGACGCCCCGAAGGCCTTCGCCCGGACGAACTCGCGGGGCGTGCCGCAGGCCGCGATCCTCGCCTCCGTCCTCTTCGGCTTCATCGCGGTCGGCTTCAACTACCTGTGGCCGGACACCGTCTTCCAGTTCCTGCTGAACTCCTCGGGCGCGGTCGCGCTCTTCGTCTGGCTGGTCATCTGCTTCTCGCAGCTGCGGATGCGCGGGATCATCCTGCGCGAGAACCCCGAGAAGCTGGTCGTCCGGATGTGGCTGTTCCCGTACCTGACCTGGGCGACGATCGCGATGATCTCGTTCGTGCTGGTCTACATGCTCACCGACGACAGCGAGGGCGGCGGCCGGATCCAGGTGCTGCTGTCGGTGCTCCTCGCCGTGCTGGTGGTCGGGGTTTCCCTGGTCCGCGACCGGCTCGGCAGCCGGGCCGCCGAGAAGGCAGCCGTCACTTCCCGCTAGCCACAGGGTGGCCGGACGGCCACCGAACCCCGTGCCGTACGGTCGGCGGGTGCCCCGCACCCGCCGACCGTACGGCGCAGCGGTGCCACTACCCTTCTGGCCACGCACCTTTCCTCTCCGCCCACGAGCCCACGACCGGAAGGCCGCCGAAAACCATGCCCGCGTTCAGACGCCGCAAAGGCAGCCTTCCCCGCCTCGTCCCCGAGCTCGACGACGTGACCCTGGGGAAGGTCCGGCGACGCGTCGAGACCTGCTGGTCCCGCGGTTCGCTGGACACCGCCGTCATGGCGCTGCTGGCGGACGCGATCAACGACGCCGGCGAGGACTGGGACCGCAAGGCCCACCGCCTGGGGGTGCTCGCCGGGTCGGCGGGGCGGTCACTGCCCGGCATCTGGCGCCAGCACAGCCCGAAGGACCATGGCGCGCTGCTGCTCCACGCCTGGTCGGACCTGCTCCATGCCCGGCAGCAGGGCTCCTCCGTCGACCTGGACGCCACCCGCGAGACCTGCCGGCTCGCCGCCGAGCTGCTGCCCGCCGACCCCACCCCGTGGACGGTGCACCTGGCCACGCTCCGCGTGGAGCAGCGCCCCTCCACGGAACTGGCAGCCATCTGGCGCGAGATCAAGGCCCGCGACCCCTGGAACCGCGAGGCGCATCTGCAGGCCCTGGGCTATCTCTCGCCGGACGAATGCGGCTCCAGCGCCCTGGTGCTGGACCTGCTCGACGGTGTCCGCTCCCTGATGCCGACCGATGCCCCCGCCGCCGGTCTGGAACTCACCTCGCTCGTCCTCAGCCACCAGCGGGCGGTCGCCGAGGGCGGCATGACGGCTCTGGGCGCGGGCGAGATCTGGCGGCGCCCCGACGCCGCCCGGGCTCTCGACCAGGCCGCGCACTACTGGCCGGGCCCGGGGTTCCTCCGGCACGCGACGGCCCTGGCCGACCTCAACCTGCTGGCCTACGCCCTGATCAAAGCCGGCCGGACGGCCGAGGCCGGGACCGCGCTGCGCGCCACGGGAGGGGTGGCGACCATCTGGCCGTGGAGCATGGACGGCGACCCGCTGGAGCGGTACTCGCACTTCCACGGCCGCTACGCGAGCGGTGACCCCGACGGCGGTTCCGCGGGGCGTGGCCCGTCCTGGCGTCGGTGACGCTCCGGACCGCCGGCGCCCGTCGCGCGCGCCGTGCGTCGCCCTTCCGCCCCTGGTCCAGCAGGCCGGCCCCGGCCGAAGAACGCCATCAGCCGGTGCACCATCCTGCGGAACAGGCCCTTGCGGGCTGAGGACGGGACCGCGGTGACGGCGGCCGGCGGCTCGGCGGGCGGTTCGGCGGGCGGTTCGGCGGGCGGTTCGGCGGGCGACTCAGCCGACGGCTCGGCGGGCGGTTCGGCCGATGGCTCGGCGGGCGGTTCGGTCGGCGGAGGCGCCGGGCTGGCCGGCTGCTGCGTCGTGGCGTGGTCGGCGGGGGTGGGCGCGGGTACCGGCTTCGTGCGTCGGGCCTCCGCGCGGACGAGCGCGCCGAGAGCGGCATAGACATCGAGGGGCATGCCAAATCTCCTGCGGTGGAAGTGCCGGAACGGATGACGGCAGACCGCGTTCGCCCCATGGCCCCGTGACGGGGTGGGGTGGGTGAGGCGGCCGGGCCGGCTCAGCAGCGCAGGACGGACACGCGAGGTGGCGATGCGGGGGCAGCGGCCGTGACGGCGGCCCCGGAAGAGGCGTCCTTCGACGCGGTGAGGAACTGCGCGACGGGAGAGTCCCCGAGCGCCTTGCCACCGGCCCCGGTGGGGACCTGATGGCGCAGATGACAAGCCGAGGCGTCGCACACGCGGCGGACGCCGCTGCCGGGATGCTTTCCGCCGCCGGTGGACGCCGGCAGCGGTCCCGCCGTGACGCAGGTCCGCACGGCCGGGCCCGGCGCGGCGGGGGCGCCGGCGTGCGGAGGGCAGCCGTGGGCATCGGAGGCCGGGCCATGGGAGCAGCCGGTGGTGAGTGCGGTGTGCAGTAACGCCAGCAGCGCGACGCAGAGCAGCACACGCCAGCCACCGGTTGCCGCAAAGCGGCCGGTGCCGACGGTGTCGCGCATGCGCTTCTCCCACCCTTCTTCGAGGAGGGGATCCCCTGGAAGCGGAAGGGACACTCGCGATACGCCGCAAGAGAACACAAAACCACTCGATCCGGCTATGTCATCGCACGCACGGACTTCGTACACCCGCCCCTGGGGGTGAACGCCTGGTTCCGGTCGGCTCCGGCCCCGTGCCGGTGACGCCTACGGCGCGGACGCCGGGCCCGGGCCGCAGGACCCGCCGGTGTCCCGGCGACGCCGGGCCCCGGGCCCCGGCGACGCCCCGTTTGTCCGCCTCTGCGGTGGGCGCCATTCTGGGGACATGGCCCCCACTGCAGGCCCGGACACGGTCTCCGGCTGGGCCGTCCGGCGCCCCGGCCCCATGGCCTCCGGGCCGCTGACCGCCGTCCGCCGTCCGGCCCCCGAGCCGGGCCCGGGGGACCTGCTGCTCGGCGTGGAGGCCTGCGGTGTGTGCCGTACGGATCTGCATCTGGCGGAGGGTGATCTGCCCCCGCACCGCCCGTCGACCGTCCCGGGCCACGAGATCGTCGGCCGCGTGGTCGCCACCGGCGAGGCGGTGACGGCGTTCCGCACCGGTGACCGGGCCGGCGGCGCCTGGCTGCGCGGCACCTGCGGCGTCTGCCGGTACTGCCGCGCGGGCCACGAGAATCTCTGTCCGGCCTCCCGGTACACCGGCTGGGACGCGGACGGCGGTTTCGCCGATACGGCTCTGGTCCCCGCGGATTTCGCCTATCCGCTCCCGGACGGTGCGGACGCCGCCCACCTGGCACCGCTGCTGTGCGCCGGGATCATCGGGTATCGCGCGCTGCGCCGCAGCGCACTGCCCTCCGGCGGCAGGCTCGGCATCTACGGTTTCGGCGCCTCGGCACATCTGGCCGCGCAGGTCGCCCTGGCCGAAGGCGCGACCGTCCATGTGCTGACCCGGTCCGCCCAGGCCCGTGAACTCGCCCTAGATCTGGGCGCGTCCTCAGCCGGCGATGCCTACGACCGCCCTCCCGAACCGCTGGATTCAGCGATCCTCTTCGCGCCGGTGGGCGATCTGGTGCCGGTGGCGCTGGCGGCGCTCGACCGTGCGGGCACGCTCGCCGTGGCCGGGATCCATCTCACCGACATCCCTCCGCTCCACTACCAGCGGCACCTTTTCAACGAGCGGAATCTGCGCAGCGTGACCGCCAACACCCGGCAGGACGGCCGGGAGTTCCTGGCGACCGCGGCGAGGATCGGCATCCGGGTCACCGTCAGCCCCTACCCGCTGAGCCGTGCCCCACAGGCACTCACGGATCTGGCCGCCGACCGGGTGCAGGGCGCCGCCGTGTTGACGCCCTGAATCCCTGGCGCCTTGCCAAGCATTCCGGTACCTCCGTTCCGGGCGGCCGTTCACCGGCCGATCCGCCCGCGGCGGCCCTCGGGGCGCGGCGGCACTCGGCGGTGCGCCGCCCGCTGTGCTGTCGTGGCGCCACGCGCCCGCCACACACCGTGACCACCGCTCCGACTAGCTGCCCCCTCCCGGTGTGCCGCACCATGGAGAGGAGGCCGTGAATGATGACATATCCGGTGAAGCGGTGGCGGGGTCGACGCTCCGGCTCCGGAGGGCGGATACGGCGACCGTGGCTTACGACGACGGCTTCCGGCATACGGAGGCGGTGCAGGAAGTGACCGCACGGGTCCTCGGGGCTACCGGGGCTGAGCTGACCGCGGTCTATGTGCCCGCCGAGGGGAGCGGCGCTCTTCAGCTGGCCGAGATGGTCGGCGGTACCGGTGCCCCCTACGGACTGCCGGCGAGCTTCCCGCTGTCCGGCAACTCCCCGGTCGCGGCGGCCTTCCGCACCGGCCTTCCCCTGTGGCTGAGCCCGACGGAGCTCGCGCAGTACGGCGTCACCGCTCCCCCGGGCAGCCCCGGTGCGGAGCCCTGGGACGGCGCCGGGGCACTGCCGTCCGATGTCTCACTGGGCGTGCTGCCGCTGGGCGGGGACGCGAAACGGCTGGGGTGCCTGGTCGTCATGGACAAGGCACCGGACGCCTTCGACGCCGACCGCCGCCATCTGCTGGAACTCCATGCCGACCAGGTGTCCGCGGGGCTGGAGGCCGTCGCCGCCCGGGTGATGGCCCGCACGGAGCGGCGGTCGCTGCTGGGACCGGGGCTGGACACCCTCCGGGGCGGCGCCTTCACGCTGATGCTGGGCACCGGGCGGATCGATGCGGACGGCCAGGTACTGGAGCTGTTCGGGATCGCTCCGGAGCACTTCGACCGGCGGGTGGAGACGCTGTTGGAGTGCACCGCACCGGACGACGTTCCCGCGCTGATGTCGATGGTGGAGCCGGGCCGGCTGCCCTCCCCCGCCCAGCAGCTGTCGATCCGTATCCGAAGGCCCAACGGCGAGCTCCGCTGGCTGAGTCTGCGCTGCCGGGTGCTGGTCGACGCCGCCGGCGCCCCGGAGCGCATGCTGGGCGTGGTTGCCGACGCCTCCTACCTGCGCCCCAGTGCGGACGAGGTCTCCATCGTGCAGCGGCTGTCCGCCGCGCTGGCCGGCGCCACGACCATCCGCGACGTCAGCCGGGTGGTGGTCGGCGCCCTGCGGATGCCGCTGGGCGCCGACCGGGTGGCGGTGGCCGAGCTGGAGGCCGACCGGTTCGTGGTGTCCGTCCTCGACCCGCCGGAGCCCGACGCCTGGCCCGCGGTGTGGCGGTCCGAGTGGAGATCCGAGTGGCCCGATGCGTCGTGCCACTCGATGCCCTCGCTGGAGAGCGTGGTCCGGGGCGGCCATGTGGCGCTGTGGCCGCCGGGGGCCGCTCTCGAACCCGACCTGGCGGGCATCGGGCCCGGCGGCCTCGCCGTCCTGCCGCTGCCGGCCGGCGGCCGGATCGTCGGGGTGTGCCTGATCGGCTGGGACGAGGAGCACCCGTTCGGGCCGGAGGAACGGTCCCTGCTGACCGCGACCGCGGGTCTGGTGGGCCAGGCCCTCGTCCGCGCCCACGCGCTGGACGCCGGGCATGAGCTCGCCACGATGCTCCAGCGCAGTCTGCTGCCCCGCAAGCTGCCGTCGCTGCCCGGCGGGGTGGCCGTCGCCCGCTATCTGCCCGCCACGATGGGCCTCGAAGTGGGCGGCGACTGGTACGACGTCATCCCGCTGTCCGACGGACGGATCGCGCTCGTCATCGGCGATGTGGAGGGCCACAGCGCCGGCGCCGCCACGATCATGGGCCAGATGCGCACCGCGATCCGGGCCTACGCGGTCGAGGGGCACCCGCCCGACGTGGTGGTCTCCCATGCCAACCGGCTGCTCCTCGGCATGGAGACCGATCTCTTCGCGACCTGCTGCTATGTGGACCTGGACATGGAGGAGGGCATCGCCTGGTTCGTCCGGGCCGGGCATCTGCCGCCATTGCTGCGGTACCCCGACGGCAGCACCGAGGAGCTGTCGGTCGAGGGCGGTCCTCCGCTGGGGGTGGCCGCCGAGGGGGAGTTCCCGCTGACCGAGGTGGGCCTGGCCCCCGGCGCCGTGCTCGTCCTGCTCACGGACGGCCTGGCCGAATCGGCCACGCTCCACCTGGACGACGGGATCCGCCGGGTGCGCGAGCTGCTTGCCGCCGCCGACCCTGCCGACGCCGGACAACTCGCCGACCAGCTGCTCGGCGAGACGAAGCGGCGCGACGACGATGTGGCAGTGCTGGTGCTGCGCTACGACGGCATGCGCGTCCGCCCGACCCGGGCGCACTGGACGGTGTGGCGGCTCCCCGACGCCGTCATGCACGCCCGCCGCTTTACCGCCCGCACCCTGCGCTCCTGGCAGGTGAGCGAGGAGCTGGACGTGGCCCAGCTGGTGGTGTCGGAACTGGTCACCAACGCCATTGCCCATACGCAGGGGGAGGTGCGGCTGGATCTGACCCTGGCCGGGGACCGGCTGCGGATCGCGGTGAACGATGCTTCGCCCCGCGCACCCGTCAAGCCGACGACCGTGGACTGGGAGTCGACCGGCGGCCGCGGGCTGCTGCTCGTCGAGGCGATGTCGGCGTCCTGGGGCTCGGTGCCGCTGAGCGGCGGCAAGCAGGTGTGGAGCGAGATCACCCTGCAGCCTCACGAACAGCTCGACGCCGAGGGGGCGGGGGCGCCGGCCGGCGCGGACGGCCGGCGGGAGGGGAAGGGGGTTCCCTGAGGTGCGTGCTCTTCTACGGGGAGCTGCCGCCGTCCTGGCCGGGCTGTGCCTGCTGGCCGGGCCGGCCGCCTGCGGCAAGGCCGGCGGGGTGCACGAGCCGAGCGGGCCCGCCTCCGGCGGCGCCCTGAAGATCGGTGTGCTGCTCCCGGACAACACCTCGCGCCTCTACCACTTCGACAAGCCGCTGATCGAGAAGAAGATCCATCAGCTCTGCCCCGAATGCACGGTGGAGGTCGTCAGCGCGGAGCACGATGTGGCCACCCAGCAGCAGCAGATGGACGCGATGATCACCAAGCGGGTCCGGGTGCTGATCCTGGACGCCGTCGACTCCAAGTCGCTGCGCTCGCCGGTCGAGAGCGCGCGGGCGGCGGGAATCCCGGTCGTCGCCTACGACCGCCTCGTGGAGGGACCGGTCTCGGCGTATGTCTCCTTCAACGGCAGGAGAGTCGGCGAGCTGCAGGGCGAGGCACTTCTCCAGGCACTCGGCGACAAGGCACGCGGCGCGCAGATCGTCATGATGAACGGCGATTCGACGGATCCCAACTCCGCCTGGTTCAGACAGGGCGCGCTCGACGTGCTCCGGGGCAAGGTGAAGATCGGGAAGGCCTACGAGACCTCCGGGTGGCGGCCGGAGAACGCCAACAGCAACATGTCCGCCGCCATCTCGGCTCTCGGCGCCGGGAACATCGACGGTGTCTACTCCGCCAATGACGGGCTGGCGGCCGGCATCATCTCCGCCCTGCAGGCCGCGAAGATCTCTCCGTTGCCGCCCGTCACCGGCCAGGACGCCGAACTCGCCGCCATCCAGCGCATCGTCACCGGCGCTCAGTACATGACCGTCTACAAGCCCTTCGCGCCCGAGGCCGGCACCGCCGCCGCCATGGCCGTCGCACTGGGCCGCGGCAAGAAGCTCGACGGCATCACGACGCACACGATCAACAGCCCCACCACCCGGGGCATCCCGGCGGTGCTGCTCACCCCGGTCTCCGTGACCGTGCACCGGATCAAGGACACCGTGGTCAAGGACGGCATGTACACGATCGAGCAGATCTGCACCCCCAAGTTCGCATCCGCCTGCCGGAAGGCGGGACTCACCAGGTAAGGCAGGTATCTCCATGGAGCCCGGCCCAGCCCTCCGACGACCGGTACCGGCGCCGCCCCTGCTGGCGCTGCGCGGTATCTCCAAGCGGTACGGCGCCGTGCAGGCCCTGGCGGACGTCGAACTGGAGGTCCGCGCCGGCCAGGTCGTCGCGCTCGTGGGCGACAACGGCGCCGGCAAGTCCACGCTGATCAGGGTGGTCGCCGGGGTCGATCCCGCCGATGAGGGCGTGATCGAGTGGGATGGCCGGCCCGCCCAGATCACCCGCCCCCACGAGGCCCAGGACCTGGGCATCGCCACCGTCTACCAGGACCTCGCGCTGTGCGACAACCTCGACGTGGTCGGCAATCTCTTCCTGGGCCGCGAGATCCACCGGGCCGGTGTGCTGAACGAGGTGGAGATGGAGCGCCTGACCCTGGACCTGCTCGACATGCTGGCCATCCGGATGCCCGACGTACGCCTCCCGGTCGCCTCGCTCTCCGGCGGCCAGCGCCAGACCGTCGCGATCTCCCGCTCGCTGCTCGGCGAGCCCAGGCTCGTGCTCCTCGACGAACCCACCGCGGCCCTGGGCATCGAACAGACCGCCCAGGTCCTCGACCTCGTCGACCAGCTCCGCGAACGCGGGCTGGGGGTGCTCCTCATCAGCCACAACATGGGTGACATCAAGGCGGTCGCGGACTGGGTCGCCGTCCTGCGGCTCGGCCGCAATAACGGCTTCTTCGATGTGACGACCACGTCCCACGAACAGATCATCTCCTCGATCACCGGGGCCACGGACAACGCCGTGTCCCGCCGCAAGACACCCGGGTGGGAGGGGCAGCCATGAGCAGGACCTGGGCCCTGCGCAAGCAGCGGCCGTCCGGCGTGCAGGGCACCACCGGCGGGGCGGTGCCCCCTGCCGACCGGCGCCGCCTCGCGCCCGATTTCGGGGCGCAGAACCCCCTCGACATGCTCCGGCGGAGGTACCACAGCGGCGAGCTCGGCTCGGTGCCGGTGGCTCTCGGCCTGATCGTGGTGTGGATCATCTTCGAGAGCCTGAACGAGAACTTCCTCTCGCCGCGCAACCTGTCCAATCTGACCGTCGACATCGTCGGCACCGGCATGATCGCGGTCGGTGTGGTCTTCGTTCTGCTGCTCGGCGAGATCGACCTCTCGGTGGGGTCGGTGAGCGGCCTCGCGGCGGCCGCCTTCGCGGTGCTGACCGTGAACCATGGCGTACCGGAGGGGCTTGCGCTGCTGGTCGCGGTACTCGGGGGCACGGTGATCGGGGCCGTTCAGGGGTTCTTCTTCGCCAAGGTCGGGGTGCCCGCCTTCGTGGTCACCCTTGCGGGTCTGCTGGGCTGGAACGGCCTGATGCTCTACGTCCTGGGCTCCAGCGGCACGATCAACATCGACGACAAGGGCCTGCTCGCGATGCTGACCAGCTATTACTTCAACAATGTGGCCGCGGCATACGGCCTGGCGGTGCTCGGCACCGCCGGCTACTTCCTGGTGTCGTACCGCGACGTGCGGCGGCGCAGGGCCGCCGGGGTGCCCGCCCGGCCGCTGAGCGAGATCCTGCTGCGCACCGGAGTGCTGGCGGTGATCGCCCTGGCCGCGGCCGTGGTCCTCAACCAGTTCCTGGGGCTTCCGCTGGCGCTGCTGATCTTCCTCGTCGTGCTCGTCGGCCTCGACTGCGTGCTGCGCCGCACGCGCTACGGACGCATGATCTTCGCCCTCGGCGGCAGCGTCGAGGCCGCGCGCCGCACCGGCCTCAATGTGGACCTGGTCCGCATCTCGGTCTTCATGGTGTCCGGCACGATGGCCGCGGTCGGCGGTCTGTTCCTGGCGTCACGCGTCACCTCGGCCAGTCAGACGTCGGGGGCCGGCCTGCTGCTGATGGACGCCATCGCCGCCGCGGTCATCGGCGGCACCAGCCTGTTCGGCGGACGGGGCCGGACCTGGTCCGCCCTGCTCGGTGTCCTGGTCATCCAGTCGATCGCCTCCGGTGTGGCCCTCATGGGCATCCGGACGGCCGTGCAGTTCATGATCACGGGCGGGGTGCTGCTGATCGCCGTGGTCATCGACTCGCTGTCGCGGCGGGCACAGAAAGCGCACGGGCGGGTCTGACGCGCCCGTGCGCCGGGCCGGGGGCCCCGGAACGCCACCGGCCGAGCGGGCGTTTGCGCCACGGCAGGCCACGGAAGACCTCAGCCGATGCACCCGATCCTGCACGCCCTGTCCCTCGCCGGATCCATGACCTGGGAGATCACCTGGGCGCTGATCCTGGGCTTCGCGCTGTCCGCGGTCGTCCAGGCCGTGGTGCGCACCTCCACCGTGGTCGGTCTGCTCGGCGACGACCGTCCCCGCACCCTGACGCTGGCCGCCGCGCTGGGTGCGGCGTCCTCCTCCTGCTCGTACGCCGCGGTCGCGCTGGCCCGGTCGCTGTTCCGCAAAGGCGCGCACTTCACGGCCGCGATGGCGTTCGAGATCGCCTCCACGAACCTGGTGGTCGAACTCGGCGTCATTCTGGCGCTGTTGATGGGCTGGCAGTTCACGGTCGCCGAGTTCGTCGGCGGACCGGTCATGATCGTCGTGCTGGCCGTGCTGTTCCGTCTCTTCCTGCGCGACAAGCTGCTGCGGCGCGCCCGTGAGCAGGCCGAGCGGGGGCTGGCCGGCTCCATGGAGGGGCATGCCGCGATGGACATGTCCGTCCACCGCGAGGGGTCCTTCGCGCGGCGGCTGTTCTCCGCCGAGGGCTACACCTCGACCTCGCACGTCTTCGTCATGGAATGGGCCGCGATCATCAAGGATCTGGTGCTCGGCCTGCTGATCGCCGGGGCCATCGCCGCCTGGGTCCCCGACAGCTTCTGGCGCGCGTTCTTCTTCGACGGACACCCGCTGGCCGCGAAGGTGTGGGGGCCGCTGATCGGACCGCTGGTGGCGATCGCCTCGTTCGTCTGCTCCATCGGCAATGTGCCGCTGGCGGTGGTTTTGTGGAAGGGCGGGATCAGCTTCGGCGGGGTGGTCGCCTTCATCTTCGCCGACCTGCTGATCCTGCCGATCCTGCACATCTACCGGAAGTACTACGGGACCAGGATGGCCCTGTTCCTGCTGGTCACGTTCTATGCGTCCGTCGTCGTCGCGGGCTATGCGGTGGAAGGCGTCTTCGGCGGAGTGGGGCTGATCCCCCGCCAGGCCGACGCGACGATCCCCATGTCCGGGGTTTCCTGGAACTACACCACCTGGCTCAACATCGCCTTCCTCCTCCTCGCCGCCGCGCTGGTCCACCGCTTCCTGCGCACCGGGGGCCGGGCCATGCTGCGCGTGATGGGCGGCACGCCGCCTGACGGCCCCCGGGCTCAGCCGGCGCACGGCGCCAGCGGGCATGGCAGGTCGGGGCATGACGGCACCGGACACGGCAGCACCGGACACGGCAACGGCCACGGTCCGCGCTGACCGGTGGCGAAGGGCGAGTGCGGGCCGAAGGGGCCGAATGGCCCGTGCCGGAGCGGGCGAGGTCGAGCACCCTGGAGGTGTGGGCGCGAATGCGCCGAGCGCGCCAGGAACGGAGCGAGGCCATGAACGATCTCATCACCGCCGGTGTGGACGGTACGCCCGAGTCCCTGTCCGCGATCCTGTGGGCGGCACACGAGGCGCGGCTGCGCCATGCGCGCCTGCGGCTGCTGCATGCCTGGGTGCTGCTCGCACCCGAGCCGGTGCCCCATTCCCTGGAGGAGCTGCAGGAGGGGGACCAGAACTACTGGCCCCACCGGATGATGGAGGAAGCCGTCACCGCGGTGCGCACCCGTTTCCCCGGCCTTGCGGTGGAGCCGGTCCTGGTGCCCGCTGATCCCCTGGAGGCCCTGCGGAAAGCCGCGGGAGAGTCGGACCTGCTGGTCCTCGGCTCACGGGACCTGGGCCCGGTGTCCCGCTTCGCCCTCGGCGAGCTCGGACTGAAGCTGGTGGCGCACACCGAGTGCCCCACGGTGCTGGTACGGGCCCGGCCGGGCATCGCGGCGGCCGGGCAGGACGGAGAGGTGGTGGTGGGGGTGGGCCTGCACGGACCGTGCGAGGCACTGCTCGCCTTCGCCTTCGACAGCGCCGCCCGCCGGGGCGCCGCGCTGCGCGCCGTGCACGGCAGGCACCTGCCCTCGTACGCGTACAACCGGGGCGGCGGCGTGGAGCCGGTCCTCGCCGAGGAGGCGGCGCGCGACGCGCGGCAGGAGCTGGCCGCGGTGCTGCATCCGTGGCGGGAGAAGTACCCGGACCTGCGGGTGAACGAGCGGGTGGTGATGGAGAGTCCGGCGCCGGCCCTGTTGCACAGCGCCGCGGACACCCGGCTGCTCATCGTCGGCCGGCGGCACCGGCGCCGGTTGCCGGCACCGCGTATCGGCCATGTCGTCCAGGCGGCCGTCCACCACGCTCCGTGTCCGGTGGCAGTGGTGCCGCACGAGTGACCACGCGACGGCGCGCGTCCACGGTCTGAGACGGCCGGTGGCCGGCGCCATGACGGCCCGCGGCGGAAGGCGGATGATGACGGTGAGAGGTCATACCGGCGGGACCGGCTGCCGAGGGCATGACGGCTCCGCCCACGGCCCCAGGCGGCGGCCCCCGGCGGAAGGCGGCAGCCCCGGTGGAAGGCAGAGGTGAGCCATGACAACGACAGTCGAATGGCCCGTCCGTCTCTACCTCTTCGAGGAGGACGGGACGACCAAGGCACGTGTGGTGCTCCGGACCGGAACCACCACCCTCACCGGGCACGGCACGGCCCGCTGCAGCCCCGAGGACAGGGACGTACCGGAGATCGGCGACGAGATCGCGGCCGGGCGTGCGATGAGGGACCTCGCGGGGCAACTGCAGCGGGTGGCGGATCTTGATCTCGAAGGGGTCGGGGCCGCGCCGCCCCGGCACGACCACCGCGCCGCGTACGGCTGGGCCGACGCGATGGCGTGAGACCGGTGCGGGCGCCGTGACCGGCGGGCCGGTGCCACGGCGCTCCCTGGAAGGAGCCAGCCATGTCGGATGCGACGCTCACCGACCTGTACGAAGTGACCATGGCCCTCTCATACCTCCACGAGGGCATGACGGAGCCGGCGACCTTCAGCTGCTTCGTACGGGCCCTGCCGCCGGAGCGGGGGTTCCTGATCGCCGCCGGGGCGGAGACGGTCCTCGACTTCCTCTCCGACTTCGCTGTCGGACGCGATGATGTCGAGGTGTTCGCCGAGGCGCTGCAACGGCCGGCGCGGGAGCTCGCCCCGCTGGTGGGGATGCGCTTCACCGGCGAGGTGCGGGCCGTGCCGGAGGGCCGGGTCGTCCTGGCGGGTGAACCGCTGCTGGAGATCACCGCTCCGCTGCCGCAGGCGCAGTTCGTGGAGCCGTATGTGCTCAACCACCTCACCCATCAGACGACCATCGCGTCCAAGTGCGTCAGGTGCGTGCTCGCCGCACGGGGGCGCTCCGTCGTGGACTTCTCGCTGCGGCGCACCCAGGGGACCGCCGCCGCCTGCCAGGTGGCCCGGCTGG
The DNA here is from genome assembly GCF_043199875.1 of Streptomyces sp. NPDC048516. Classification (NCBI taxonomy): domain Bacteria; kingdom Bacillati; phylum Actinomycetota; class Actinomycetes; order Kitasatosporales; family Streptomycetaceae; genus Streptomyces; species Streptomyces sp. NPDC048516. Next base: position 215,317 of record NZ_JBICWS010000009.1, on the reverse strand, counting down.
GTGCCATGACCGGATTCACCGGCACCAGCAATGTGGCGGCCGTGCACGCCGAGGATCTGACGGCGGTGGGCACGATGGCGCACTCCTACATCGAGGCTTTCGGGGACGAGGAGGCGGCGTTCACCGCGTTCGCGCTCCGCCATCCCGGACCGGTGACCTTTCTGGTGGACACCTACGCCACCGAATCCGGCGTCGCGGCAGCGGCCAGGGTGCTCAACGCGCTGGGGCGCGGTGACGGTTCCGCCATCCGGGTGGACAGCGGTGACCTGGCAGAACTGGCCTTCCGTGCCCGCGCGATCCTGGACAACGCGGGGCTTCCGCAGGTCCGGATCGTCGCCAGCGGCGGGCTGGACGAATTCGCCGTGCACGATCTGGCACGGGCGGGAGCGCCGATCGACGTCTTCGCCGTGGGCACCCGGATCGGGGTGAGCGCCGACGCCCCCTCGCTGGATTCGGCGTACAAGCTCGTCGCCTACGACGGCCGCCCCCTGATGAAGCTGTCGGCGGCGAAGGCGACCGCGCCGGGCCGCAAGCAGGTCTTCCGCCGGCCGGGGTGCCACGACGTGATCGGCCTGGCCGAGGAGCCGGTCCCCCCGGGCAGTACGCCACTGCTGGAAACGCTGATGCGCGGGGGCGTGCGCAGGACGCCGCGCGGCCGCCTCGAGGACGCCCGGCGGCGGGTCGTGGCCGATACCGCGGAGCTGCCCGTGACCGCCCGGTACATCCGCTCGCCGCAGGCCGTCCGGGCGAAGGTCTCGAAGCGGCTCGCCGCCCTGACCGAGCAGGTCCGGCGGCGGATCGAGCGCGAGGCCCTGGCCCCGTTCGGCTCGCACGCCTGAGCCGCCGCGGGCTTTCCTCCGTACCGTCGTCGTATGGCGGACAAGCAGGGCGGCAGCGGCGCCGGGAAGCTGTCGCGGTCACGGTACGAGCCGGAGCTGTACCGGCTGCAGACGGAGCTGGTGAAGCTCCAGGAGTGGGTACGCACCGAGGGCGCCCGGCTCGTCGTGGTCTTCGAGGGGCGTGACGCGGCCGGCAAGGGAAGCACCATCAAACGGGTCACCCAGTACCTCAACCCCCGGGTGGCACGGATCGTGGCGCTGCCCCGGCCCACCGAGCGCGAGCGCACCCAGTGGTACTTCCAGCGCTATGCGGAGCACCTTCCCGCGGCGGGCGAGATGGTGCTGTTCGACCGTAGTTGGTACAACCGGGCCGGCGTCGAACGGGTCATGGGCTTTTGCACACCGGCCGAACACCAGCGGTTCCTGCGGCAGTGCCCGGTCTTCGAGCGGATGCTGGTGGAGGACGGGATCCTGCTGCGCAAGTACTGGTTCTCGGTGAGCGACGAGGTGCAGGAGCAGCGGTTCCGGCGGCGGCTGGCGGACCCCACCCGGCGCTGGAAGCTCTCGCCCATGGATCTGGAGTCGCTGACCCGCTGGGAGGAGTATTCGCGGGCCAAGGACGAGATGTTCGTGCACACGGACATCGCGGAGTCGCCGTGGTACGTCGTCGAGAGCGACGACAAACGCCGGGCCCGGCTGAACATGATCGCCCACCTGCTGTCGACGGTGCCCTACCGCGCCGTCGCGCCGCCGGAGCTGACCCTGCCGCCGCGGCCGCCGGCCACCGGCTACCAGCGGCCGCCCCGGGATCTGCAGACCTATGTCCCCGATCATGCGGCCGGACTGGAGACATAGCGCCGAGCCCCGGTGCCGGCTCAGGCGGTCCGGGGCACGACCGCCACGGGGCAGGCGGCGTGGCGGAGAGCGGTGTGCGCCACCCGGCCGGGCTGCGGACCGAGGTGTCCCTGGCGGCGCTGCGCTCCGACCACCAGCAGATCGGCCGCGGCGGCGCGGTGCACCAGGACCTTGTGCGCCGGTCCTTCGACCACGACGCGCTCCACCCGCACCGCCGGATGCGCGCCGGCCGCCTTGTCCAGGGCATCGTCCAGCAGCGCCGTGGCCTGCTGCTCGTGGGAGCGGTGGGCTCTTGCGGGAAGCTGCGGGGCGTCGGCCGTCCCGGGGGCCGGGCGGCGCCAGGCGCAGACCGCCTCCAGCGTGCAACCGCGGGCCTCGGCCTCCCGGAAGGCGAAGCGGACGGCCGCCATTTCACCGGCCGGGTCGGCGACGCCGAGGAGGATGCGCCCGTGTGTGCCCGCGAGTCCGGCCGGGTCACCGCGTACCACGATCACCGGGCACCGGGCGCGGGCGGCGACCGCCAGGCTGACCGACCCGAGCAGCAGACCGCTGATCTCCCCGTGTCCCCGCGCCCCCAGGACCAGGGCCGAGGCATGCAGGCCCTCGTTGAGGAGGACGGTAACCGCGTCGTCGGCCAGCACCTCCGCCGTCACCCTGACGTCCGCACGGCGGTGGCGGGCGTGGTCGGCGGCGGACGCCACGATGTTCTCCGCGAGCACCTGCTCGACGGGGCGTTCCGGGGCCGGCGCCGACGAGGTGCCCTCATAGCGCTCCCACCGGGAGGCGTGGACGATCCGCAGCGGGAGGGTGTGGCGTGCCGCCTGGTCCACCGCCCAGTCCAGCGACCGGATCGCGGCATCCGATCCATCGGTCCCGACGGTCAGCGGATGCTCCATCGCCCCCACTTCCTTTCGCTCGCCCCGGCGACGGGGCCTACTGCCACCGTCGCACCGTGGTCCGGTGCGCGCAGGGGGGGCGGCCGGGCCGTCCCGAGGCCGTCCGGCCGGGACCGCGGCGGGCCGCACCGGGCCGCACCCCGCACACCGGGCCGGGGTGACGGAGGGCGGCGCGCCCATGGCCCGCAGTCGTGGTGCCATGGAAGGGACACACCGACGAGGTGCCATGGAAGGGACACACCGACGAACGGAACCGTCACCATGCGAACGGAACCGTCACCATGAGCGGCGCTCCCCTGGCCGCTTGTCTGCACTCGCTGCGGGCCGTGGTCTTCGACACCGACGGGGTCATCACCGACTCCGCGCGGATGCATGCGGCGGCCTGGAAGAGCGCCTTCGACGCGTGCCTGACGGCCGCGGGCGGGCAACGCCCCTTCGACCCGGTGGACGACTATCTGCGCTATGTCGACGGCCGGTCCCGGCAGGACGGGGCGGCCGCCTTCCTGCGCGCACGGGGCCTCGGTCTGCCACCCGGCACACCGGAGGACGCGCCGGGCACGGACACCGTCGGCGCCGTCGCGGCCCGCAAGGACGAGCTGTTCACCGCGCGCCTGCGGACCGAGGCCGTCACCACCTGGCCCGGCACCGTGCGGCTGCTGCGGGTGCTGTGGGACCTCGGGGTACCGTGCGCCGCCGTCTCGGCGTCCCGCCATGCCACCGAGCTGCTGGCCTCGGCCGATGTGCTCGGGCTCTTCCGGGCCGTGGTGGACGGCAACGAGGCACGCCGGCTGAACCTGCCCGGCAAACCGGACCCCGCGCTCTTCGTGGAGGCGGCCCGGCGGCTCGGTGTCCCGGCCGCGGACACCGCCGTGGTGGAGGACGCCCTCGCCGGTGTCGAGGCCGGCCGACGCGGCGGATTCGGCCTGGTGGTGGGCGTGGACCGGACGGGAGGGCCGTACAGTGCCACCGCCCTGCGCCGCCGTGGCGCCGATGTGGTCGTGGCCGACCCCGGCGAGCTGCTGACGGCCGGGGAGGGGGGATGACGAGCCCCTGGACCTGGCCGTACGACGGCCGGGGCGGGCGGATGACGCGCCCCTGGACCTGGTCGTACGAGGGGTACGACCCGGAGACGGAACGGCTGCGCGAAACGCTCTGTGCCCTCGGCAACGGCTACTTCGCCACCCGCGGCGCGGCGTCCGAGGTACCGGCCGGACCCGCGCACTACCCCGGCACCTACGCCGCCGGCTGCTACAACCGGCTCACCTCGCTGGTGGCGGGGCACCCGGTCGAGAACGAGGACATGGTCAACCTGCCCAACTGGCTCCCGCTGCGCTACCGGGTCTGCCCCGCCGACGCGGCTCCCGGCCCCTGGCTCTCCCCCGACCACCCGCAGCTGACGGAGCACCGGCAGACCCTGGACCTGCGGCACGGCACGCTGACCCGCTGGTCGGTCTACGAGGACGAGGCCGGCCGGCGGCTGACCGTGGAACAGTGCCGCCTGGTGCACATGGGAGAACCCCATCTGGCCGCGCTGCGCACCTGCTTCCGGTCCCATGGGTGGACGGGCACGGTGGAGGTGGAGTCAGGGATCGACGGTGCGGTGCGCAATGCCGGCGTCGCGCGCTACCGGGAGCTGGCGGACCAGCATCTGACGGGGTGGGAGACCGGGAGCGAGCGGCCGGACACGGTGTGGCTGAGCTGCCGCACCCTCGACTCGGACATCCGTATCGCGCTGGCCGCCCGCACCCGTGCCTCCTCCGGCCGGGGCGGGGCGCCCATGCCGCAGCTCACCGCGCTGGGGGCGTTCCACACCCTGGTCCTGCCCCTCCCCCTGGACTCCCCCGCGGTCGTCGAGAAGACCGTGGCGCTGTTCACCTCCCGCGACCCGGCGATCGAGAGCCCGCGGCATGCGGCCGTGGACTGTGTGGCCCTGGCCCCGCACTTCCGGCAGTTGCGGGCGTCGCACCGCCGCGCCTGGGAGAACCTGTGGCGGCAGGCCAAGCTGGAGGTCCCCGGAGAGGCGGGCGGGATCCTGCGGCTGCACCTCTTCCACGTCCTGCAGACCCTCTCGCCGCACACCGCCGAGCTGGATGCCGGGGTGCCGGCGAGGGGTCTGCACGGCGAGGCCTACCGCGGACATGTCTTCTGGGACGAGCTGTTCGTGCTGCCGTTCTTGAACCTGCACCTGCCACAGGTCTCCCGCGCGCTGCTCGACTACCGCTACCGGCGGCTGCCCGCCGCCTGCCATGCGGCGCGGGAAGCGGGCCGCACCGGCGCGATGTACCCGTGGCAGAGTGCCGGCGACGGCCGTGAGGAGACCCAGCAGCTCCACCTCAACCCGCGCTCGGGGCGCTGGCTGCCCGACTACTCCCGGCTCCAGCACCACGTCGGCTCGGCGATCGCCTACAACGTGTGGCAGTACGGACAGGCCAGCGGCGACACGGAGTTCCTGCACACCAGGGGCGCGGAGATGCTGCTGCAGATCGCCCGCTTCTGGGCCGCCTCCGCGGTCTGGGACGACGCCCTGGGCCGGTACCGCATCCGTGGGGTCGTCGGTCCCGACGAGTACCACGACGGCTATCCGGACGCCGCCGCACCGGGGGTGGACGACAACGCCTACACCAATGTCACGGCGGCCTGGGTGCTGATGCGTGCCCTCGATCTGTGCCGCACGCTCCCCGAGGCCCATCGGCGGCAGCTGTGCGAACATCTCCAGCTCGACCCCGAGGAGCCCGAGCGCTGGGAGGACATCGCACACCGGCTCCATGTGCCCTACCACCGCGGGGTGATCAGCCAGTTCGCCGGATACGGGGACCTCGCCGAGCTGGACTGGCACGGATACCGGCAGCGCTACGGTGACATCCGCCGGCTGGACCGGATCCTGGAGGCGGAGGGCGACACGGTCAACCGCTACCAGGCCTCCAAACAGGCCGATGTGCTGATGCTGGGCTACCTCTTCTCGCCGTCGGAGCTCGCTTCGGTGTTCCGCCGGCTCGGCCATCCCCTGGACGACGACATCTGGCACGCCACCGTCGACTACTACCTGCACCGCACCAGCCACGGCTCCACCCTCAGCGCCCTGGTCCACGCCTGGGTCCTGGCCCGCGTCCACCGTCCCGACGCCTGGACGTTCTGCGAGGAGGCGCTGGCCGGGGATGTGGCGGACGTCCAGGGCGGCACCACGGCGGAGGGCATCCATCTGGGGGCGATGGCCGGCACCCTGGACTTCGTCCAGCGCGGGATGACCGGCCTGGAGACCCGCGACCAGGCACTGTGGCTCGATCCTGCGCCGCTGCCGGAGCTCTCGAAGTTCGGGGTCCGCATCCGCTTCCGTCGCCACTGGGACATCGATCTGCGCATCCGCGCCGAGCAGGTACGGATCGAGGTACCGGCCTCCGAGAACGCCGCGGTGCGGGTCAGGCTGCGCGACCGCTCGTTCTCGCTCGCGCCCGGTACGTCCCGCCGGCTCGATCTGCCCGGCGACTGACGGAGGCCAATGGGCCCTGCCGGACACGGCCCGGCGACCGGACACGGCCCGCACGTCGCACGACGGGCCGTGCCCTCGCCGGGGACGGCGGCACGCTCACCGCCGCAACGGGCCCTCGCAGCGGAAGTCCGCGCTGCCGGCCCGGCCCGAGGACCAGATCTCGGTGGGACCGAAGGAGCAGTTCATATCGGTGAAGTTGTTCGCGGCGGGCTTGGTGCGGTCGAGGATGAAGTAGTCGACGGTTTCGGACATGTCCTTGAAGACCTGGCCGGGGTCACCGGAGTTGGCGAGGTTGGCGGTGATCCGGCCGGTGCAGGTGAAGCGGCCGATGCCCCGGTCGCCGTCGTCCTTGCAGACGGGCGTGTTGGCGGTGGCGGCGGCGAAGGCGCTCCGTACTTCGGCGGGGGTGGCGAACTTCAGGGATCCGTTGGGCGTGAACGCCGTGTCCGGCACGAAGAGGTCGTCGACGATGGCGATCTGCGCGTCGAGGAAGGCGTCGTACTGCTGCTGCAGCCCGGGGTCGGATCCCATGCGGTTGCGCCAGGAGTCAAAGGCTGCCGGGTCGTCCGCCCGCAGATACCGGTACATCTCCTGGAGCATCGCGGGGTGGTCGCGCCACAGGAACTCGAAGAACGTCCCGGCGTAGGAGTAGAAACGGAAGCCGTCGTGGTCGTACGTCGCGTGCAGGAACTCGTTGATGCTCATCCGGGCTTTGCCGCCTGCGGTGTCCGCGATGATGTCGCGGACGAGTGACCGGCGCACGGCGATGCCGTTGTCACGGGTCGAGCCGTCGAAGAACTCGGCGCTGCCCTCGTCCATGGCGGTGGTGCGGTCGCCCTCGTACCAGGGGCCCTCGCCGAAGAAGCCGGGGACGGCGAAGCGGCCGTTGAGGTAGTGGACGTACTCGTGCCGGAAGAGCTCTTCGAGGGTGAGGCTGGAGTCCTGCGGGACGCGCCGCTGGTAGGTGTAGAAGGTCGCGCCCTGCTCGATGTAGACGCCGCCGTTGTTGGTGTCCATACCGGTGAGCAGCGGGTGGTAGACCTCGTAGTCGGCGCGGGAGGCGTACAGGACGATGGTGAGGGTGGTGTTGGGGTCGCCTGCCAGCGGCTGGGTGGTGCCGAGCACCCGGTGGAACTGGGACCTGACCTGCTTGGACGCGTAGTAGAGCTGGTCGACGACGGCGCGGTCGAGGGCGGTGCGGACCGTGATGGCGCCGTTGTCGTAGGAGTAGGTGCGCGGGAAGATCCGCTTTTCGATGTCCTCTTTGCACACCGCGTACGGCTTGCAGGCGTCGAAGAAGATGAGCCAGCCGGCGACCTTGGCCCAGGGTTCGCTGCCGTCACCGAAGTTGCGCACGGTGGTGGGGAGGAGGGCGCCGAGGTCGGTGACGATGGCCCGCTTGAGGGAGCCGATCTGGCCGAAGCGGCCGTACTCCCCGAGCGCGTCGCGTACGACCCAGGCGTTGGGTGTCCCCTTGAGGTGGGTGTATCCGGCGAACGCCTTGAAGACGGCGCGGTAGGCGGGGTCGGCGGCGACCGCGTACTGGAAGGCGGTGTCCTTGTTGCCGGGGTAGACGCCCAGGTAGTTGACGGAGAGCGCGGCCAGGGCGGCGTTGCCCCAGGCCGGGTCCTTGTCAGTGGCGGGGTGGGCCGCGTCCATGGTGGCCAGGACCCGCTGGATCAGGTCGAGTTGGTGCTGCCGCAGGCCCGGGGCGCTGGCGGCGTACAGGGCTTCGCGCAGGGTGTCGGCGTTGGCCCGGGTGACGTCGAAGGTGCGGGCCGCGGTGCCGAAGGCCTCGACGGCGCGGCGTACGGCGTCGACCGTGGGGGCGTCGGTGGTGTCGATCTCGTCGTGCGAGAAGTCCTGGTAGGCCACCGCGTGCAGGTACGTGAACATCTCGTACAGATGGCTGGTGTTCTTGCCGTCGTGGGCGGCGGCCAGGCCGGTGATACGACGGGCCACCGCCTGGACGTGGGCGTCGGACATGACGGGGATGAGCCGGGGGTCCCAGGTCCACACGAGGGTGCGCAGGCAGTCGTCGGCCGTGACGGCGGGGTCGGCGAGGAAGTCCGCGAACTGTTCGGGATTCAGGCCGGTGATGCCGTCGAGGGTGCAGGGGGCGACCTCGGGTCTGGGGCCCTGGGGCGGTCCTGCGGGCTTGCTCTGGGGGCCCGGTATGCGGCCTCTCTCGACGAGGGCACGGGGGGCCGGGGCCGGGGCGGCGTCGGACTTCGGGGCTGCGGCGAGGCGTTGGGCGTGGTCGAAGGGGTTGGTGGCGGGGGCGGCGGGCCGGTGTCCGGGTTGCGGTGCCCGGGTCTGTGAGGAGGTGGCCGACGGGTGGGGTGCCGCCTGGGCGGCCTGGACGGCCGGCAGGGCGAGGGTGGTGGCGAGGGCCGCGGCCAGCAGGATGCTGCGCGGCAGACGCGAAGGGGACACCTGAACCTCCGGAAGGGAGTGGGGGGTTGTGTGGCGATGGAGGCGGTGGCCTTCACTCCACGAGGTGTGACCCATAACATAGTAATGTGAAATTGCACTGACAAGGCTTCAGGTAACTTTCTTTACCGGAGGTGTCCTTTGACCTCGCGCGCCCCCCAACTCCACACCGGCAGCCATGACTTGCCGGTGTCGGACGCCCTGGCCGCCTTCATGACCGGCCAGTGGGCCACCACCCCGCCGCCGCCCGACGGGCCCCGCGTCCCGGGCTTCGCACGGTTCGCCGGCCGCCGGGCCCGGCTCGCCGCACGCTTCCCCGGCGAGCGGCTGACCATCCCCTCAGGAGAGTTGAAGGTCCGCTCCCACGACTGCGATCACCGTTTCCGCCCCCACAGCGCCTACGCCTGGCTGACCGGGCTGACCGGCGAGGACCAGCCGGGGCATGTCCTGGTGCTGGAACCGGACGGCGAGGCGGTGCTGTACCTGCGGCCGCGGCCGCCGCGGGACGACGGTGGGGCGTTCTACCGGGACCGCCGCCACGGCGAGTTCTGGGTGGGACGCCGCCCCGATCTCGCCGAGGCCGAACGCCTCACCGGCATCCGCTGTGCGCACCTGGACGACCTCGGACCCCGCCGGCCCGGGCGGGACGCCGCCCACGACGCCGAACTCGCCTCCGTGCTCAGCGAATTGCGGCTGGTGAAGGACGACTGGGAGGTGGCCCGGCTCCAGGAGGCCGTCGCTCACACCACCACCGGGTTCGAGGACGTCGTACGGTCCCTGCCCACCGCACTGCGCCACCCGCGCGGCGAACGCTGGCTCGAAGGGGTCTTCCAACTGCGCGCCCGCGCCGAGGGCAACGGCACCGGGTACGAGACCATCGCCGCTGCCGGCGCCCATGCCTGTGTGCTCCACTGGACCCGCAACGACGGACCGCTCGACCCCGGCCAGTTGCTCCTGCTGGACGCGGGCGTGGAGACCGACACGCTGTACACCGCCGACCTCACCCGCACCCTGCCGCTGTCCGGGCGCTTCTCCCCCGTCCAGCGCCGGGTGTACGAGCTGGTGCTCGCCGCACAGGAGGCGGGCATCGCCGCCCTCAAACCGGGGGCGAGCTTCCGGGACTTCCACCGGGCCTGTACGGGCGTCCTGGCCGAGGGGCTGGCCGACTGGGGCGTCCTGCGCATCCCGGCACGGGAGGCACTTTCCGCCGGCAGCGGCCTGTACCGGCGCTACACGCTGTGCAGTTCGGGCCATATGCTCGGGCTCGATGTGCACGACTGCGCACGGGCCCGCGCGGAGCAGTACCTGGACGGCGTCCTGACGGAGGGGCAGGTCCTGACCGTCGAACCGGGGCTCTATCTCCAGCCCGACGACGAGACCCTGCCATCGGAGCTGCGCGGTATCGGCGTCCGGATCGAGGACGATCTGGTGATCACCTCGGACGGTGCCCGGCTGATGTCGTCGGCACTGCCGCGCACCGCCGACGGGGTGGAGGAGTGGATGGACGGGCTCCTCAGCGGCCGGGCCGACGGCTGACCGGGCCGACCTGGCCGCCCTGGCCGCCCTGGCCGACCGACCGCCGGGTCAGCCCCGGCGGGCGGTCCGCGGCCGCTGCGGCCGCGGTACCAGCGGCTCGTCGCGGACCTGGGCCCACAGCGAACGGACATGGCCGAGGTGGCGGGCCATACAGGCCTCGGCGGCCTCGGCATCGCCCGTCAGCATCACATCGAGCAGCTCGACGTGCTCCTCGGCGGAGGGCAGCAGCTGATCGCGCTCGTCGAGGCGGGTGAGACCGTAGAGACGGGAGCGCTTGCGCAGCTCCCCGACCGTCTCGACCAGGCGGTCGTTGCCGCTGAGGCCGAGCAGTTCGAGGTGGAAGCGGCGGTCGGCCTCCAGGTAACCGATGAGGTCGTGCGCGCGGGCGGCGGCGACGATCTCCAGGGCGGCAGGGCGAAGGGCCTCCAACTGTGCACGGTCGGCGGTCCGGGTGACCTGGCCGACGACCGGGACCTCGATCAGGGCACGGATCTCGGTGAACTGGTCGAGGTCGCGCTCGCTCACCTCGGTGATCCGGAAGCCCTTGTTGCGTACCGGTTCGACCAGCCCCTCACGGGCGAGGTCGAGCATCGCCTCGCGCACCGGGGTGGCGGAGACGCCGAAGTCCGCGGCGAGGCCCGGGGCCGAGTAGACCGACCCCGGGCGGAGCTCCCCAGCGATCAGGGCCGCGCGCAGTTGATGGGCGACCTGATCGCGAAGCCGCTCCTGCGCGGTGATCAGGCTGCGGTGCTTGAGTTCACCCATCGTGGTCCTCCGGATTGGCGCGGAGTGCCAGCGTACAATGTCACGTTGCGCGAACTCCCTGGTGGCGGACGGCCGTCGGCCTCACGGGCCGTGCGTCACAGCACGAACCCCGCGGGGAACGGGTCCGACGGGTCGAGGAAGTACTGCGCGGTGCCGGTCACCCAGGCCCGGCCGGTGACGGTGGGGACGACGGCCGGGAGCGGGCCGGCCGTGGTGGTGGCGACGAGACGGCCGGTGAACTCCGTTCCGATGAACGACTCGTTGACGAATTCCTGGTGGAGGGGGAGTTCGCCTCGTGCGTGCAGCTGTGCCATCCGCGCGGAGGTGCCCGTACCGCACGGCGAGCGGTCGAACCATCCCGGGTGGATGGCCATCGCGTGCCGGGAGCGGGAGGCGTCCGACCCCGGCGCGGCGAAGTAGACATGCTTGAGGCCGCCGATCCGCTCGTCCTCGGGATGGACCGGCCGGTCGGTGGAGTTCACGGCCTCCATGAGGGCGAGTCCGGCGGCGAGGATGTCGTCCTTACGGGCCCGGTCGAAGGGCAGGCCGACGCTGTTCAGCGGCAGGATCGCGTAGAAGTTGCCGCCGTAGGCGAGGTCATAGCCGATCGTGCCGTAGCCCGGGACGGCGACCTTGCGGTCCAGTCCGGCGCAGAAGGCGGGCACATTGGTGAGGGTGACGGCCGTGGCCGCCCCGTCCCTCACCTGCACCTCCGCGGTGACCAGTCCGGCGGGGGTGTCGAGCCGCACCCTGGTCACGGGTTCTTCGACCGCCACCATGCCGGTCTCGACGAGGACGGTGGCCACGCCGATCGTGCCGTGTCCGCACATCGGGAGGTAGCCGGACACCTCGATGAACAGGACGCCGTAGTCGGCGTCGGGCCGGGTCGGCGGCTGGAGGATCGCGCCGCTCATGGCGGCGTGGCCGCGCGGCTCGTTCATCAGGAGCGTACGGAGGGCGTCGCGGTGCTCGGCGAAGTGCAGCCGGCGCTCGGCCATGGTGGCGCCGGGGACGGTGCCGACGCCGCCGGTGATGACGCGGGTGGGCATGCCCTCGGTGTGGGAGTCGACGGCGTGGAAGACATGGCGGGTGCGCATGGCGAGCCCCCTCTCAGTGGTGGCCGTCGGCGAGGAGCTTTCCGGTGGCGGCGCGGAGCACGGCCGAGTGCTCGGCGGTGAGCGGGGAGCGCGGCGGACGGGTCGGGCCGCCGCGGTGTCCGGCGAGGTCCATGGCGAGCTTGATCGCCTGCACGAACTCGGGCCGGGAGTCCCAGCGCAGCAGCGGGTGCAGGGCGCGGTAGAGCGGCCGCGCGGTGTCGAGGTCACCGGCGAGGGCGGCGCGGTAGAGGGCGCCGCACGCCTCGGGCAGCGCGTTGGGGAAGCCCGCCACCCAGCCGACGGCACCGGCGAGGGCGAGTTCGAGCAGGACGTCGTCGGCGCCGATCAACAGGTCCAGTTCCGGGGCGACTTCGGCGATCTCGTAGGCCCTGCGGACATCGCCGCTGAATTCCTTGACGGCGACGATGCTGCCGTCGGCGTACAGCTCGGCGAGGAGGCCGGGGGTGAGGTCGACCTTGGTGTCGAAGGGGTTGTTGTAGGCGACGACGGGCAGGCCGGCCGCGGCCACCTCGGCGAAGTGGGCACGGACCGCGGCCGGTTCGGCACGGTAGCCGTTGGGCGGCAGCAGCAGGACGGAACCGGCGCCCGCCTCGGCGGCCTGCTCGGCCCACCGGCGCGATGCGGCACTGCCGTAGGCGGAGACACCGGGCATCACCCGGTCGCCGTCACCGGCGGCCTCCACGGCGGTACGGACGACACGGGCGCGCTCGTCGTCGGTGAGCGTCTGGTACTCGCCGAGGGAGCCGTTGGGGACGACACCGTCGCAGCCGGCGGCGAGCAGCCGGGCCACCTGGTCGGCGTAGGCGTCGTGGTCGACGGAGAGGTCGTCACGGAAGGGGAGGGTGGTGGCAACCATGATGCCGTGCCAGGGGCGGGTGCGAGTGCGGGTGACCATGTGAAGTCTCCTTCTATGAGGTGTGACATTTTACTGGGCGCCCCAGAGGCTTGCCAAGGCCGCCCGGAATCGAACTAGCCCTGTTCTTCCGCGAGTTCCCCCAGGACAACGGGACAGGCCAGGGGTCTGCGATCGGCCGCGGGCCCGGCCTGACCCGCGAGGCGCGCCACCGCGGGCCCGCACATCCGCCCCTGGCACCAGCCCATTCCGGCCCGGGTGAGCAGTTTGACGGTGCGGGTGTCGCGGGCGCCGAGACCGGATACGGCTTCCTGGATCCGGCCGGCCGTGACCTCCTCGCAGCGGCAGACCTCGGTGTCCTCACGCAGCCACCCGGTCCAGCCGGGGCTCGGCGCATGGGCGGCGGCCATGGCCCGGGCGAACCGCCGCAGCCGGTCCCGGCGGCGCCGCAGCGCGCCCCGGGCGGCCCGACGCGCGATGCTGTACGCCGCCAACTCGCCCTCAGTGAAAGCGAGTTCCACACCCCCGACACCCCCGGCCTCACCGGCCGCCCAGACGCCGTCGACCGTGGTCCGCTGCTGCTCGTCGAGCACCAGCGCCCAGGTGCCGTCCTGAGTACGACGCGTGGTGCAGCCCAGTGCCGTGGCCAGCTCCAGTTGCGGTACGAGTCCGTGTCCGACGGCGAGCGCATCGCAGGGGATGCGCAGGCCGGTCCCGGGCACCGGCCGCCAGTCCCGGTCGAGCCGGGTCAGGGTGACGGCCTCGACCCGGTCGGTGCCGTGCACGGCGGTGACCGCGCTGCGGGAACGGAGGCGTACGCCGTGGCGGAGCAGGCTCACCGCGTGACCGGCCCCTTCGACGAGCTTGCGGGGGTTGACGGCAAGCGCGCGCGGGGCACGGGCGTATCCGGCGTAGCCGCTCGCCTCGGCGACCACCGGCACGGTGGCGCCGGCCGCGGCCAGCGATCCGGCGACGGCGAGCAGCAGCGGACCGCTGCCGGCGACCACGATCCGCCGCCCCGGCAGCACCAGCCCCGCCTTGAGCATGGCCTGCGCGCCTCCCGCCCCCACGACACCGGGCACCGTCCAGCCGGGGAAGGGGAGTTGGCGCTCGTGCGCGCCGGTGGCGAGGAGCACGTGCTGCGCGCGCACCTCGGCCCGGCCCTGCGCCCCGTCGGGCCCGGTGACCGCGTGCACGGTCCAGTGCGCCGGGTCCCGGGTGACGGCCCAGACATGGTGTGCCGCGAAGTGACTCACCCGGCCCGCGGCGAGCTGCGCGTCCAGCCGTGCGGTACGCCGCGCGAAGGCGCGCCAGGAGTGATGCAGGGCCTCGGGGCGGGCGGCGCCCAGCCCGGGAGCCGGCTGCCGGTAGAACTGTCCGCCGGGCCGGGGGGCCGCGTCGACGAGTGCCACCCGCAGCCCGAAGCCGGCGGCGGTGACGGCGGCGGCGAGCCCGGCCGGCCCCGCGCCGATGACCACGAGGTCGTGGGTCTCAGACGGTGAGATCGGCATGCCCGTGTCCCTCCTGGGTGGTGATCGTGTCCCCGGGCCGGGCGGGCACCAGGCAGGCCCGTTGATTGGGCCGGCCGTTGACGGTGGCCAGGCAGTCGAAGCAGGAGCCGATCCCGCAGAAGGCCCCGCGCGGCCGCCCGTCACCTCGCGTGGTCCGCCAGGAGAGCACGCCGGCCGCCCAGAGTGCGGCGGCAATGCTCTGACCGGGCAGCGCGGGCAGCGGCCGCCCGTCGAAACGGATCTCGAACGCCGGTCCCGGCGCGGCCCGTACGACGTCGGCGGGGGTGCGGCGACGGGTCATCCCCGGACTCCTCTCGGTGGTGGTGTGCGGGAGCGCTGAGGCGCGAAAAGGTCGGACAGGACGGACGGGACGGACAGTTGACCCGTGGATTCCCTCGGAACCGGCCGTGCCGCTCTCCGGCGCTCGCCGCCGTCCGCTCCCGCCCTCCTCCGGCCCGGCCGCACGGATTCCTGCCCCGTTCATTCCTCCCCCGCTCCCTCGGGGAACCGGTCCGGGCGGAACGGCCGCGCATCCAGCGGGCCGGGAGCCCCCGTCAGCGCGGCGGCGATCAGCCGGCCGGTGGCCGGGGCGAGTCCGATACCCGCGCCCTCGTGGCCGCAGGCGTGCAGCAGGCCGGGCAGGCGCGGGTCGGGGCCGATCGCCGGGAGGTGGTCGGGGAGGTAGGGGCGGAACCCCTGATAGGTGCGCATCACCCGGACACCCGCCAATACGGGGAACAGGGCGGCAGCTTGGGCGGCGAGCCGGCGCAGCACCTCGACCGAGAGCGTGCGGTCGAAGCCGATCCGTTCCCGGCTGGCACCGATCAGGACCGGCCCCGCCGGGGTGCCCTCGACGACGGCGGAGGTCTGCAGCGCCGCCGATCCGCTGGCCACATCGGCGACATAGTCCGCGGCATACACCTTGCGGCGCACGACACGCGGCAGCGGTTCGGTGACCAGCACACACCCCCGGCGGGGCAGGACGGGGACCCGCACCCCCGCGAGCGAGGCCAGCCGGCCGGCCCAGGTGCCGGTGGCGTTCACCACCGCGGGGGCCAGAATGTCGCCCCGCGGGGTACGGACGCCCCGTACCGCCCCGCCGGGCCCCCGCAGGACTGCCGTGACCTCCGCGCCCAGGTGCAGCCGCGCTCCGGAGGCACGCAGCAGATGGGCGGCGGCCAGGGCGGGCTGGACCTGGGCGTCCTGCGGGTAGAGGACGCCTCCGGCGAGGCCTGGCGCCAGATGCGGTTCGGCGTCCCGCAACCGGTCGGCGGAGAGGCACTCGCTCCGCACGCCCGCCCTGCCCTGCGCCGCGCGGAAGGCGCGCAGCGCCGCCATGCCGGGTTCGTCGGAGGCGACGACCAGTCCGCCCTTCGTCTCGTACTCGATCTCCGGCGGGAGCTCGGCGGCGAGTTCGCGCCACAGCCGGAGGGACAGCAGCGCGAGGTCGAGTTCGGGGCCCGGTTCCTTGTCGGAGACGAGCAGATTCCCCTCTCCGGCGCCGGTGGTACCGCCCGCGACGGGTCCGCGGTCGACCACGGTGACGGCGAGGCCGGCCAGGCCGGCGTAGTAGGCACAGGCGGCGCCGACCACTCCGGCCCCGACGATGACCACATCCGGAGCATCCAAAGACTGTCTGTGTCTCGTGGGCACGTCAGTAATATGTCACACAACACTGGTGCTGAAAAGGGGACTTGGCGGACCCGGAGCACGGCTTGCGCACGGCCCCTGAGGTCCCGGCGGGGGGGGAGGGGGCCGGGGCAGACCATGGCCGGGAACGGCTCGGCGGGGAACCTCACCCCGGCCCCCGCGTACGAGGCGGCCAGGCGACGGATGTCCTCGCGCACCTCCCGGTACCGCTCCTGAGGCCAGCAGCGGTAGGACACGCTCACCGTGGCTGCCTCCGCCCGGGTCCGGAGGGCCACGAACCGGGCCAGCGGCCCGTTGGGCGTCTGGGAGTCGGCGACGATTCGGTCGAGATCCGCGGGAGTCTGCGGCAGTGCCACCGTGGCGAGCGCGCCGATCTCGCCGGCCAGTCGTCGGGCGGCATCGGGCGCGTCGGCGTTCACCCTCCGTCGGCACGGTGGTCACCGTTCCGGCAGGCCGAGTCCCGACCTGCCGGCCGCGCCGTCCAGCAGTGCGCACAGGCCCTCGGGGAACCGGTCGCGTTCGGACAGGTCGCCGATGAGCCGATGGGACGCCTCCCCGGGGCCGTCACCGCCGAACAGCACCTGGGCTTCGTACTCCGTACGACCAATGGATAGAGGGGGCGCCATGACAGATATCTACGTACTCATCACCGGAGCCGGTCCGACCGGGCTCACCCTCGCCTGCGAACTCGCGGTGCGGGGTGTGGGTGCCGCATCGTCGACCGGGCGGACCGGTTCTTCGGAGGGTCGCGCGCCGACGGCAACCACTGCCCCCCGTGGCGAAAGCCTCGGTAGCGTGAAGGGATGAACGGAACCGGGGCCACGGGGTCTTCGCCGGGCAGGGACGAGGCGGCCTTCCCCGTCCATCACGCCGGGCGCTGCGGCGCGCTCGCGGAGCTCGACGCCCAGCTGGTCCGCTGCCGCGCCTGTCCCCGGCTGGTGGAGTGGCGCGAGGAGGTCGCGGCGCATCCACGGGCGGCGTACCGGGACCAGGAGTACTGGGCGCGGCCCGTCCCGGGATTCGGGCCGTCCGATGCGGCGCTGGCCGTCGTAGGGCTCGCTCCTGCCGCGCACGGTGGCAATCGCACCGGCCGGATGTTCACCGGGGATGCCTCAGGTGACTTCCTGTTCGCGGCCCTTCATGCGGTGGGTCTCGCTTCCCGGCCGACCGCCACGCACCGGGGCGACGGGCTGGAGCTGTACGGCGTGCGGGTCACCTCGCCGGTCCACTGCGCTCCGCCGGACAACCGGCCCACGCCCGCCGAGCGGCGTACCTGCCGGCCGTGGCTGGCGGCGGAGCTCGAACTCCTCAGCCCCGGCCTGCGTGCGGTCGTGGTGCTCGGCGCCTTCGGCTGGCAGGCGTTGCTGCCCGTACTGGGCGACGCGGGGTGGCCGCTCCCCCGGCCCCGCCCCGCGTTCGGTCACGGCGTGCAGCTGACCCTGCCCGCCACCGGGCAGCGGCGCGAACTCCAGGTGCTCGGCAGCTACCACCCCAGCCAGCGCAATACGTTCACCGGCCGGCTCACCTTCGACATGCTCGTCGATCTGCTCGCCCGCGCCGCCGGACTCGCGGGACTGGAGCGTCCGGCAGGCTGACGAGCGAGATGGACGAACGAGGCAGGAGAGATGTCCGGGGCCGCGGATCCGCCCCGTGCAACGGGCCCGGGGCCGCAAAGACCCCGCCATTCGGCTCCGGACCCCGCCGGCTTGTGCCCGAGGGCCGGCCCATGGCGCCATACGTCACCGCGCGCCGTACACCGGCCGTGGTTCCTCGGCGGCGGCCAGCAGCTCGCGCGCGGCCACGCCCGCCTCGGCCGGTGTCCAGCGGCTCTTTCGGTCCGCGGTCGGGCCGGGGCGCCAGCCCTCCATCACGGTGATCCGGCCCGCCTCGGCCTCGAAGACCCGGCCGGTGACCCCGGCGCTCCCGGCGGAGGACAGCCAGACCACCAGCGGGGAGACATTCTCCGGGGCCATGGCGTCGAACTCCCCCTCGGCGGGTGCCGCCATCGTCGCGGCGAAGGTCCGCTCGGTCATCCGGGTACGGGCGGCCGGTGCGAGGGCGTTGATCTGCACCCCGTAGGGGGCGAGTTCGGCGGCGGCGACGAGGGTGAGACCGATGATGCCGGCCTTGGCGGCGGAGTAGTTGCCCTGGCCGACGCTGCCGAGCAGCCCGGCCCCCGAACTGGTGTTGACGATCCGGGCGTCGGGGGTGCGGCCGGCCTTGGCCTCGGCCCGCCAGTGCGCCGCGGCGTGCCGCAGGGGCAGGAAGTGGCCCTTGAGGTGGACGCGGATGACGGCGTCCCAGTCGTCCTCACCGAGGTTGACCAGCATCCGGTCGCGCAGGAATCCGGCGTTGTTGACGAGGGCGTCGAGGCGGCCGAAGGCCTCCAGGGCGGTGGTGATGAGCGAGGCGGCGCCTTCGGTGGTGGTGATGTCGCCGGTGTGGGCGGCGGCCCGGCCGCCGCGGGCGCGGATCTCCTCGGCGACCTGCTGGGCCGGTCCGGCCGAGGCGCCGGCCCCGTCGGGGGCCACCCCGAGGTCGTTCACCACGACCTGGGCGCCTTCGGCGGCGAGGGCCAGGGCGTGGGCTCGGCCGAGTCCACGGCCCGCCCCGGTGACGGCGGCCACGCGTCCCGTGCAGATTCCGGTGCCGGTCATGTCCGTACTCCTTTGCCGGTCGGGTCAGTTGTCCTTCGTGGTGTGGGGCGGGATGGGGCGGTTGACGGGGGCGGCGTCGGACGCCGTGCGGTGATTGACGGTGGCGGCGTCGGGCGCCGTGGGGCGGTTGACGGGGGCGGCGTCGGGCACCGTGCGGTGATTGACGGTGGCGGCGTCCAGGAAGGCGGGGCGCTCCCCGCCGCCGTGGACGAGCAGGCTCGCCCCGGTCAGATAGGCGGCCCGGTCGGAGGCGAGGAACACGCAGGCGTCGCCGATCTCGGCGGGTTCGGCGAGCCGGCCGAGCGGGACGGTGGCGCCGACGGCCGCGATCCCCGCCTCGTCGCCGCAGTGCAGGGCGGCGAGTTCGGTGCGCACCATGCCGAGGACCAGGGTGTTGACCCGTACGTCGGGAGCCCATTCGACGGCCATGGAGCGGGCGAGGTGGTCCAGGCCCGCCTTGGCCGCGCCGTAGGCGGCGGTGCCGGGCGAGGGCCGGGTGCCGCTGACGCTGCCGATCATGAGGACCGAACCGCCGGCCGGCCCGCCCCGCAGCAGCTCGTAGGCGGCGAGCGAGGCGGTCAGCGGAGCAAGGAGGTTGAGTGCGACGACCCGGGCGTGCCGCTCGGTCCCGCCCTCCCCCAGCAGCCGGTACGGCGTGCCTCCGGCGTTGTTGACCAGGCAGTCCAGCCGGCCGTACTCGTCCGCGAGCCGGGCGAAGAAGGCCCGGACGGCGGCCTGGTCGCGCAGGTCCAGGGGGCGGAAGCGCGCGCTGCGGCCGGCCGCCGCGACGGGGGCGTCCGGTGGCCGGCGCGCGCAGATGACGACCTCCGCACCGGCCCGCAGGAAGGCGCGGGCGATGCCCGCGCCGACGCCGCGGGTGCCGCCGGTGACGACGGCCAGCCGCCCGGACAGATCGAGAGCCAGGCTCACGGAGCACCCCTCCCGCAGCGCACCATCCGCTGCTAACTTCGCTACCTAACAAACGCTTGGTGGAAAGGTAGCTGATCTGCTCATGGGTGTCTCCACCTCCAAGCCTGACCAGGGCGTCGCCGTCGTCACCGTGGACTTCCCGCCGGTCAACGCCCTTCCCGTGCAGGGCTGGTACGACCTCGCCGAGGCCGTGCGCACGGCCGGCCGCGACCCCGGCGTCCGCTGCGTCGTCCTCACCGCGAACGGCCGCGGCTTCAATGCGGGAGTCGACATCAAGGAGATGCAACGGGACACCGCGTCCGGCGGACACGGGGCCCTGCTCGGCGCCAACCGCGGCTGTGCCGAGGCGTTTTCGGCGGTCTACGCCTGCGAGGTACCCGTCGTCGCGGCGGTGCACGGCTTCTGCCTGGGCGGTGGCATCGGCCTCGTCGGGAACGCGGACGCGATCGTGGCCAGTGACGACGCCACCTTCGGACTACCGGAGCTGGACCGCGGTGCGCTCGGCGCGGCCACCCACCTGGCCCGGCTGGTACCGCAGCACCTGATGCGCGCGCTCTACTACACCTCCCGCACCGCCACCGCCGCCGAACTGCAGGCGCACGGCTCCGTCTGGCGGGTCGTCCCGCGCGCGCAACTGCCGGGCGCCGCACGGGACCTGGCCCGGGAGATCGCCCGGAAGGACGGCTTTCTCCTCCGCCTGGCCAAGGCCGCCCTCAACGGCATCGACCCCGTCGACGTGGGGCGCAGCTACCGCTTCGAGCAGGGCTTCACCTTCGAGGCGAACCTCAGCGGAGTCGCCGACCGCGTCCGCGACACCTTCGGTGCGCCGGGCACCACCCCGACCAAGGAAGGCTGACCGTGACCGACAAGACCATGACGCCCGAGGACGTCGTCTCCCGGCTGCGCAGCGGGATGACCCTCGGCATCGGCGGCTGGGGTTCGCGCCGCAAGCCGATGGCGCTGGTAAGGGCGCTGCTCCGCTCCGACATCACCGATCTGACCGTGGTCTCCTACGGCGGTCCCGATGTCGGCCTGCTCGCCGCCGCGGGCCGGATCCGCACACTGGTCGCCGCGTTCGCGACCCTCGACTCGATCCCCCTCGAACCGCACTTCCGCGCGGCCCGCCAGCGCGGCGCGTTCGAGCTGAGGGAGATCGACGAGGCGATGTTCATGTGGGGTCTGCACGCCGCCGCCAACCGGCTGCCGTTCCTGCCCGTACGGTCCGGCCTCGGCTCGGACGTGATGCGCGTCAACCCCGGTCTGAAGACCGTCACGTCGCCCTACGAGGACGGTGAGACCTTCGTCGCGGTGCCGGCCCTGCGCATGGACGCGGCGCTGGTCCATCTCAACCGTGCCGACCGGCTGGGAAACGGCCAGTACCTGGGCCCCGACCCGTACTTCGACGATCTGTTCTGCGAGGCCGCGGACAGTGCGTACGTCTCCTGCGAACGGCTCGTGGACGACTTCGCCACGGCCGCCCCGCAGACCCTCCTGGTCGCCCGCCATGCGGTCACCGGAGTCGTGGAGGCCCCGAACGGCGCGCATTTCACCTCCTGCGTCCCCGACTACGGGCGTGACGAGCCCTTCCAGAAGCTGTACGCCACCACGCCCTGGGCGGAGTTCGCCGAGCGGTTCCTGTCCGGGGACGAGAAGACGTATCGGTCCGCGGTCGAATCCTGGCACGAGGAGCAGCAGTGAGCGCTACCCCCACGACGACGACCCGCGCCGAGTACTGCGTCATCGCCTGCGCCGACGCCTGGCGCGGCAACGGCGAGGTGCTGGCCAGCCCGATGGGTGTGATCCCGTCGATCGGCGCCCGGCTCGCCCGGCGTACCTTCTCCCCCGATCTGCTCCTCACCGACGGCGAGGCCATGATCGTCGGCCCGGATGGCGCGGCCGAGGGCTGGCTGCCCTACCGCCGGCACCTCACCATGGTCACCGGCGGCCGGCGCCATGTGATGATGGGCGCGAGCCAGCTCGACCGCTTCGGCAACCAGAACATCTCCTGCATCGGCACGTGGCAGCAGCCCGCCCGCCAGCTCCTCGGGGTCCGCGGCGCGCCGGTCAACACCCTCAACAATCCGGTCAGTTACTGGGTGCCGAAACACTCGAAGCGGGTCTTCGTCGAGAAGGTCGACATGATCTGCGGGGTCGGATACGACAGCGCGGCCGCCGCCGGGCCGTCCGCGACCCGCTACCACCGCATTCCGCGCGTCGTCTCCGATCTCGGGGTCTTCGACTTCGAGACCGCGGACCGCGCGATGCGGCTGGCCAGTGTGCATCCCGGCGTGACGGTCGGGGAGGTCAGGGAAGCCACCGGGTTCGCGCTCGCACTGCCCGAAGAGGTGCCCTGCACCCGGGAGCCCACCGCCACCGAACTCCGGCTGATCCGCACGGTCCTCGACCCGGAGGGACGACGCGAGCGCGAGGTGCCGGCGGCATGACGGACGCCCGGATCGAGACGCCGCTGACCAGGCTCGTCGGGGTGCGCCACCCGCTCGTGCAGACCGGCATGGGGTGGGTGGCGGGGCCCCGGCTGGTCTCGGCCGCGGCCGATGCGGGCGCCCTCGGGATTCTCGCCTCGGCCACCATGACCGTCGCGCAGCTGCGTGCGGCGATCCGCGAGGTGGCGTCCCGTACGGACGCACCCTTCGGGGTCAACCTCCGCGCGGACGCGGCGGACGCGGGCGAGCGGGTGCGCCTGATCGTGGAGGAGGGCGTCCGGGTCGCCTCGTTCGCGCTGGCGCCCTCCCGTGAGCTGATCGACCGGCTGAAGGATGCGGGGGTGCTCGTCATCCCGTCCGTGGGTGCCCGCCGCCATGCCGAGAAGGTCGCCGCCTGGGGCGCGGACGCGGTCATCGTCCAGGGCGGGGAGGGCGGCGGCCACACCGGGAAGGTCGCCACGAGCGTGCTGCTTCCGCAGGTCGTGGACGCGGTCGGTATCCCGGTGATCGCGGCGGGTGGCTTCTTCGACGGCCGGGGGCTGGTCGCGGCGCTCGCCTACGGCGCGGCCGGCATCGCCATGGGCACCCGCTTTCTGCTGACGTCGGACAGCACCGTGCCGCGGGCGGTGCAGGACCGCTACCTGGCGGCGGGCGTCCAGGACGTCACCGTCACCACGAAGGTGGACGGTCTGCCGCACCGGATGCTGCGCAGTGAGCTGGTCGAGGCGCTGGAGCGGTCCGGGCGCGCCACCGCGCTGCTCGGAGCCGTCCGGCGGGCCGCGTCGTTCAGGAAGCTGTCCGGCCTGAGCTGGGCGCGGATGGTCCGTGACGGCCTGGCGATGAAGCACGGCCGGGACCTCTCCTGGAGCCAGGTCCTGTTGGCCGCCAATACTCCGATGCTGCTGAAGGCCTCGATGGTCGAGGGCCGTACCGATCTCGGGGTGATGGCGTCCGGGCAGGTCGCCGGCGTGATCGAGGATCTGCCGTCCTGCGCGGAGCTCGTCGACCGGATCATGGCGGGGGCGCGGACGGCACTGGGCGCGCTGCCGCGCTGAGCGGAACGCCGCGGCCCGGCCGGGGAGGGTGGTGTCCCCCGGGCCGGGCCCCGGCGGTGCCCGGCGGTCCCGTCTCGGGCGCGGCGGGCCCGTTGTACGTTCCGTGGCGCGCCGGACCGGGTGTCAGAGGCGTTCGATGATCGTGACGTTGGCCTGGCCGCCGCCCTCGCACATGGTCTGCAGGCCGAACCTGCCGCCGGTGCGCTCCAGTTCGTGCAGCAGGGTCGTCATCAGCCGGACGCCGGTCGCACCGAGCGGATGGCCCAGAGCGATGGCGCCGCCATTGACGTTGACCCGCTCCGGGTCGGCACCGGTCTCCTCGATCCAGGCCAGCACCACGGGCGCGAACGCCTCGTTGATCTCGACCAGGTCGATGTCGCCGAGGGACATCCCCGTCTTCCTCAGTGCATACGCCGTCGCCGGGATCGGTGCGGACAGCATCCGGATGGGGTCCGCACCGCGCACCGACAGATGGTGGATGCGGGCGCGCGGGGTGAGGCCGTGTTCGGCCACCGCCCGCTCGGAGGCGATAAGCATGGCGGCCGCGCCGTCGGAGACCTGCGAGGAGACCGCCGCGGTCAGCCGGCCGCCCTCGACGACCGGCGCCAGCGCGGCCATCTTCTCCGGCGAGGTATGACGGCGCGGGCCTTCGTCGACGGTGAGGTCCCCGTAGGCGACGATCTCCCGGTCGAAGCGGCCCTCGTCGATGGCGCGGACGGCCCGCTGGTGCGACCGGAGCGCGAACTCCTCCATGTCCGCACGGGAGATCTGCCACGCGTCGGCGATGAGTTCGGCACCGTGGAACTGGTTGACGGGTGCCTCGCCGTAGCGCGCCCGCCAGCCCGCGGAGCCGGCGAACGGGCCGTCGGTCAGGCCCAGCGGGGCGGCGGCCTGCCGGCTGGCGAAGGCGATCGGGATCTGCGACATGTTCTGCACCCCGCCCGCGACCACCAGGTCCTGGGTGCCGGAGAGCACGCCCTGCGCCGCGAAGTGCACGGCCTGCTGCGAAGAGCCGCACTGGCGGTCCACGGTGACGCCGGGCACCTCCTCGGGCAGTCCGGCGGCCAGCCAGCACGTCCTGGCGATGTCCCCGGCCTGGGGGCCCACGGTGTCCAGGCAGCCGAAGACGACGTCCTCGACGGCGGCCGGATCGGCGCCGCTGCGCGCCAGCAGCGCCGTCAGCACATGGGCGCCCAGGTCGGCGGGGTGGACGGCCGACAGACCGCCGCCCTTCTTGCCCACCGGGGTACGGACCGCGTCGACGATATAGGCCTCGGGCATGGGGTCTCCTCGGTTCGGATTCTGCGACGGTGCCGGCCGGATCCGCAAGGTGGTGCCGGCCGCCGCCGACGTATACCGGCGGGCGGCCCGCCCGGGGCCGCACGGCGCCCGGCGCACCGCGCCTCACGCATGCTGGGAGCTGACGGACACCGTTTCCCCGGTCATGTACGAGGCGTAGTCGCCGGCCAGGAAGACGATGACATTGGCGACCTCCCAGGGTTCGGCCCAGCGGCCGAACGCCTCCCGTTCGGTGAGCTCCGCCAGCAGTTCGGGCGTGGTCACCTTCGCCAGGTGCGGGTGCATCGCGAGGCTGGGCGAGACCGCGTTGACGCGTACGCCGTACTCGGCGGCCTCCATGGCGGCGCACCGGGTCAGCGCCATCACTCCGGCCTTGGCCGCGGCGTAGTGGGCCTGGCCGCGCTGGGCGCGCCAGCCGACGACCGAGGCGTTGTTGACGATCACGCCGCCGCGGGCGGCGGCCTTCATCCGGCGCAGGGCGGCCCGGGTGCAGCGGAAGGTGCCGTTCAGGGTCACGTCGAGGACCGTGTCCCACTGGGTGTCGGTCATCTCGACCAGGTCGGCGGTTCCGCCGAGCCCGGCGTTGTTGATCACGATGTCGAGGCGGCCATGGCGTTCCTCGGCGGCGTCCAGCAGGGCGTTGACCTGGTCCTCGTCGGTGACATCGCAGGGCAGTGACGCCACCTGTCCGGCGCCGAACTCCTCGGCGAGCGCCTGCGCGGTGGCCTGCAGCCGGCGTCCGTGGGCGTCACCGAGGACCACCCGGGCGCCTTCCTCCAGGAATCTGCGGGCGGTGGCTCCGCCGATGCCGGCTCCGGCGGCCGCGGTGATCACGGCGGTCCGGCCGTCGAGCAGATGGTGGCCCGGCACATAGGGCGGCGGTGTCATCCGTGAGCCTCCTCTTCCCGCAGTCCGCTGCGGATTCCGGGCCAGGGCTCCCCACGGGAACGGGCCTCGACGCCACTCTGCCGGTACGTTAATCTACCAAACACTTGTTAGGGAAGCGCTTGTCAGGGAAGGAGGGCGGATGCCCGCTGCCCACCACGACGCACTCCCGAGCGGTACTCCGCGGGGGCCTCGTGCGGCCGTCGCCCGGGAGGCGGGGGCCTGATGGACCTCGACATCACCGCCGCGGACGAGGCGTTCCGGGCCGAGGCCCGCGACTGGCTCACCGCACAGGTGCCCGCCGTTCCGCTGCCGTCACTGGAGACCGCGGAGGGGTTCGCCGCCCACCGGGAGTGGGAGCGCAGACTCGCCGCGGACCGCTGGTCGGTGGTCTCCTGGCCCGAGGAGTACGGCGGCAGGGGCGCTTCGCTCCTGCAGTGGCTGCTCTTCGAGGAGGAGTACTACGCGGCCGGCGCCCCCGGGCGGGTCGGCCAGAACGGCATCAGCCTCCTCGCGCCCACCCTCTTCGAGCACGGCACCGACGAGCAACGCGCCCGCGTCCTCGGCCCCATGGCGCGCGGCGAGGTCATCTGGGCGCAGGCCTGGTCGGAGCCCGAGTCGGGGTCGGATCTGGCGTCGCTGCGCTCGACCGCCGTACGGACCGGCGGCGGCTGGCTGCTGAACGGGCAGAAGACCTGGTCGTCCCGGGCCGCCTTCGCCGACCGCGCCTTCGGGCTGTTCCGCAGCGCCCCGGACGCGCCCCGGCCGCATCAGGGACTCAGCTATCTGATGTTCCCGCTGGACGCGCCAGGCGTGACGGTGCGCCCCCTGGGCCGCCTGGACGGCAAGCCGGCCTTCGCCGAACTCTTCCTCGATGAGGTCTTCGTGCCGGATACCGACGTCATCGGCGAGCCGGGCCGGGGATGGCAGGTCGCCATGAGCACCGCCGGCAACGAACGCGGCCTCACGCTCCGCAGCCCTGGCCGCTTCACCGCGGCCGCCGAACGGCTGGCCGCGCTGTGGCGCGAGGCCCACGGGACGGCCGGCCCGGCGCTCGGCGAGCGGGTGGCCGACGCGCTGATCGGCGCCAGGGCATATCAGCTCTTCGCCTACGCCCACGCCTCCCGGCTCGCCGCCGGCGAGTCGATCGGCGCCGAGTCGAGCCTGAACAAGGTCTTCTGGTCCGAACTCGACGTCACCCTGCACGAGACCGCCCTGGACCTGCTCGGCCCGTACGGCATGCTCGCCGACGACGCCGACGAGGCGCCCGCGCACGGGAGTTGGGCCGAGGGGTACACCTTCTCCCTGGCCGGGCCGATCTATGCCGGCACCAACGAGATCCAGCGCGACATCATCGCCGAGCGGCTGCTCGGTCTGCCGAAGGGACGCCGCTGATGCGCTTCCTTGCGACCGCCGAGCAGCGGGAGTTCGCCCGTACGCTGGACGCCCTGCTGGGGACGTGCGGCACCCCGGCCGTGGCACGGGCCTGGGCGGCCGGGGAGCACAAGCCGGGCCGTGACCTGTGGGCGCGGATCGCGGCGGCGGGCGTGTTCGCGCTCGCCGTGGCGGAGCGGCACGGCGGGCTGGGGCCGCTCCCGGTCGAACTTGCTCTGTCCTTCGTGGAGTTGGGGCGACACGTCGTACCGGGGCCGCTGGCGGAGACGGTGGCCGCGGCCGCGTTCCTGGAACGTCTCGGCGGGAGTGCCGCGGCGGGGGACTTGGCGGAGGACCTGCTGCCGCGGATCGCCGCGGGCGATGCCGTCGTGAGCCTGTGCGCCCAGGGCCCGTACGCCGTGGACGCCGATGCCGCCGACGCCGTCCTCGTCGTCGAGGGTGACACGGTGCGCCGTACGGTCGCCCACGGACCCGTACAGACCTCGCTCGATCCCGCCCGGCGGCTGGCCCGCCCGCTCGGCGGCGGCCTCCTGGCGAAGGGCCCCGCGGTGGCCGCGGCCGCCGCACACGCCGTCGATGCCGCGCGGCTCGTCACCGCCGCGCAGTCCCTCGGCCTCGGCCGGGCGCTGCTGGCCGCGACGGTGTCCTACGCCAGGCAACGCACCCAGTTCCACCGGCCCATCGGCTCGTTCCAGGCGGTCAAACACCGGCTGGCGGACACCCTGCTCGGGCTGGAGTTCGCCCAGCCGCTGGTGTACGCAGCGGCCCTTGCGGTGGCGGCGGGTGTCCCGTCGGCCGGCCGGGAGGTGGCGGCGGCGAAGGTCGCGGCGGGGGAGGCCGCCCATGCCGCGGCCCGTACGGCACTTCAGGTGCACGGCGCCGTCGGTTACACGGCGGAACTGGACCTCTCACTGTGGATCCGCAAGGCCCGCCCGCTGCGGGACGCCTGGGGAACCCCGGCCGAGTGCCGCGCGTGCGTCCTGGCAGCCTCCTGACGCCGCGGACCGACGCCGTGGACCGACGCCGCGAAGGGGGCGTCCTCGCCGGCCTGCCAGGCGTCCTGCCGGGTGTCCTGCGGGTTCGCCCCTACGGGAGCCTGCGGTCCCGCTCCTCCAGGTCGGCCAGCATGGCGTCGGCCAGATCCCGCTCGGCGGTGTAGTACCGCTCCGACCACTTCATCACGAGGGAGGGGTAGGACCGGGCCTCTTCGGGGCGGGTATCCGCCCCGTCCACCTCGGCACGCCGGCGCATCGCCTCCGCGTACTCCCGGTGACGGCCCAGCACTTCACGCATCCGGTCACCCTCCAGCAGATGACCGAGCCACAGCCGCAGCATCACCCCGTGCTTGAGGACCGGAGGTTCCACCGGAGCCTCACGCACCCAGTGGCGGACCGCCGCCATCCCCTCGTCGGTGATCACATAGACCCGCTTGTCGCGGGTGCCGGTCTCCTGGGCGACCATCCGGGAGCTGGCGTAACCGGCCTTCTCCAGGCGCTTCAGCTCGCCGTAGATCTGGCTGAACGACGGGCTCCAGTAGAAGAAGTGCAGCGACCGGTCCGACCGCTTCTTCAGGTCGTAGCCGGACAGTTCCTCACCGAAGGAGAGCAGGCCCAGCACCGCCCAGCCGGTGGCCGGCAGTGCAGGTCGCTCCGCATCGCCGGCGCTCACGGCGCCCGCCTTCTTCTCCGTCACGTCCCGCAGTGTACGGTCCGCGTCCGCGCCTGCCCGACCAGGACATCGCCAACTCCCCTCCCCCGCCCCCGCATTCCCGGCGCCCGTGTCCCTCCCGCGAGAGGTATTCCTTGGGGACACCCGGCATGCCCGGCGTCCTCTCCCCACCCGGTCCGACGAGTGCCGCGAGGTCCCGCGGCCGGCCGGGCCGCCGCGGCGCGCGGAGAACCGCGGGCCGTCCACGCGAGGCGGCCGGCTGTGCGGTGCGGACCGCGAGCCGCTGGCCAATAGTGGAAAGGTGAGCCGGCTACAGGGAACCTCCCCGCGGTCCGGGCCGCGGCCGTCGGCCGGCGGGCCCGTCGGGATGGTGCGGCGCAGACTGCGCTACCTGCTGGAACACGGACGGCACGGCCTCCGTGAACACCGCTGTGTGGTCGGCAACGCGCTCCGGGTGACGGTGGCCTCGTGCGTGGCCTTCTACCTCTGCCGCTACGCCCTCGGTCTGACCGTGATGTCCGTCTACGCCACGTTCACCGTGGTGTCGCTCGGCGTGCTCGCCCGGATCCCGGGGTCCGGGCGCCAGCGCGCCACGACCGTGCTCATGGCACTCCCCGCCGGGCTGGCCCTCATCACCCTGGGCACGCTGCTCGCCGTGCAGACGTGGGCCGCCGTCCTCGGCATGCTCGTCGTCGGATTCCTGGTGGCGTACGCGGGCACCACCGGACCACAGATCGCCGGGGCCGCCCCCGGGATGCAACTGCTCTACATCCTGCCGTGTTTCCCGCCCTACGCCCCGGACGCTCTCGGCCAGCGGCTGTCCGGCTTCCTGGTGGGCGCGGTCCTGCTCGCGCTGGCCCAGCGCTTTCTGGTGCCCGAACCGGACACCCCGCCGTTCCGCCGCCTGCTGGCCGACGCGGCCGACGCCGCGGCGCGCCTGGCGGACCATCACGGCGGTCCGCTGCCCGTGCAGGCGCTTGCCCAGGCGCACCGGACCGGGGACGCGCTGCGCCCGTCCCGGGTGCCGCCGGCCGACCTGCCCGCCTCCCCCACCCTCGCCCACAAGGCCATGGCGCATGCGACCGAGGCGGTCCGTACGCTGCTGTCCCGGCTGGAGGCCCTGCACGCCTCGGTCGGGCCGCAGTACGTCTACCACGCGGAGACGGTGGTACTGCTCCAGGACATCAGCGACGCAGCCCGCGCGGCGGCACAGGCGCTGCGGCGGGGCAAACGGCTGCGGCCCGGTGAGGGTCCGTCCGCCGCCGTCCTGCAGAGCGAGCTGGCTCCGGTGCGGGCCCACCGGGCCGTGGACGCACTGCAGCGGCTGAGCGCCGACGACCGGCTGGTCTATCTGCGCCGCCGGTCCCTGGTGGTGCAGGCCGCCGACACCGCTGTCGTCCTCGCCCTGGCCACCCGGCTGCTGCTGGGCGACCGGTCCGTCGAACGGAGCCCCGCCGGGCACACCTTCTCCTATGCGCAGGCGCGCCTCCACGAGCTGTGGTGGCAGCGGCTGACCACGCACCTCACCCCCCGCTCGGTGATCTTCCAGAACGCCTGCCGGTTCGCGCTCGGCCTGGCCGCCGCGCGGGCCGTCGCCGGGCTCCTCGATCTGCAGCACGGCTTCTGGGTGCTGCTGGCCACGCTCACGCTCACCCGTACCACCAGCCTGGAGACCTGGTCCGCGGTCCGCCAGGCGCTGGCCGGCACCCTGGTCGGCGCGGTGCTGGCCGGCGGGCTGCTGGCGCTGGTCCACGACCGGGACACGGTGTACGCCGTCGCGCTGCCGGTGGTGATGCTGGTGGCGTTCATCGCGGGGCCGCTGCGCGGGCTGGCCTGGGCGCAGGGCGGGTTCACGCTGGTCGTGGCCACGCTGTTCGCACAGGTCTCCCCCGTCACCTGGCAGCTGGCCCCGGTCCGGCTGGTGGACGTGCTCGTCGGCAGCCTCATCGGACTGGCCTGCGGGCTGGTGGCCTGGCCGCGGGGCGCGGGCCGCGAGGTGCGCCGCAGCATGGCAGGACTGTGCTCGGCCATCGCCGACTCCATCGGGTACACCACCGCACGGGTCGTCGACCACTCCGGCAGCGCGGACTGCCTCCAGCTCAACCGGGCCCTCGTCCTCGCACAGGAGAGCCTGGCCCAGTACCACTGCGAGCTGCGGGACGAGAGCGCCGGGCAGCCGGACTGGCCCTCGGTGCTGGTTGCCGGGGCGGAGGCACGGCGCGGCGAACGGCTGCTGCCCGGCCGGCCGGGGCGGATCGCTCCGCAGGAGGTCATCGCCTGGCTGCGCCGCGAGGCCGACCGGACGGCGGCCGACTACCGGTCCCTCGCCCGGCATCTGCACGCGGACGGCGAGGTGCCCCGGGCGGGCGCCCGGCCGCTCGACATCCGCACCCTGCTGGCGGTGGCCCCGGCCGTCCCGCGCCACTGCCCGGACCGGGAGGCCCACGCGCTCTCGGCCGCGCTGCTCCTCGACTCGGTGATCTGGCTCGATGCGCTCACCGCCGATCTGGACCGGATCCACCAGGAGATGTGACGCCGCACCGTCACGGGAGAGGTGACACCGCACCGTCGCACTGCCGGCACCGGCTCACCGCGTACCGGGCGGCTGCCACTCCAGGAGCAGGATCGTGGCGTCGTCACTCAGCCCGCCGTGCCGGCTCTCCAGAATGACGTGGATCAGCTGGCGGAGCGCTTCCGAGGCGAGCTCACCGACCGCGGTGGCCCGGATGATGGAGTCGGTGAACCCCGCCAGGCCGAAGCGGCCGCCACCGGCCGTGCGGGCCTCGGTCACCCCGTCGGTGTACAGCAGCACCCGGTCCCCCGGCTCCAGGGCCTCCCGGTGGACCGTGCGCGGGGCTTCGGCGAGCATGGCGGGCATGCCCATCGGAGGTTCGCTCGGACTCTCCAGCGCCTTGTGCACCTGGTGGTCGCGGATCAGCAAGGGCGGCGGATGGCCGCAGTTGCACCAGGTCAGCACCCCGCTGGTGAGATGCGGCCGGGCGGCGGTGCCGGTGCAGTACTGCTCGGGCAGCCACTCGGCGAGCACCGCGTCCACGGTCTTGACGAGTTCCGGCAGGGCGGCGCCCATCCGGCGGGCGCTGCGGCAGCCGGCCATGGCGATCGACGTGGGGGCGCGGTAGGGACGGCGGTCAGGAACTCCTGCAGCAGATGCTCGCCGTCACCGGCCGGAACACTCTCCACGGCCATCCGCGCGTCCCTCCGAACACCGTGCATCGTCATGAGCACTGCGAGCCAAGTGTGTTCCGGTTGCCCGCGCCGTCCGGAAGCGCCATACGGTCCAACAGCCCGCTCGCGCGCGAAACGCCGCCGGACGCGGGTTCCCGGCTCCGGTCCGCCCGGGTGCGGATGGGGTGGCGGACCCTGATCCTGAAGCAGTGGAGCCATGTGCGTGGTGTGGCGTCGCCGCTTGCGGGCACCCGCCGGGCAAGGGCACGCAGCAACCGCACAGGGAACCCGACAAGGCAGCATGTCGCGGTACCGCCGTGGCAGCGGAACGGACACGCATGAGCAATGGATTCATGGGTCCGGAGGGCTACGGCCCGGACTCGTTCGGTGACTTCCTCGCCCGCTTCTTCGGTGCCGCGCAGTCCGCGACCGGTGAGCCGGGGCAGCCCGCGCCCCGGCAGGCGGACATCGCGCGCATGATGAGCGGCCCCGCCCGGGACCTGGTGACCTCCGCAGCGGCTTACGCCGCCGAGCACGGCAGTCCGGAACTCGGCACCGAGCACCTTCTGCGGGCCGCCCTCGCCGCCGAACCGACCCGCACCCTGCTGCAGCAGGCGGGGACCGACCCCGACGCGCTGGCGGCCGAGATCGACAGCAGCGCCGGTTCGGGGCCGAAGCAGTCCAGCGTCGCCGTGACCCCCGCGGTCAAGCGGGCCCTGCTGGGCGCGCACGACCTGGCGCGGGACAACGGCGCCTCGTACATCGGCCCGGAGCACGTCCTGGACGCGCTGGCGGCCAATATGGACTCGGCAGCGGGGCGCATTCTGAACCTCGCCCACTTCGATCCGCAGGCCGCCCCGCAGAGCGGCCACGGGGCCCCGCACGCGGCCCCCGAGCACGGCACCCCGCCGAAGCACGACACACCGACCCTGGACAAGTTCAGCCGCGATCTGACCGACCTGGCCCGGGCGGGCCGGATCGACCCGGTCATCGGCCGCGAGGACCAGATCGAGCAGACCATCGAGGTGCTGTCCCGCCGGGGGAAGAACAACCCGGTGCTGGTCGGCGACGCGGGAGTGGGCAAGACGGCGATCGTCGAGGGCCTGGCCCAGCGCCTCGCCGACGGCGACGTCCCCGAGAACCTGTCGGGCCGGCGCGTCGTCGCCCTGGACCTGACGTCCGTGCTCGCCGGCACCCGCTACCGCGGTGACTTCGAGGAGCGGATGAACGCCATCATCGAGGAGGTCCGCGCGCACCCCGACTCGCTGATCGTCTTCATCGACGAGCTGCACACGGTCGTCGGCGCCGGCGGCGGCAGCGGGGACGGGGGTTCCCTGGAGGCGAGCAACATGCTCAAGCCCGCCCTGGCCCGCGGCGAGATGCATGTCATCGGCGCCACCACCCTGGAGGAGTACCGGCGCAACATCGAGAAGGACGCCGCGCTCGCCCGCCGCTTCCAGCCCATCCTGGTGCCCGAGCCGGATGTCGCCGACACCGTGGAGATCCTGCGCGGGCTGCAGGACCGCTACGAAGCGCATCACCAGGTCCGCTACACCAACGAGGCGCTGCTGGCGGCGGTCGAGCTCTCGGACCGCTACATCGCCCACCGCTTCCTGCCCGACAAGGCGATCGACCTGCTCGACCAGGCGGGCGCACGGGTCCGGCTCCGCTCGGGAGCCAAGGCCACCGACGTCCGCGATCTGGAACGCGAGCGGGAGCAAGTGGTGCGGGACAAGGACCAGGCGGTCGCGGCCGAACAGTACGAACGGGCCACCGAGCTGCGTGACCGGGTCGCCGCCCTCACCGCGCGGATCGAGGCCGGCCGGGGCGAGCCGCCGACCGACCGCCGGATCGTGCAGGTCACCGCCGAGGACATCGCCGAGATCGTGTCGCGGCAGACCGGTGTGCCGGTGAGCAGTCTGACCCAGGAGGAGAAGGAGCTGCTGCTCGGCCTGGAGGAGCGGCTGCACACCCGGGTGATCGGCCAGGACGACGCGGTCACGGCCGTCTCCGAGGCGATCCTGCGGTCCCGGGCCGGGCTCTCCGACCCCGACCGCCCCATCGGCAGCTTCCTCTTCCTCGGCCCGACGGGTGTGGGCAAGACCGAGCTGGCCCGCGCGCTCGCCGAGGCGCTGTTCGGCAGCGAGGAGCGGATGGTGCGCCTGGACATGAGCGAGTATCAGGAGCGGCACACGGTCAGCCGGCTGGTCGGCGCTCCCCCGGGATACATCGGCCACGAGGACGCGGGCCAGCTGACCGAGGCGGTGCGCCACCACCCGTACGCGCTGCTGCTGCTCGACGAGGTCGAAAAGGCGCACCCCGACGTCTTCAACATCCTGCTGCAGGTCCTCGACGACGGGCATCTGACCGACTCCCAGGGCCGCCGGGTCGACTTCAAGAACACCGTCATCGTGATGACGAGCAACCTCGGCTCCGAGGCGCTGAGCGGCGGCCGCGGTGTGCTCGGCTTCGGCCCGGACGTCACGGGGACGGAGGCGGGCGACGGCGCGCGGGAACGGGCGCTGGGATCGCTGCGCGAACACTTCCGCCCGGAATTCCTCAACCGGCTCGACGAGATCATCGTCTTCCGCCGGCTCACCGACGACCAGCTGCGGCAGATCACCGGCCTGCTGCTGGACGGGACCACCCGCAGGCTGCGCGCCCAGGACATCTCGATCGACTTCACCCCCGGTGCCGTGGACTGGCTCACCCACCGCGGCCACCAGCCCGAATACGGCGCCAGGCCGCTGCGGCGCACCATCCAGCGCGAGGTCGACAACGCGCTCTCGCGGCTGTTGCTGGACGGCGCGCTGTCTCAGGGCGGCGCCGTGCGTGTGGAGGTGAAGGACAGCGAGCTGGTGTTCCATACCGACGAGAAGCAGCAGGGGGGTCCGGGTGGCGCCGCTGGGTCCGCGTGACACCTCCCAGGGGCGCCATGAGTCGCCGGAGGAGCGGGCCGACCGGCGGTGGAACGAACTTCTGCAGGAGGTCCGGGTCATCCAGACCGGTGTGCAGATCCTCTTCGCGTTCCTGCTCACCGTCGTCTTCACCCCGCGCTTCGCCACGCTGGAGCCGACGGACAAGATCATCTACGTGGTGACGGTCCTGCTGGGGGCGGCCACGACCGGCGCGCTGATCGGTACGGTGACCTTTCACCGGCTGGTCACCGGGCACCGGCTGAAGCCTGAGACGGTCCTGTGGGCCTCCCGCCTGGCCGTGCTGGGGATCGTTCTCCTGCTGGGGACGGTCACCTCCGCGCTGCTGCTGATCCTGCGCATCGCGCTGCACAACTCCGCCGTCCCCTGGGTCGTCACCGGGCTGGTCGCCTGGTTCGTGGTCTGCTGGTTCGTGCTGCCCGCCTGGGTCCTGCGCCACTATTCGGCCAAGGAATGACCCCCTACCGGTCCGGGGACCGACCAGGGCACACACCCGCCGGCCGGCCTGCGCCGGAGGAGGGAAGGGCCCGCCCCGGTCGGTCCGGCGCCGCAGGAATCTCCGGCTCGGCCACCACCCGAGGCACCCGCGGCCCTGCACGCCAACGGCCGCGCACGCCAACGGCCGCCAAGGGCGCGGGCCGAGACCCTGACCTGGGTCTCGGCCCGCGCCCTTGGCGGCCGTTGCGCCGTTGCCCGTCAGGCGCGCGCGGCGGCCGGACCCACCCGGCGCGGGCGGTAGAGCAGCGCCGCGCCCGCAAGTGCGGCGCTGACGACTGCCAGCCCCACTGCCAGCAGCTCGGGCCACATGCCCGCCTCTCCCAGACCACTGCCCAGGGGAGACAGGACACCGGCCCGGGACAGCGCATGCAGGGCGATGATGATCATGGCCGCGGCGGCGCTCACCGTCCAGACCAGGGCGGTGTCGCGCATCGCCAGCCAGCCGGCCAGCAGCAGGTACACGACGGCGATGGCCATGGAGAGCCCGGCGGCCGCCTGGGCGCCCTGCAGGTGCGACGCGTGCACCGGCAGATGGCTCAGACCGCACAGCGCCAGGGCAGCGGCCGCGGGCCAGCGCAGTACCGACCGCAGCACACCGGGGACCGCATAGCCCGGCTGCGGAGCCGCCTCGGCCGGCGAGGCAGCCCACGCCGGGCCGCCCTGCCGCATGGGGTCGGCGGGGTGCCGGGACCAGGGAGCGTGCTGGGGCGGCCGGCCCATCGCGGACTCGCGCTGTGCGGTGGACAGCGGCTGCCCGTTGCGGTCCAGGGGTCGGACATCGGGGTCGAGTACGTGCATGGACGCAGTGGGTTCGGGTTCGCCGTGGCCACCGGGGCCACCGGGGCCGCCGAAGCCACTGGAGCCGCCGAAGCCACTGGAGCCGCCGAAGCCACCGGGGCCGGGCGGGAAGGGATCGTCCGAGTCATGGAGACCGGCATTCCCACCCTTCGTACGGTCGAACAGCTCGATCAGCTGCGCCACCTCCTCGACGGATCGGTCGACGGCCACCGCGCGCAGCGCTTCCTGGCTCGACTCCGCCGTGTGCGGGGTGGCCCGCAGCATGTCGAAGAGCGCGGCGACCTCGCTCACCGGCCGGGAAACCACCGCCATGCGCAGGGCTTCATCGCCGGGGTTGGGAACGTCGCCGCTGCGCTTGAGCAGTTCCACCAGGGCGGCGACTTCCTCCAAGGGCCGATGGGTGACTGCCTCCCACAGAAGTGTGTGGGACGAGTTGTGCTCAGGGGGCATGGGCGGAAAGTGCTCGCCGGGTCCTGTCGATGACAGTTCGGCGTCGCCCCCACAGAGTGCTGGTTCGGATGTCATGGAGGGACTCCACTGAACGAGGGGAGCGTCAAACACCAGAAGCGCTGACACTCGGTGGACGTTGAGAGTGCTGTGCTTCAGCCAACGTCCCTTCGGTGTGCCCCCGCCATTCAGGAAGGCCATCCGGTGGAGACACGCCGCTACGCCCGGGCGCGCCGCCCCTCGGCAGTCGCCTGCCGGTGGACGTACCGGCTTCGCGAAGCTGCCGGAAAAGGGGGCGGAGCCGCCGGTGCCCCTCCGGTGAGCGCGACCGTAGCCGCCCCACCACGAGACGTGACTCTTCGAAGTGCCGACGGCCGCCGAGCCTGCTTCGCTGGTATGTGGAGCTCTCCATACATCACACCGGTGAAGGACAGATCATGAGCGCAACAGGAGAATCCCACGCACGCATCCAGCAGATGCGCGACAAGGCCCAGGAATTGCAGGCGGCCGCGGAACACACCGGCGACCCTGAGGAGCAAAAGCGGCTCCAGGAAAAGGCTCGCAGGCTCCTGTCCCAGAGTGAGCAGGAAAGCGGCATGGCCAGCGGAGACATCTACCCCGCCGAGTGAGGCCGAGCTGTCCTGCGTAAGGCCGCACCGTCCTGCGGGCGGGGCCTTACCGCAGCGCCCAGCTGTTCGAGTGGCTTCGCGGTGGGCACCGGTCAGCGGTCCGTGCCGCCGGGAAGCGGTGACCGCATGATTCCTTCCGAGCCCCCGCGGGCCGCCGGGGCCGTGACCCGGACGGTGTCCGGGCAGTCCATGGCCGGCCGTGCGGGCTACGACGAGCGCTTCCTCGGGGTGCCGGTACCGCTGCCGATCCCCGCCGGCCCCGCCGTGGAGACGGTGGTGCTGCCCTACACCCACTTCACCGTGGTGCTGCGACCGGACCGGCGGATGGCGGCGGCCACCGCGGTCTGCATCGACGGGGAGCGGCTGCTGGAGCAGGTGCCGCGGGAGTGCGACTGGCGGCCCGATCCACGGCTGGGCAAGGACCGGCAGACCGGCGAGGAGGTCTACCGGAACAACTCCCTGGACAAGGGGCATCTGGTGCGCCGGCCCGCCCCCGTGTGGGGCGAGGCCGCGGAGGCGTACCAGGCGGATGCGGACACCTTTCACTACACGAATGCCGCCCCGCAGGCGGATGTGTGCAATCGGAGCAGGCAGGTCTGGCAGGGGCTGGAGGACTACCTGCTCGCTCACGCCGCCCGGCCCGGCCGCAAGCTGGCCGTCCTCACCGGGCCCGTACTGCACGACTCGGACCCGCCCTACCGGGGCGTCCAGGTACCGCTGCGCTTCTGGAAGGTGGCGGCGTTCCTCCGGGACGGCAAGCTGGCGGCGACGGCGTACGTACTCGACCAGAGCCCGGACCTGATCTGGGACGCCGAGCGGGCCCTGGCCGGGGCGACGCCGGGGGCGCCGCCGCCCCTGGGCGCGTTCCGGACGTTCCAGGTGCCGGTGACGGATGTCGCCGAGCTCACCTCGCTGAACCTCGGCCCTCTTCCTGCCGCCGATCTGATGCCCGTCGTACGCGTCCCGGAGGACCGCTGGAAACGGCTCGCCTCACACGACGACATCGTGCTGGAGCGCCACTGAGGGACCGGGGGCTTGCCGACCCGGCCGGCCCTGACTCCGTGACGAACGCGGTGACTATTTGACGAACGCGGTGGTGTAGGTCTTCTTCAAGTCCACCGTGGCGTTCTTGAGGTTGGGGTTGAAGGCCTTCAGGACGCGTTCGACGGTGGCGGGGCCGTCGGCCGGCATCACCCCGTCTTTGGTGAACATCGGCAGGGTGTCCTTGATCGACCGGGCGTACAGTTCCTTGCCGCCCTGGGCGTAGTCGGACGGCATCTTCGCGGCGATCTGTTCGGGGGTGTGCGTGGACATCCACTTGAGGGTCTTCACGAAGGCACGGGCCAGCTTCCGTACGGTCTCCTTGTGGCTGTTCACCCAGTCGGTGTTCATGTAGAGGCTGGACGAGGGGTAGGGGCCGCCGAGCGCCTCCTTCGAGCCCTCGGGGGTGCGCATGTCGATGAGGACCTTGCCGAGCTTCTTGTCCAGGATCTGCGCCACCGTGGGATCCGTGGTCATCCCGCCCTGGATCGAGCCCTGTTGGAGGGCCGAGATGAAGGTCTGGCCGGCGCCGACCGCCACCGGGGTGAACTCGTTGGTCTGCACCCCGTTCTTCACCGCGAGGTACTTGGTCAGGAAGTCGGTGGAGGAGCCGAGGCCGGTGACGCCGAGCTTCTTGCCCCGGAAGTCCTTGGCCGAGGTGAGCTCGCCGGCCGCCTTGCCGGAGACGACCTCGACCTCGCCGGGGGCGTGCGCGAGCTGGACCACCGATTCCACCTGCTTGCCCTTGACCTGCAGATCGAGGGTGTGGTCGTAGAAGCCGACGACGCCCTGTACGTCGCCGGAGACCAGCGAGGTGGTGGCCTGCACACCGGCCGGCTCGGTCAGCAGCGTGACGTGGACGCCTTCGTCCTCGAAGTAGCCGAGCTGCTGGGTGAGTCTCGCGGGCAGATAGATGACCTTGTCGAGGCCGCCCACCATGATCTTGATCTTGCCGTTCTTGTCGTCGGAGCCGACGGCCGAGGAGCCGCCGCAGGCGGTGAGGGCGGTCAGGGCGAGGGCGGTGGCGGCCACGGCGGCCGAGATCTTCCGTGCGGTAGGCATGGTCACGTCCTTGTGAGCTGGAAGGGAAAGGCGAAGGCAGAAGGGGCAACGGGATGGGAAGGGGAAGAGGAAGGGGAAGGGGAAGGGGAAGGGGCCTGCGGGGGGAGGGCGAGGCTCGGCGGCCGTCGCCGGCGTCGTCAGCGGCCGTCGCCGGCGTAGTCAGCGGCCGTCGCCGGCGTCGGCCGGCTTCCAGCGGAAGAGGCGCCTTTCGAGGAAGGCCAGCAGCCCCTCGGCGAGCAGGGCGACGACGGCGAGGATCACCATCGCGGCGTACACACCGGCCGCGTTGAAGGTGCCCTGGGACGCCGCGACCAGCAGGCCCAGGCCCTTGGTCGCCCCGATGTACTCGCCGACGATCGCGCCGATCAGCGCGAAGCCGAAGCTGACATGCAGGCTGGTGAAGATCCACGAGGTGGCGGAGGGGATCACCACCTGCAGGGTGACCTGGCGGTTGCTCGCGCCCAGGATCCGGGAGTTGGCGACCAGATTGCGGTCGACCTCCCGGGCGCCCTGGAAGGCGTTGAAGAAGACCGGGAAGAAGACGAGGACGACGGCGGAGGCGACCTTGGAGGCCGGCCCCAGGCCGAACCAGATGAGGAAGATGGGGGCCAGGACGATGCGCGGCAGTGCGTTGAGCACCTTGATGTACGGGCCGAGCACATCGGCCAGGAAGCGGACCCGGCCGAGCGCGATCCCCAGCACCACACCCGCGATGACGCCGATCACCCAGCCGAGGAGCGCTTCGTAGAGCGTGTACCAGATCTGCTCCCACAGCGAGCCCTGCGGGGTGC
The DNA here is from genome assembly GCF_043199875.1 of Streptomyces sp. NPDC048516. Lineage (NCBI taxonomy): Bacteria > Bacillati > Actinomycetota > Actinomycetes > Kitasatosporales > Streptomycetaceae > Streptomyces > Streptomyces sp. NPDC048516. Next base: position 175,653 of record NZ_JBICWS010000009.1, on the reverse strand, counting down.
CGTGCAGCGCCCACTGGCTCATCTGGTTCCAGATCCTGGAGGGCATGGCGAAGTTGAACGGGTCGATGACGGCGGCGCGGGCCAGCCACTCCCACAGTCCGATCAGTGCGACGAGCAGCAGCACCCGGGTGCCGTGGACCAGGAGCTTGTGGTGGCGCGCGGCCCGGGCCCGGGCCTGTGAGCGGTCCGTACGGCCCGCTCCGGCCGGGGACGTGACCGGAAGCGCGGTCTCAGGCGACATCCGCGGCACCCCTCTCGCGGGTGATACGGACCTCTTCGCCGAGCGAGGACCAGATCTCCCGGTAGATCTCGATGAACCGCGGCTCCAGCCGGACCGACTCGACCTTGCGGGGGCGCCGCAGATCGATCCGGAAGACCTCTTTGACGGTGGCCGGGCCCGCGGTCATGACCACCACCTTGTCGGCGAGGGCGATGGATTCCTCCAGGTCGTGGGTGACGAAGACGACGGAGGCGCCCGTCCCCGACCACAGCTCCAGCAGTTCGTCCGACATCAGCGCCCGGGTCTGCACATCGAGGGCGGAGAACGGCTCGTCCATGAGCAGGAGTTCGGGGTCGTTGACGAAGGTCGCGGCGAGGGCGACACGTTTGCGCTGCCCGCCGGAGAGCTGGTGCGGATAGCGGTCCTCGAAGGCCGCAAGACCGACCCGGGCGAGCCATTCCCGTGCCCGCGCCCTGGCCTCGGGCTTCGGTACGCCGCGGAAGCGGGGGCCGGCCATCACGTTCGACAGCACGGTGCGCCAGGGAAAGACCGCGTCCTGCTGGAAGACGAACCCGATCTTGTCCCCGATGCCGCTGACCGGCTCGCCGGCGACCAGCACGTCACCTTCCGTGGGCTCTTCCAGGCCGCTGACCAGGGTCAGCGTGGTGGACTTACCGCACCCGGTGGGGCCGACGACCGCGACGAACTCACCGCGTTCGACGACCAGATCCAGGTCCCGGACGGCCGTGTGCAGCGCCCCCGAGGGAGTCCGGAAGGCCTTGCTCGTACCCCGCAGTTCGATAGCGGGGCTCGTGTGGCTGTTCATGGGTCGGGAGGCTAGGAGTGATCCGGGCCACAGCGGCAGCCTTGTGGGCGCAAGCGGCCTTTCTGCGCGCAAACCCTGTTGTGCTCATTTTGCTCACGCTAGAACGGCTAAGTCATCACCAGGGGGTGTGCGGGCACTCACGCACGGCTTACGGTGCGGTCATGGCGAAGTAAAAATGGAAGATTCGGTTCCGCAAAGCTGCGGAGGGCCGGAGACAAGGGAGACCCGATGCGGATCCGCTGGCCCCGACGGGTCTTTGCACAGGTGCTCACCGCGCAAGTCGCCCTGACCACCGGCGTCATGGTGCTCGCCACCGGCCTGTTCCTCGCCCCGCTCAGCTCCGAGCTGGACGACCAGGCGATGCGCCGGGCGCTGTCCATCGCCCAGACCACCGCCGCAGGCCCGGACCTCGCCAGGGAGCTGGTCACCACCGAACCGGCGGCGCACGGGCCGGTGCAGGCCGAAGCGGAGCGGATCCGTACCGCGACGGGGGCGCTGTACGTCGTCGTGATGGACACCCGCGGAGTGCGCTGGTCGCACACCCACGCCGACGAGATCGGCCGGCATGTCTCCACCGACCCGAGCCGGACCCTCGCCGGGCGGCAGGTACGGCAGATCGACACCGGGACGCTCGGGCGGTCGGCGCGCGCCAAGGTGCCGCTGCGCGACGGCCGCGGCCGGATCGTCGGTGCGGTGTCGGTCGGTATCGCCTACGACAGTGTCCGGGGACGGCTGTTCGGCACCATCCCCGCGCTGCTGCGGTATGCGGGCGCGGCGCTGGCCGTCGGGGTGCTGGCCGCGGTCGCGCTCTCCCGGAGGCTGCGGCGCCGTACGCACGGGGTGGCGTTCGCCGATATCTCCGCCCTGCTCGACGAGCGGGAGGCGATGCTGCACGGCATCCGTGAGGGAGTCGTCGCCTTCGACCGGCGTGGCCGCATCCGGCTGGTCAACGACGAGGCCGCGCGACTGCTGGGCCTGGACGCGCGGGCCGCCGGCCGGGCGCTGGACGAGGTACTGCCGCCGGGACGGACGACGGATGTGCTGGCCGGGCGGGTGGACGGCGCGGATCTGCTGGCCGTCAGCGGCGGACGGGTGCTGGTCGCCAACCGGATGCCGACCCAGGACGGCGGGGCGGTGGTGACCTTGCGGGACCGCACCGAGCTGGAACTGCTGGGCCGCGAACTGGACGGCACGCAGGGGCTGCTGGACGCGCTCCGGGCCCAGGACCACGAGCACGCCAATCAACTGCACACCCTGCGCGGGCTGCTGGAACTGGGCCGGTACGAAAAGGCGGTGGAGTTCGTCAGCGAAGTGGCCAGCGCCCAGCGGGCCTCCGCGGAACAGATCGCGGAGCGGGTGCACGATCCGCTGCTGTCCGCACTGCTCGTCGGCAAGGCCGCCGTCGCTGCCGAACGCGGGGTGTCGCTGCGGGTGTCGTCCGCGACGCTGCTGCCCGATACGGTGGTCGACCCGCGCGACCTGGTGACCGTGCTGGGCAACCTCATCGACAATGCGCTGGACGCCACCGGGGAGCGCCGCTGCGACGAGCCGTTCGTCGAGGTGGAGCTGCGGGCCGAGCACACCACCGCCGTGCTGCGGGTATCGGACACGGGGCCGGGGGTGCCGCCGGAGCTACGGGAGCGGATCTTCGCCGAGGGCTGGTCCACCAAGGCCGCCCCGCCCGCCCCCGGAGCCCGGTCGTCCGCGCGCGCGGTGGCCTTCGACCGCGGCCGGGGCATCGGCCTGGCGCTGGTGCGCCGGCTCGCCGAGCGTTACGGCGGGATGGCCCGGGTGACCGCCCGCGCGGGCGGCGGTGCGGTCTTCACCGTCGTCCTCCCCGAAGCACTCGCGCGGCACGAGGACGCGCCCGGACGCCGGCTCACCGCCGCGGGGGAGCCACGGTGAAGCGCACGCGACACGACGAAAGGAGCACCACGGTGACCGGAGTGCCACGACGGCCGGAGCGCCGCGCGGAAACGGGGCACTGCACGGAAACGGGGCGCCACGAGGAAACGGGGCACCGCGAGCAAACGGGGCCGCCGGAGCGAAGACCCCTGCCGAGGGGAGCATCACGATGATCGATGTCCTGGTCGTGGACGATGACTTCCACGTCGCCGAGATCAACGCCGCGTATGTGTCCCAGGTACCCGGCTTCCGGGTCACCGGCCGTGCCCACACCGCCGCGCAGGCGCTGGCCGCCCTGGAGCGCACCCCCGCGGATCTGGTACTGCTCGACCACTATCTCCCCGACGAAACGGGCCTGGCGCTGGTGCCACGGCTGCGCCAACTCGGCCACCGCACCGACGTGATCATGGTGATGGCGGCCCGTGATGTCGCCACGGTCCAGGACGCGATGCGCTGCGGTGCGCTGCAATACCTCGTCAAACCGTTCGGCTTCTCCGGGCTGCGCGCCAAGCTCGAAGGCTATGCGGCGCTGCGCCGCACCGTGGCGGGGGTGGGGGGCCGCGGCGAGGCGGGCCAGGAGCAGGTGGACCGGATCTTCGGCGCCTTCCGGACCGCCGACTCGCCGCACACCGAACTCCCCAAAGGCCACTCGGCGGCGACCGTCGACCTGATCCGCCGGGTCCTGGACGCGGCCGGGCACCCGCTGTCCGCCCACGAGGTCGCCGAACGCGCCGGCGTCAGCCGCTCCACGGCCCAGCGCTACCTCAAACACCTCGAACGCAGCGGCCACATCACGCTCACCCTCAAATACGGCGACACCGGCCGCCCCGAACACCGCTACCGCTGGGCACACACTCACTGACGTAGGAGCCATGTCCGTGCCTACGCCTGCCGGCTACCTCGAAGTGGCGCGTACCGAGAACGACAGCTCCGTCCTGCATCGACTCGCACGAAGCCCGTACCCCTTCGTCCGGCGTGCGCTGGCCGCCAATCCGCATACGGCGCCCGACACCCTGCTGGAACTCGGCACGGCCCGGGACAGTGCCTGGAACGACAGCAGGCTCCTCCGCCTGCCGGCGGAACATCCCCGCGCGGACCGCACGGTGTTGCGAGCCCGACGTCTCGCCATGGGCGGGCGCCGCTACGACACGGTCTTCCCCATGGTCGATTTCCGTGGCAACGGGCAGCCGGGGCAGCAGACGCAGCACCGGCAGTAGCGGCGTCGTCACGAAGAGGCGCAAGGGTGGCCCCGAGGGAAATCCCCTGCGCTCCCTCTCTTGACAGCTCCCCCGGCCGGGCCTGACGATCCCGGGGTGAACCTGTCAGACAGCCAGACAGCTGGCGAGACTCCCCGCCGGATCAGCGCGATGGAAGCGGTCCTGCACCATCTGCGCGACGCCATCGAGCGGGGTGACTACGCGGTCGGGGACAAGCTCCCCTCCGAGGCGGAGCTCTGCCGTCGGCTGGAAGTGAGCAGACCCGTGCTCCGGGAGGCGCTGCGCGCACTCCAGACCATGGGGCTGACCGTCTCGCGTACCGGCAAGGGCACCTTCGTCGTCTCCGACGGCGCGGTGGCGGACCCCACCTTCGGCGACTACGCGGCGAGCGACCTCCTGGAAGTGCGCCGGCACGTCGAGATCCCGGTGGCCGGTTACGCGGCAGTGCGCCGCACGCCGGAGGATCTGGATCAGCTGAACCGTCTGCTGGAGCGGATGGAGCAGGAGACCGACACCACCGCATGGGTGGCGATGGACTCCCTCTTCCATCTCGCCGTCGCCCAGGCGGCCCGCAATCCGGTCTTTCGCCGGGTCATCGAGGAGATCCGCGATGCGCTGGCCCGCCAGTCGGCTTTCCTCAATGAGCTCGGCGGGCGGCGCGAGCAGTCGAACCGCGAGCACCGGGCGATCGTCGAGGCGCTTGTCGACAGCAGTGAGCACGACGCGGTGGAAGCCATGGCACACCACCTCGCACGCGTCGAGACGACGCTGACCACCATCGTGCGGCCACCACACCGTGCGAGCCCCTCCACGGAAGACGAGGATCACGCGTGAGCGAGCAATCCCTCCGGCAGGCGGAACGGCAGCAACGACAGGGAGCGGGGCAGGACGGCACGGAGCGGCCGTCCGGCGGGCATGTGGACGCCGGTGACGCCGGCTATCAGAAGTCCCTCACGTCCCGGCACATCAACATGATCGCGATCGGCGGGGCCATCGGCACCGGGCTCTTTCTCGGCGCCGGCGGCCGGCTCGCCGGCGCCGGGCCGTCGCTGGCGCTGGCGTACGCGGTCTGCGGTCTGTTCGCGTTCCTGGTGGTGCGCGCGCTGGGTGAGCTGGTGCTGCACCGGCCGTCCTCGGGTGCGTTCGTGTCGTACGCCCGCGAATTCCTCGGTGAGAAGGGGGCGTTCGTCGCGGGCTGGATGTACTTCCTGAACTGGGCGACCACCGGAATCGCCGACATCACGGCGGTGGCGACCTATACGCACTACTGGGGCATGTTCTCCAACGTCCCGCAGTGGGTGATCGCGCTGATCGCGCTCGCGGTCGTGCTGACCGTGAACCTCATCTCGGTGAAGATCTTCGGCGAGCTGGAATTCTGGTTCTCGATCGTCAAGGTCGGTGCGCTGGTCGTCTTCATGCTGATCGGCATCTTCCTGCTCGTCACCCGGCACCCGGTCGGCACCACCACCCCCGGCCCCTCGCTGATCGCCGACCACGGCGGGGTCTTCCCGACCGGGGCGCTGGCGATGCTGCTGGTCATCCAGGGTGTGGTGTTCGCCTACGCGTCGGTCGAGCTGGTCGGGGTCACGGCGGGCGAGACCGCGAATCCTGCGAAGGTCATGCCGAAGGCCATCAACTCCATCATGTGGCGGGTGGCGCTGTTCTACGTGGGCTCGGTGGTGCTGCTGGCGATGCTGCTGCCCTGGACCTCGTACTCGGCCGCCGAGAGCCCCTTCGTCACCGTGCTGTCCCGTGTCGGGATACCGGCCGCGGGCGGCGTGATGAACCTCGTCGTGCTCACCGCCGCGATGTCCAGCCTCAACTCCGGCCTCTACTCCACCGGGCGCATTCTGCGCTCGATGGCGATGTCCGGTTCCGCGCCGCGGTTCACCGGGGTGATGAGCCGGAGCCAGGTGCCCTACGGCGGCATCCTGCTCACCTCGGGGATCTGCGTCCTGGGCGTGGGCCTCAACTACGTCGTGCCGAGCGAGGCGTTCGAGATCGTGCTGAACTTCGCGGCGATCGGCATCCTCAGCACCTGGGCCATGATCATGGTCTGTCATCTGCTCTTCTGGCGGAAGGCCCGGGCCGGGCTGCTCGTCCGCCCCGGCTACCGGCTCCCCGGCTCGCCCTGGACCGAGAGCGTGACGCTGGCCTTCCTGGCCTTCGTCCTGGTGCTGATGTGGGCCGACGGCGGAGCCGGCCGTACCACCGTGCTGGCCCTGCCCGCGATCGTGGCCTTGCTGGTCGGCGGCTGGTTCCTGGTACGGGGCCGGGTCGGCGCCCTCCGGGACGCAGCAGCGGGCGGGAGCGGCGGGCCCGCGCCCACCGACGGCACCGGCAACACCGGCAGCAGTGGCAGCAGTGGCAGCGCCAGCAGTACTGACAGCACACGCAGCAGTGACAGCACCAATAGCACCAACAGCACGGAAAGCACCGAGAACTGATCATGAGTCAGAGCAGCACCACCCTGCCGTCGTACCGCGCCCCGGGCGAACCGCCCGTGATCCGCGAACCGGCCCACGTGCCCGTCGCCCATGTGGTGCGCGGCGGACTCGTCGAGGGTGTCCACCACGGCTCGGTCGTGGTGCTGGCGGCCGACGGGAGCGTGGAATTCCAGGCGGGCGACATCGAGGCCGCGTTCTATCCGCGCTCGGCACTCAAGCCTCTCCAGGCGGTCGGCCTGCTGCGCGCTGGGCTGCCGCCGCTGGACGACCCGTTGCTGGCCCTCGTCGCGGCCAGCCACTCCGGCGAGGAACCGCACCTGGCCGCCGCGCGGGACATCCTGGCCCTCGGCCAGCTCACCGAGGACGACCTGCGCAATGTCCCCGATCTGCCGTACGACCCCGCCGTACGGGACGAGTGGATCCGCCGCGGCCTCGGGCCCACCCGGCTCGCGCAGAACTGCTCGGGCAAGCACGCGGCCATGCTGCTGACCGCCCGCACCCGGGGCCGGCGGCTGGACGACTACCTCGACCCGGGACATCCATTGCAGCGGGAGCTCGCCGCGACCGTGGCGGACCTCACCGGCCAGGACATCGCCCACGTCACCGTCGACGGCTGCGGCGCCCCGCTGTTCTCCGTGTCCCTGCACGGTCTGGCCCGGGCCGCGGCCCGGCTGGCGACGGCCGCCCCCGGCACCGACGAGGGCAGGGTCGCCCACGCCATGCGCGAGCACCCGGCGATGGTCTCCGGCAGCGGCCGGGACGTGGCCCGCCTGGTGCGGGCGGTGCCGGGCCTGCTGGCCAAGGACGGCTTCGAGGGGGTGCAGATCGCGGCACTGCCGGACGGGCGGGCGGTCGGCGTGAAGATAGCCGACGGTGCCGACCGCGCCCGGATGCCGGTGACGGCGGCGGCCCTGGCGCACTGCGGAGTCGACCCGGCCGTCCTCGCCCCCTTCGCCGCCACACCCGTCATCGGCGGTGGCGCACCGGTCGGCACACTGCGGGCGACGGACGCGCTGGCTCCGGGAGCCGGAACCTGACACACCGTCACTTATCCCGCGCCCCCCCTGCTCTCCTCCTCCCCTCCCCCGCCTCACAAAGGACCACCTGCACCATGACTGCCGCCGGCCACCGCCGCGAACACGATCTGCTCGGCGACCGCGAGATACCCGCCCACGCGTACTGGGGCGTGCACACCCTGCGCGCCGTGGAGAACTTCCCCATCACCGGTACGCCGATCGCCACCTACCCGCACCTGATCGATGCGCTCGCCGCCGTCAAGGAGGCCGCGGCCCGCGCCAACGAGGATCTGGGGCTGCTCGATTCCGAGCGGGCCGACGCCATCGCCGCCGCCTGCCGGGAGATCCGGGACGGCGGGCAGCTGCACGACCAGTTCATCGTCGATGTCATCCAGGGCGGTGCAGGTACGTCGACGAACATGAACGCCAACGAGGTGATCGCCAACCGGGCGTTGGAGATCCTGGGGCACGACAAGGGCGACTACGGCCGGCTGCACCCCAACGAGCATGTCAACCTCAGCCAGTCGACGAACGACGTCTACCCGACGGCCGTCAATGTCGCCACGATCATCGCCGTACGGGAACTGCTCGAAGCGATGACCGTGCTGCGTGAGGCCTTCGCCGCCAAGGCCGAGGAGTTCCGCGACGTCCTCAAGATGGGGCGCACCCAGCTCCAGGACGCCGTGCCGATGACCCTGGGCCAGGAGTTCTCGGCCTACGCGGTGATGCTGGAGGAGGACCAGAGCCGGCTGGCGGAGGCCGTCCTGCTCATCCACGAGATCAACCTCGGCGCCACGGCCATCGGCACCGGCCTCAACGCCCCCCGGGGCTACGCCGAAGCGGCCCGCGAGCACCTGGCCGCCCTCACCGGCCTGCCCCTGGTCACCGCCGCCAACCTCGTCGAGGCCACCCAGGACTGCGGGGCGTTCGTCCATCTGTCGGGTGTCCTCAAGCGCGTCGCCGTCAAGCTCTCCAAGAGCTGCAACGATCTGCGGCTGCTCTCCTCCGGACCGCGGGCGGGCCTCGCGGAGATCAACCTGCCGCCGGTGCAGGCCGGTTCGAGCATCATGCCCGGCAAGGTCAACCCGGTGATCCCCGAGGTCGTCAACCAGGTCGCCTTCGAGGTCATCGGCAACGACGTCACCATCACCATGGCCGCCGAGGCGGGCCAGCTCCAGCTCAACGCCTTCGAGCCGGTGATCCTGCACTCCCTCTCGGAGAGCATCACCCACCTGGGGGCCGCCTGCCGCACCCTCGCCGAGCGCTGCGTCGCGGGCATCACCGCCAACACCGAGACGCTGCGCGCAAGCGTGGAGAACTCCATCGGGCTGGTCACCGCGCTCAACCCGCACATCGGCTACACCGCGGCCACCGCGATCGCCAAGGAAGCGCTCGCCACCGGGCGCGGCGTCGCCGAACTGGTCCTGGAGCAGGGGCTGCTCCCGGCCGACCGGCTCGCCGCCCTGCTGCGCCCGGAGGAGATCGCCGGCACGGGCAGGGAGGCGGCCGGCGTCTGAGCCCTCGCCGTACCGCGGCGGCCGCGGGATCCGGTCCCGTACGGGCCGGGCAGGCGCCTCCACCGGGAGGGGCGCCTGCCCGGCCCGCCGTCCTGGGCGGCGGCGATGCCCGCGGGCGGGCCGGCGGGTCAACCGAGCGGCCCGGGGGGCACGCCGGCTGATCAGCCGGTCGACTGCGGCGCCCGCCGGCGGATCAGCCGATCGGCTCCGGCATCGGAACGACGTCATAGGCCAGGGCGATGACGTTCCCGGTGGCCGGGTCCGCGAGTTCGACGCGCCAGCGGGCCGCGAACTGGTCGACGCCCTCCCGCATCGGGATGGTGCCCGATATCAGGACCGTGCCGGGCCGCAGGTCACCGCGCTCACGCAGGACCTCGGCCCAGTAGCCGGGAGTCAGCAGCTCACCCGCCGTCCCGTCCTGGAGGAGGACTTCCTCGCCGCCGCCGACGGGGGTCACCCAGGAACGCAGGGTCAGGGTGTCGAGGCGGTCGGCGACATCGGCAAGGCGCCATGCCGTACGGGCGAGCACATCGGGGCCGGCGTTCTTGCTCCAGGCCACGCCGTGCGCCTCCAGTGCACGGTCGGTGTGGTCGCAGGCCGCGGTGAGCAGCAGGTCCCCCGTCTCGTCCACGACCAGTGCCCACTCCGCCTCGCCCGAGGTGCGGGCGTGCTGCACCGGGACCTCGGCGGTCTGCTGGCCCAGGTAGGGCGCGACCGGGTAGAGAGCGGGGACGGTGGACGGTGCGGGCACGCCGAGTTCGACCAGTTCCGCGACATGGGCGGCCACATCGGCTTGGCTGCGGCCGGCGTATCCGGCGTTGAGCAGCCTCGACACCTCGACCCTGCGCTGTGTTCCGTCAGGGAGCTCGAAGGTCAGAGCGGCCATGGTTCCTCCAGGTCACAGTGGGTTGCGCGGAAGTAAATTCGCTCCCCGGAAGGGTTGCGCATACGCCTTGTATACAGCAAGTATGCCCTGCAGTGCAGCAACCGACTCCGAGGTGGCCCTGACCCATGGACAACGAAGAACACCCCGGGGCGCAGCTCCGCAAGGCGCCCCGCCCCGACCGTGGCGCGCTGGTGCGCGCCTTCGTCGCCAGCCTGACCGGCACCTCGCTGGAGTGGTACGACTTCGCGGTCTACTCGGCCGCCTCGGCGCTGGTTTTCGGCAAGCTCTTCTTCCCGTCGGCCGACGCGCTGACCGGCACCCTGCTGGCGTTCTCCACCTATGCCGTCGGCTACGTTTCGCGGCCGCTCGGCGGGTTCCTCTTCGGGCGGCTGGGGGATGTGATCGGCCGCAAGAAGGTGCTGGTGGCGACGCTGGTGCTGATCGGGACCGCCACGGTGCTGATCGGCCTGCTGCCCACCCAGGCCGCCATCGGCCCGGCCGCGCCGGCCGCGCTGGTCGCCCTGCGCTTCGCCCAGGGCGTCGGCGTCGGCGGCGAATGGGGTGGCGCCGTACTGCTGACCAGCGAGTACGGGGATTCCCGCAAGCGCGGCTTCTGGGCCTCGGCGGCGCAGATCGGCCCGCCCGCCGGCAATCTGTTGGCCAACGGCGTGCTGGCGGCCCTCGGCTCGCTCCTGACCGAGCAGCAGTTCCTGGCCTGGGGCTGGCGGATCGCCTTTCTGCTCTCCGGCGTCCTGGTGGTCTTCGGGCTGTGGATCAGGGTGCGCCTGGAGGAGACCCCGGTGTTCCGGGCCATGGAGGCGAGCGGCAACCGGTCCGAGGCGCCGATCCGCGAGGTGTTCACGACCCAGCCGCGGGCCCTGGTGGCCGCGATCCTCAGCCGGGTCGCGCCGGACGTGCTCTATGCGATGTTCACCGTCTTCGTCCTCACCTACGCCACCGAGCACCTTGGCCTGCCCCGGGGAAAGGCGCTGGCGGCCGTACTGATCGGCTCGGCGCTGCAGATCGTGCTGATCCCGCTGGCCGGGGCGCTGTCGGACCGCTGGAACCGGCGCCGGATGTACCTCGGTGGCGCGGTCGCCGCCGCGGTGTGGCCGTTTGTGTTCTTCCCGATGGCGGACAGCGGTTCCTGGGGACTGCTGGTGCTGGGCGTGGTGGTGGCGCTGGCGATCCACTCCCTGCTGTACGGGCCGCAGGCCGCGTTCGTCGCCGAGCAGTTCACCCCGCGGCTGCGCTACACCGGGTCGTCGCTGGCGTACACCCTGGCCGGGGTGATCGGCGGGGCCGTCGCTCCGCTGCTGTTCACCGCGCTGCTCGGCTCGTTCGGCAGTTGGCTGCCGCTGGCGCTGTATCTGGCCGGAACCGCCGTGGTCACCATCGTGGGCGTGCTGCTGGGGCGGGATCCGGCGCACGATGAGGACGAGGAGTTCACCCGCCCGGCGAAGGGCGCCGGGCGGTCGCCGGGGAGGATGGTCCGGGAGGCACCCGGCCGCTGAGGCGGTCCGCCCGGCACCAGGTTCCGCAGAGTTCCGACGACACCGACCGGCACGAGAGAAGAGAGATCCGTATGCGCATCGCGCTGTGCCAGATGACGGCATCGACCGATCCCAAGGAAAACCTCGTGGACGTCCAGGACCAGGTCCGTCGCGCGGCGCGCGAGGAGGCCCGGCTGGTGGTCCTGCCCGAGGCGGCCATGGTGCGGTTCGGGGCGCCGCTCGCCGCGGTGGCCGAGCCGCTGGACGGGCCGTGGGCCGAGGGGGTCAGGGCGGTTGCCCGGGAGACGGGGGTGACGGTGGTGGCGGGCATGTTCACCCCTGCGCCCGACGGGCGGGTGGCCAACACCCTGCTGGCCACCGGACCCGAGGTCGAGGAGTCCTACGACAAGATCCATCTGTATGACGCCTTCGGCTTCCGGGAGTCCGACACGGTCGCCCCGGGCCACCGGGTGGTGACCATCGATGTCGACGGCGTCCGGGTGGGCCTGGCGACGTGCTACGACCTGCGGTTCCCGGAGCTGTTCCGGGCGCATGCGGACGCGGGGGCGACGCTGTCGTTGCTGCCCGCGTCCTGGGCCGCGGGGCCGGGCAAGCGCGCGCAGTGGGATCTGCTGGTGCGGGCGCGCGCCCTGGACGCGACGCTCTGGCTCGCGGCCGTCGACCAGGCCGCCCCGGATCCGCAGGCCGATCCGGAGGCCCCCGCCGAGGCTCCGAACGGCGTCGGGCACACCGCGCTGATCGGGCCCGACGGGACCGTCCGCGCTCAGCTGGGCGGCACGGCCGACCTGCTGGTCGCGGACGTGGACCCCGAGGAGGCCACCCGGGTGCGGCGGGCCGTGGCGGTGCTGGACAACCGGAAGCTGTAGGCCCTGGCCGCCGCGGGTCAGGCGGCCAGGAGGATGCGCTGGGTCGCCTCGATGTGGCTGTCGATGGCCGCACAGGCGGCCGCGGCGTCGCCGGCCACCAAGCCGTCGAGGATCTGCCGGTGCTCGGCAAGTACCTCGTCCTGGCGGTTGCCGGAGCGGTAGAGGGCCAGGACGCCGGCCCGGATCTGGCGGCTGCGCAGGGCGTCGTACTGGCGGCTCATCAACGTGTTGCCGACGGCGGCCACAAGAGTGGCGTGAAAGCGGTGGTCGGCGTCGATGAACTCCTTGGTGGTCGCCTCACCCCGCAGGGTGTCCTGGTGGGCCAGGACCTCCGCCATCTCGCCGACGGGTGCGGTCCCGTGATCCGTCGTACGCTTCGCGGCGAAGCGCTCGATCAGACCGCGCATCTCCATCAGTTCCCTGATCTCGCGGCCGGAGAGCGGGGCGATATGCGCGCCGCGCTTGGGCACCAGCCGCACCAGGTCCTCGGCGGCGAGCAGCAGCAGGGCCTCGCGGATCGGAGTGCGGGAGACACCGATGCGGTCCGCGATCTCCTGCTCGGACAGGAACCGGTCCTGCATCTCCGGGTCGGTCAGCACGCTGTCCTTGAGATACGCGTAGGCCTTCTCGCGCCCCGACTGCATCGCCCGCTCTCCCCTGCCCTCTGAAATTGCATACAACACGTATGCGCAGGCTACATGGTGGGTGCCCGCCACGACGCCCCGTGCTCACCGTTCCTGACGGGACGCCATGCGTCCCGTCATACGTCGGTGCGGATCACCACCTCCAGGGTGCGCGGGCCGTGCACGCCCTCCACCCGCTCCAGCTCGATGTCGGAGGTGGCCGAGGGGCCGCTGATCAGCGTGATCGGGTGCTCCGGCCGGAGGTGTGCCAGCGCCTCCGGCACGCCGGTCCGCACCGACGACAGGTCGACGACACACACGTGCAGATCGGGGACGAGGGTGAGCGCGCGCCGCCCCTGGTCCGCCGCGGCGCCGTCCAGGAAGATCGTGCCGGTCTCGGCGCAGCTGACCGCGGAGGCCGTCACCACCCCGTCCAGCACGTCGAGCCGGGGCGCCGGAACGTCCGGGGAGTCGGTGCGGACCTCCCCGTCCCACCCGGCCAGCCAGGCCGGATCGAGCCCCGCAGGGACCCCGATCCGCCGTGTGCCATGTGCCCGCAGCGCCTCGGCGACCACCGCCGCGGTGGTGCCGGCCGTGCAGGTGCGCACCTGCGCCTTGTAGTCGACGAGCCGGTCGGCGAAGAGGGCGAGCCGTTCGCCGTCGGGGAGGGCGCGTCCGGTGCGGTAGGCGCGGGGGACGGTCGCCTCGGGCCGGTCGGAGCGGGCCAGCGCGTCCTGGACGTGTCGCAGCACCGTCTCCCGTGCGGTCGCGGTCACTGTGCCTCCTGCGGATCGTCATCGGTGTGCCGGGCGCCGTCCTCCGCCGCCGCCCGCATCGCGGCCGCGCCGTCGGCGGAGGCGAACCAGGAGCGGAAGGACTGCTTGGGCGGGGCCGGGGTGTCGCGGCTGTCGCTCCAGCCCCGGAACGGCGGCGGCAGACGGGAGAACGTGCCGCTCCGCCCCGCCACCACGCGCCCGAGCCCCGCCGCCTTCTGTGCGGCCGTGAACAGCTTGGGCTGCTTCATGACCGCGGCCGCGGCCTTCATCGCCAGCTTCTCCGCGGTCGTTCCGGACTCTTCGGTGTGCTGGTGGCGCAGCTCGACCAGCAGCGACGGTATGTCGATCTTCACCGGACAGGCGTCGAAGCAGGCCCCGCACAGACTGGAGGCGTACGGAAGCGAGCTGTTGGGGTCGTCCTTGGCGGCGTGCATACCGGCGAGCTGCGGGGTGAGCACCGCGCCGATCGGGCCGGGGTAGGTCGATCCGTAGGCATGGCCGCCGGTCCGTTCGTACACCGGGCAGACATTGAGGCAGGCCGAGCAGCGGATGCAGTTCAGCGCCTCGCGCCCGATCGTGTCGGCGAGCGCCGCCGTCCGCCCGTTGTCGAGCAGCACGAGGTGGAACTCCTGCGGGCCGTCGCCCGGCGTCACGCCCGTCCACAGCGAGGTGTACGGGTTCATCCGCTCGCCGGTCGAGGAGCGCGGCAGCAGCTGGAGGAAGACTTCCAGGTCCTGGAAGCGCGGCAGGACCTTCTCGATGCCCATGACGGTGATCAGCGTCTCGGGCAGGGTCAGGCACATCCGGCCGTTGCCCTCGGACTCGACCACCGACAGGGTGCCGGTCTCGGCGATCCCGAAGTTGGCACCGGAGACGGCCACCTTGGCGGTCATGAACTTCTCACGCAGATACGTGCGTGCCGCGGCGGCCAGTCCGGCGGGGGTGGCGTCCAGGGCGGGATCGACGCCGGGGATCCGGCGGAGGAAGATCTCACGGATCTCGTCGCGGTTGCGGTGGATCGCGGGGACCAGGATGTGCGACGGACGGTCGTCGGCGAGCTGCACGATCAGCTCGGCCAGGTCGGTTTCCAGGGCGGTGATGCCCTGGCCCTCCAGGTGCTCGTTGAGGCCGGTCTCCTGGGTGGCCATGGACTTGACCTTCAGGACCTCGTCGCTGCCGGTCCGCCGGACCAGCCGGGTGACGATCTCGTTGGCCTCGATGCCGTCGCGCGCCCAGTGGACGGTGCCGCCGTGCTGGGTGACCTTCCGCTCCAACTGCTCCAGCAGCTCGGGCAGCCGGTTCATGGTGTCGGTCTTGATCGCCGAGCCGGCGTCGCGCAGTGCCTCCCAGTCGGGCAGTTCACCGGTGACGTCCAGGCGCTTGGCGCGGATGGAGTGGGTGGCCTTGCCCAGATTGCGGCGCAACTGCTCGTTGCCCAGCTCGTCGTGGGCGGCCCGGGGGAAGGTGCGCTCGCCCCGCAGATGGCCCGTCCCGTACGGGGAGCGCGGGGGCACGGCGGGCATGCCGAGGAAGGTGCCGCGCGCCGAGGGGCCGGTCGGAATGCTCATCGGGCGGCCTCCGTCAGGGCGTGGGGCGCGGTGCGGGTGGCGGCGAGGATCTGCGCCAAGTGCAGTGTTCGCGTACCGGCCCCGATGCGGGAGAGGCCGCCGCCGATGTGCATCAGACAGGACGAGTCGCCCGCTGTGCACACCTCGGCGCCCGTGCCGGCGATGTGGTCCATCTTGTCCCGCAGCATCGCGGTGGAGGTGCCGGCGTTCTTGACCGCGAAAGTGCCGCCGAAGCCGCAGCATGCGTCGGCCTCGGGAAGTTCCACCAGGTCGATGCCCTCGACGGCGCGCAGCAGCCGCAGCGGTTTCTCGCCCACCCGCAGCATCCGCAGGGAGTGGCAGGTGGGGTGGTAGGTCACGCGGTGGGGGAAGTACGCGCCGACGTCGGTCACGTCGAGCACGTCGACGAGGAATTCGGACAGCTCGTACGTCTTGGCCTTCACGGCGGCGACCCCGGCGCGCAGCGCGGCGTCCCCGTACCGTGCGGCGACGGTCTCGTGCTGATGGCGGACCGAGCCCGCGCACGACCCGGACGGCATCACCACCGCCTCGATCGACGGGTCGCCGAACTGCTCGGCGAAGTTCCGCACCAGCGGCACCGGCTCCCGCTGGTAGCCGGTGTTGACATGCATCTGGCCACAGCAGGTCTGCTGCGGCGGGAACACCACCTCGTGCCCCAGACGGGCCAGCAGGACCGCGGTGGATTTCACCGCCTCCGGGAAGAGCGTGTCTCCCAGGCAGGTGGCGAAGAGCGCGATGCGCATGGAGCCTCCCTCGCTTATGGTCCGACCATACGCGCTCCGGACCGAAGAGAAAAGTAAGGGCGGAGTTTGGTCCGACCTTATTGACATGCGACATCTTCAATGGGCTACTGAGGGCCGATTCTCAGCCACCGGGCGCGCCGCTCTCGCCGGGCACGGGAGGTTCCGACCGGACGGACGGCGCGCAGAACTCGATGACTCGATGAGGAGCACTCCGTGGCCACCACACCACCCGCCGTCCTGGCGGCCTACACCCCCGACGTGGCCGCCGTCGGGGACAGCCTCACCGCCACCGCCCTCCTGGGGCTGGTCCCCCTGGCGACCTTCTTCGTGCTGCTGATGGCGGCCCGGCGCCCGGCGCTGCACTCCGCCCTCGGCGCCCTGCTGGCCGCGCTGCTGGTCGCGGTCCTCGGCTACGGGATGCCCCTGCGGCTCGGCGCACTCTCCGCCGCCCAGGGTCTGGCCTTCGGCCTCTTCCCGGTGATGCTGATCGTGGTCTCGGCCATCTGGTTCTACGAACTCACCGTGGTCAGCAACCGCTTCGAGGACCTGCGCCGCTCCTTCAACTCCGTCGGCCGCGGCGATCTGCGCATCCAGGCCATGCTCATCGCGTTCTGCTTCGGCGGGCTTCTCGAAGCCCTCGCCGGGTTCGGCGCCCCCGTCGCGATCACCGCCGCCATGCTGATGGCGCTCGGCCTGCCGCGACTCACCTCGGCCGTGACCGTCCTGGTCGCCAACACCGCACCCGTCGCCTTCGGCGCCATGGCCATCCCCATCACCACCGCGGGCACGCTCACCGGCATACCGGCCGGGGACCTCGCCGGCGTGATCGGCCGTCAGAGCCCGCTGCTCGCCCTCTTCGTCCCGCTGCTGCTGCTCTTCCTCGTCGACGGACGGCGCGGGCTGCGGCAGCTGTGGCCCATCGCCCTGGTCACCGGGGCGGTGTTCGCCCTCGCCCAGTTCTGGTGCTCGGCCCACTTCGCGTACGAGCTCACCGATGTCGTCGCCGCGCTCGCCGGCTTCGGCGCCGCCGTGGTCATGCTGCGCTTCTGGTCCCCCACGACGCCGGACGACCAGCGCTCCCGGGTCGAGGCCGAACCGCTGACCGGCCGCCGCGTCTGCCTCGCCGTCCTGCCGTACCTCCTGGTGATCGCGGTCTTCGCCCTCGCCAAGCTCCGCATCGGCGGACTCGACATCCCCCGGCTGCTCGGTGCCGCCACCCTCCAGCTCAACTGGCCCGGCCTGTACGGGAATCTTTTGGCCGCCGACGGTTCCCCCGCGGGCAGCGCGGTCTACAAGCTGGAGATCCTGGCCAATCCCGGCTCCCTGCTGATCCTCTCCGGCCTCCTCGTGATGCTGATCTACAGCCGCGCAAAGGACTCCGACCGCTTCCCGATGACCGCGCGCACGGGCCTGGTCTGCGCCGGGCGCACCGTGCGGAACATGCGGACCGCCATCGCCACGGTCGCCACCGTCCTGGCCCTGAGCTACGTGATGAACCAGTCGGGCCAGACCCTCGCCATCGGCACCTGGCTCGCCGCCACCGGCGGCTTCTTCGCCGTGCTCTCCCCGGTCCTCGGCTGGCTCGGCACCGCCGTCACCGGCTCGGACACCTCGTCGAACGCGTTGTTCGCCACGCTCCAGCAGACCGCGGGAAAGGCCGTGGGCATCGACCCGACCCTGCTGGTGGCCGCCAATACCACCGGCGGAGTCGTCGGCAAACTCATCAGCCCGCAGAACCTGACCATCGCGGCGACCGCGGTGGAACAGCCCGGCACCGAGCGGATCCTGCTGCGCAAGGTCGCCGGGTACAGCGTCGCGATGCTGGCGGTGCTGTGCGTCCTGGTCGCGCTCCAGTCGCTGCCGGTGCCGTCCTGGATGCTGCCGTAGGGAAACGGGGAGGAAGGAGAAGGGGCGGGGTGGGTCGACCTGGGGTGGGGTCACCCCAGGCGCCGGCCCTGACGCGGCTTTCGCCTACGGGTCCGGGCCTTCGCCCGGACGGCTCAGCCTTCCCGGGCTTCCCGGTCCGCCTCGTCCGCCTCGTCCGCCTCGTCCGCCTCGTCCGCCTCGTCCGCCTCGTCCGCCTGGGGCTTCTCGTCGACCAATGTGCCGTGGAAACCACGGATATGTGCCTCGACCAGGTCGGCGGCCTTCGCTCCCTTGCCCGCACGCACCAGACGCAGCAGCTCGGCGTGCTCGGCGTTCAGCGCACCCGCCGTGGCCGGCCAGTCCTCCGCCGTCTCCAGCGCCCGCAGGATCAGCGGACGCACCGACTCCCGTACGGCCGAGGTGAGGGTGGAGGTGAGCTGATTGCCCGAGCTACGGGCGATGGCGACATGGAACCGGGTGTCCAGGTCGTTGAAATCGACGACCCCCACCTCGGGCTCCTGCATACGCGCGAGGAGCGCTTCGGCCTCGTCGAGGTCCTGTACCGAAGCGTGCTCCGCGGCGGCCTCGAAGCTGGAACGCTCCAGCACCACCCGGGCCTCCAGCACGTCGTGCAGGCTGTAGCTCCCCAGAGCGAAGTGCAGGCGCAGCAGCCGGCCCAGTGCGTCGTCCGGGTTGCGTACGATCCGCGCCCCCGCGTCCGGCCCACGGCCCGCCTGCGCGACCAGCACCCCGATCGTCTCCAGCACCCGCAGCGCCTCGCGCAGCGCGGACCGGCTGACGCCGAGCACCGGTGCCAGCTCTCTCTCGGGCGGCAAACGGTCCCCGGCCTTGAGCTCTCCGGTGAGCACCCGTTCCTCGATACGCTCCAGCACGAGCTCATGTGTGCGCGACTGCCGCACAGGTCGCCATTCGGCAGACATCCACCACTCCCCGGCTCGGCCCCGTGCTCCCTTGGCAAAACTATGTCACACAGAGGGTGTGGTCGGACCATATGGCCCGAGCTCAGGGCGCCCGTTCCCCAGGCGGGCCGGGGGAACGGGCGCAGGCGCACGGTGCACGAGGCCGCTCCGCGAACAGCGCCGCGCCCGGACCTCCAGATGCCGTAGTGGGCGTCGTGCGCCCGCCAGGGATCAAGGGATCACGGGACAACCCTTAGGCTCGCGGCATCGGAAACATGGTCGCCGCCCCAGAGGTGATCTCCCGCGCCCGCCCGGTGCGCGCGGCCCCTCAGCGGCCCTCGAAGAGCAGTTCAGGCGTCCTCTCCCGCCAGGCGGTCGGTGACCCAGTGGTGGAAGGCGCCGATGTGGTGCTCGCTGGGCACCAGCACCCCGCCGGCACGGTAGGCGCGCGAGCTCATCGCGGGCTGGGTGCGCTCACAGGCCTCGAAGTCCTGGGAGTTGACCCGGTGGAAGAGCTCGACGGACTTGGAGAGGTCGGCACCGGAGTCGACGACCTCGGGCAGATACAGCCAGTCGCACTCGACGACGGTGCGGTCGGGGGCCATCGGGAACATCCGGTGGACGATGACATGGTCCGGGACGAGGTTGACGAACACCTGCGGCCGGACGGTGATCGCGTAGTAGCGGCGGTCCTGGGTGTCCTCGATACCGGGGAGCCGGCCGAAGCCCTCGGTGCCGTCCACGGTGAATCCGGTGGCCTCCTCGGAGAAGGCCGCGCCATGGCCGACGTAGTACTGGGCGGCGAATCCGTCGGCGAACTCCGGGAGGACTTCGGTGAGTTCGGGGTGGATGGTGCCGCAGTGGTAGCACTCCATGAAGTTCTCGATGATGAGCTTCCAGTTGGCGCGCACGTCATAGGTCAGGCGCTTGCCGAGGGCGAGCCCTTCGGTGCGGTAGCGGTCGAGGCAGGCGGCGTCACCCAGCCGCTCGACGGCCGCGCCGATCACGGTGTCCTCGAAGGACGGCGGCTCATCGGCCAGGCACACCCAGGCGTAGCCGAGCCATTCGCGGAGCGGGACGGTGACCAGACCGCGTTCGGTGCGGTCGATGTCCGGCATCCTCTGCAGGTTGGGGGCGGCCACCAGACGGCCGTCGAGGTCGTAGGTCCAGGCGTGGTAGGGGCACTGCAGGTTGCGGCGGACCTCGCCGGACTCCTCGGTGCACAGCTGCGCGCCGCGGTGCCGGCAGATGTTGAGGAAGGCGCGCAAGTCCCCGGCGCGGTTGCGGGTGATCAGCACGCTCTCCCGGCCGATCCGGACCGTACGGAAGGCTCCGGGCCTTCCCAGGTCGGCGCTGCGGACCGCGCAGAACCACAGCCGCTCGAAGATCTTCTCCTGCTCCTGGCGGAAGATGCCGGGGTCGGTGTAGTAGTGGCCGGCGAGGGTGGCGATCAGGCTCGGGGAGGCGCCGGCCGCGGGCGGGGTGGCCGGGGCCGGGGCGGTCTCGGTGTGAGTGGTCGTCATGACGGTCTCCTCAAGCGGCCGCGGCGGGCCTGCGGGGGTCGAACAGCTCGATGGGGTGCGCGGTGGCCCCGGTCAGCGCGAGGTCGGCGACGATCTCGCCGACCACGGGGACGAACTTGAAGCCGTGTCCGGAGAATCCGCAGGCGACGGTCACGGTCTCCGGGTGGGCGGGGTGCCGGGTGATCACGAAGTGCTCGTCGGGGGTGTTGGAGTACATGCAGGTGGCGGCCTTGAGGAAGCGGCCGGGGAGGGCGGGGACACGGGGGCGCATCTGGTCGGCCATGGCCCGTACCTCGTGGTCGTGCACCGTGCGTTCGATGGTCTCCGGGGTGCAGACGGTGCCCTTGCGGAAGAACGCGACCTTGGCGCCGCCGCCGGGGCCGTCGATCGACGGGAAGCCGTAGACCTGGACGCCCCGGTCGTCCTCCCAGATGTAGATCGGGTGCCGCTCGGGGACGAAGGGCGCGGTGCCGCCGTCGGGGGCGAACCAGTACATGACCTGCCGTTCGATGGTGAACGGCACACCCAGGTCGGTGAGCAGCTGGGGTGCCCAGGCGCCCGGGCAGATCACCAACTGGCCCGCGGTGTACGTGTCTTCGGGGGTGTGGACGCGGACCCCGCAACCGCCGGGCAGCTCCTCCCAGCGGGTGACCGGTTCCTCGAAGTGCAGCTCGGCACCGTCCTGGCCGGCCAGCTGGATCTGCGCGGCGACGGTGTACTCCGGCCGGACCAGGCCCGCCCGCGCCTCGTACAGCGCGACCTCGTCCTCGGCGGGCGTGAGGGTCGGGAAGCGGCGGCGGATCTCCTCGGGGCCGAGCATCTCGTGCGGGAGGTCCCACCGGCGGGCGGATTCCAGACTGCCGGCGACGGTGCGGCTGTCGGGGCGGCCGATCATCACCCCGCCGCAGAGGGTGGTGATCTCGCGGCCGGTGTCCCGCTCCAGCTTCTCGTACAGCTCGTAGGAGCGCAGCAGCAGCGGGACGTAGGCAGGGTCCTCGAAGTAGGACTGCCGGGTGATACGGGAGCCACCGTGGCTGGAGCCGCGGTGGTGCACCGGGCCGAACTTCTCCAGGCCCAGGACCCGGGCGCCGCGGGCGGCGAGATGGTGGGCGGCGGCGCTGCCCATGCCGCCGAGGCCGAGGACGATGACGTCGTAGGTGGGAGCCATGCGGTTGCTCCTTCTGCGTACGGGGGACGAGCGGATCACCGGTGCACCAACGGAGGGCGGCTACGTGCGGATGCGTTCCATCTGCGGATCGAAGAGGGGTTCCTGGGCGACTGTCGCGGGGATCTTCTCGCCGAAGTATTCGATGTGGACGGGGGTTCCGGGGGATGCCGCGGCGGCCGGCAGCCAGGCGTAGGCGATGCCCCGCCCGAGGGTGTAACCGTAGGCGGCGGAGGTGACATAGCCGACGGGGTTGCCGGTGGGGGCACCTCCCGCTCGGGCGGAGTCGAGAGTGGGGGCGTGGACCGGTTCCTTCCCCAGGACGACGGCCTCGGGGTCGTCGAGGGTGAGGCACGTGAGCTTGCGCGCCGCGGTCTCCTCGCTCCGGCCCTCCAGTGCGTCGCGGCCGAGGAAGTCGCCCTTGGCGGGGCGGACGGCGAAGCCGACACCGGCCTCGTACGGGTCGTGCTCGGTGGTCATGTCATGGCCCCAGGAGCGGTAACCCTTCTCCAGCCGGAGGCTGTTGAAGGCGCTGCGGCCTGCGGCGATCACCCCGTGCTCCTGACCGGCCTCCCAGAGCGTGTCCCACAGTCGCAGTCCCAGGTCGGCGGTGGTGTACAGCTCCCAGCCGAGCTCGCCGACATAGCTGAGACGCATGGCGGTGACCGGGACATGGCCGAGGTGGGTCTGCTTGGCCCGGAAGTAGCCGAAGGCCTGGTGGGAGAAGTCGTCGCGGGTGAGCGGCTGCACCAGGTCACGGGCGAGCGGGCCCCAGACGCCGATGCAGCAGGTGCCGGAGGTGATGTCGCGGATCTGCACTCCCCCGCTCTCGGCTTCGCTGGAGCGGGAGGGGCCCCCTTCCGAGGCATGCCGCAGCAGCCAGTCGAGGTCGGATGCGCTGTTGGCACCGACCTGGAAGCGGTCGGGGGCCAGCCGGGCGACGGTGAGGTCGGAGCGGATGCCGCCGGTCTCGTCCAGGAGCAGGGTGTAGGTGACCGCGCCCGGCTTCTTCGCGAGATTGTTGCTGGTCATGCGCTGGAGGAAGGCGAGGGCGCCGGGCCCGGTGACCTCCAGCCTGCGCAGCGGGGTCATGTCGTACAGGGCGACCTTTTCGCGGGTGGCCCTGGCCTCGGCGGCGGCGATCGGCGACCAGTAGCGGGCGGACCAGGCGTCGCGCTCGGGAAGGGTCAGCCCCTCGGCGAGCGGGGCGTTGGCCTCGTACCAGTGCGGGCGCTCCCAGCCGCCGGCCTCCAGGAAGTACGCGCCGAGCTCCTGCTGCCGCGGGTAGAAGGGGCTGGTGCGCAGCGGCCGCGGCTGCTCCATGGGCTGCAGCGGGTGGATGACGTCATAGACCTCGATGAAGCTCTGGGCGCCGCGGTCGGCGATGTAGGCGGGCGAGCGCTGGGCGTCCTCGAAGCGGTAGAGGTCGCACTCATGGATGTCGCATCCCGGCCGGCCGTCCGTCATCCACTCGGCGACGGCCTTGGCGACGCCCGCGGAGTGGGTGACCCAGACCGCCTCGGCGAGCCAGAATCCGCGCAGTTCGCGGGATTCGCCGAGGACCGGCATCCCGTCGGGGGTGAAGGAGAACACGCCGTTGAAGCCCTCGGCCACCCGCGAGTCGGCCAGCGCGGGCAGCAGTCCGACGCTGTCCTGCCAGCTCGGGGCGAAGTCGTCCTCGGTGAAGGGCAGCGAGGAGGGCATCACAGGAGCTTCGTCGAAGGCGGGGACGGTGAAGGGGTCGACGGGCATCGGGCGGTGGGCGTAGGAGCCGATGCCGAGCCGGTCGTGGTGCTCACGGAAGTAGAGGTCGCGGTCCTGGAAGCGCAGGATCGGCTTGCTCGCCTCACCGGGGTCGTTGACGCCGGCGAGCTCGGGCAGCGGCTCGGTGGTGGCGTACTGGTGGGCCAGTGGCAGCAGCGGTACGTCGACCCCGGCCATCGCGCCGATCACCGGGCCCCAGAAGCCGGCGGCCGAGACGACGTGGTCGGCGGGGAAGGTGCCGCGGTCGGTGACGACGCCGGTGACCCGGCCGCCCTCCCGCTCGATGCCGGTGACGGTGTGCCGCTCCAGGAAGCGGGCGCCGCGGCTCTCGGCCCGGGCGATCTGGGCGCGGCAGGCGGGCACCGCGCGGGCCAGCCCGTCGTCGGGGGTGTGGAAGCCGCCGTAGAGCCTGGTCTCGTCCAGCAGGGGCCACAGCTGCTTGCACTGCTGCGGGGAGAGCAGTTCACCCCGTACGCCCCAGGAGGCGGCGAGTCCGGCCTTGCGGTGCAGATCGGCCCAGCGGGCCTCGGTGGTGGCGATCTCCAGGCCGCCGACCTGGTTGAAGCAGGACAGCCCGTCCACCTCCAGGGCGCCGAACTTCTCGACGGTGTAGGCGGCGAACTCGGTCATGGTCTTGGACGGGCCGGTCCGGAAGACCAGGCCGGGGGCGTGCGAGGTGGAGCCGCCGGGGGCCGGCAGCGGGCCCTGTTCGAGGACGGTGACCTCGGTCCAGCCACGGGCGGTCAGCTCGTCGGCGAGCGAGCAGCCGACGATGCCGGCACCGATGACAACCACACGGGATGGGTGTGCGGGCGTGCGGGACATGACCCTCCTCCTGCTGGTAGGGGTGGTCGGCGGTGGGTGGGACGCCGTCAGATGAGCACGACGGAGCGCAGTACCCGGCCGTCGCGCATCTTGTCGAACGCGGACTCCACCTCGTCCAGGGCGATCGTCTCGGTGACGAATCCGTCGAGGTCGAGCCGTCCGCTGAGGTAGCGGTCGATGAGCACGGGGAAGTCGCGGCTGGGCAGGCAGTCGCCGTACCAGGAGGACTTCAGGGCGCCGCCGCGCGAGAAGAGATCGATCAGCGGCAGGTCGATACGCATGTCCGGGTCGGGGACGCCGACCTGGACCAGGGTCCCGGCGAGGTCGCGCATGTAGAACCCCTGCCGGTAGGTCTCGGGGCGGCCGACCGCGTCGATCACCACATCCGCGCCATGGCCCCCGGTCAGTCCGCGCACCGCCTCGATGGGGTCCGTACCACGGGAGTTGACGGTGTGGGTGGCCCCGAAGCGGGTCGCGCCGTCCAGCTTCCGGTCGTCGATGTCGACCGCGATGACCCGGCGCGCACCGGCGATCGACGCACCGGCGATCGCCGCGTTGCCCACGCCGCCGCAGCCGATGACGGCGACGGTGTCTCCGCTGCCCACCGCGCCGGTGTGCACGGCCGCGCCGTACCCGGCCATCACTCCGCAGCCGATGAGGCCGGCGGCTTCGGGGCGGGCATGGGGGTCGACCTTGACCGCCTGCCCGGCGGCGACCAGGGTCTTCTCGGCGAACGCGCCGATGCCGAGCGCGGGGGCGAGCGGGGTGCCTCCCCGCAGGGTCATCGGCTGGGTGGCATTGCCGGAGTCGAAGCAGTACCAGGGCCGTCCGCGACGGCAGGACCGGCAGGTGCCGCAGGGCGCCCGCCAGGCGAGGACGACGTAGTCGCCAGGGGCCAGGGCGGTCACGCCGGGGCCGACCGCCTCGATGACACCGGCCGCCTCGTGGCCGAGCAGGAAGGGGAACTCGTCGTTGATCGCACCGTCCCGGTAGTGCAGGTCGGTGTGGCAGACCCCGCAGGCCTGTACGGCGACGAGCACTTCTCCGGGGCCGGGATCCGGCACCAGAATCGTCTGCAGCTCGACGGGTGCGCCTTGTGCCGCCGCGACGACGGCACGGACTTCGTGTGGCATGCCCTACCCCTCAGTGTTGCGCAGTGCACGACTGGTTGCGCGATGAGAGACATAGTGGGAACGCCGGATCGGCAGCGTCAAGGGGTACACCCGCCCTCTTGGCAACGGACTTACGACGCCGCGGCTCCGGCACCGCGGCATGGTTCCGGCAATTCCGGGGAGCGCTTGACGCATCCGCCTGCCATCGGGATTCTGTTGCGCATAGCGCTTCATCGTGCGCACCGCGAAACTCGATGATACCGAACAGTAACAGGGGGGTCCTGTGATTCCTGTCTGCCCTCTCGCCGACCTGCCGACCGGCGAGTCCGTACGCATCGACACCGCACCGCCGATCGCCGTCTTCCACGCCGACGGGCAGCTCTACGCCATCGACGACACCTGCACCCACCAGGACGCCTCGCTGTCCGACGGCTGGCTGGAAGGGTGTCTGGTCGAATGCCCGCTGCACGCCGCCTCCTTCGACCTGCGCACCGGAGCGGCGACCTGCCTGCCCGCCCGCCGGGCGGTGCGCACCCACCCCGTGACCGTCCAGGACGGCATGATCTACGTCCAACACGCCGCCGAGGAGGGCACCGCCGCATGAAGTCGGTCGCTGTCATCGGGGCCTCGCTGGCGGGTCTGTACGCCGCCCGGGCCCTGCGTTCCAAGGGATTCGACGGCCGCCTGGTGATCGTCGGGGACGAGTGCCACCGCCCCTACGACAGGCCCCCGCTGTCCAAGGGTTTCCTCACCGGCACCACCACCGACCAGGGTCAACTCGCCCTGGCCGACGCCGAGGAGATCGCCGAGCTGGATGCCGAATGGCTGCTGGGCACCCGGGCCACCGGGCTCGACACCGGCGGGCGCACGGTGCTGCTCGACGGCGGCCGCTCCCTGACCACCGACGGCGTGGTGCTCGCCACCGGCGCCACCCCACGCCTCCTCCCCGGCCCGATGCCCGCCGGAGCCCACACCCTGCGCACCCTCGACGACGCCCAGGCGCTCCGCGCGGATCTGTCCTCGTCGCCGGCCCGGGTCGTGGTGATCGGCGGCGGCTTCATCGGCGCCGAGGTCGCCTCGTCCTGCGCCGCCCTCGGCCATGACGTCACCGTGGTCGAGGCCGCCCCGCTCCCCCTCGTCCCCCAACTCGGCCACGCCATGGCCGAGATCTGCTCCGCCCTCCATGGGGACCACGGCGTCACCCTGCTCACCGGAACCGGTGTCGCCCGGCTGCACAGCGGCGGCACCGAAGACCGCGTCACCGGGGTCGAACTGAACGACGGCCGGCTGCTCCCCGCCGAGGTGGTCGTCATCGGCATCGGGGTGCGCCCCCGCACCGGCTGGCTGACGGACTCCGGACTGCCGCTCGACGACGGCGTGCGGTGCGACGCGGGCTGTGTCACCCCGCTGCCCGCCGTCGTGGCCGTCGGCGACGTCGCCCGGGTGAACGGCGTGCGCGCGGAGCACTGGACCAGCGCCACCGAACAGGCTGCCGTCGCCGCGCAGAACCTGCTGGCCGGCAGCACCGTCGCCACCCACCGCAGCCTGCCGTACTTCTGGTCCGACCAGTACGGCGTACGCCTCCAGTTCGCCGGCCGGCGGCTGCCCACCGACACCCCGCGCATCCTCGAGGGCTCCCCCGACGACCGCAGCTTCCTCGCCTGTTACGAACGGGACGGGCGCACCACCGCGGTACTCGCCCTCAACCGCCCGCGCCCTTTCATGCGCCTGCGCCGCGAACTCGCCAACCAGGCGCTCACCGCCTGACCTCCGCCCGGGAGGGCGCCGCCCCAAGGGCTTGCCGGACCGGCGGATCACACCGGCGGTGCGGGCGCCCGCTCGCGAAGGATGGTTTCCACGGCCTCGGCGTCGTCCGGCGTGATGAACGGACGGACGTAGCGGCCAAGATCGAGGATCAGCGCGTGCTTCTTCGAGAACCGCCCCGGGTCCAGGCTCGCCCAGTAGCGCGGATGGGCGGTCCCCCAGATCCGGGCCTGCCCGCTGAAGGCGCCGATCTCCACCCGCCGGACCGCGCGAATCGAGCGGTAGCGGACGGTCTTCGTGCCCCACGGGAAGTAGTAGCCGCGGATGCGCAGGGCGTCGGAGGTGCACTCGATCCAACGATCCCGGTAAAGGGTGTCTGCCATCGTCGCCTCAGCCTTTCGCGCCGTCACGTGCCTCGATACGGAAGGAGGGTACGTCGCCGCCGGGGTCGGCCACCGTCACGTCGGAGGGATGGGCCGGCGCTCCGGTCACCTCGGCGAGACGGTGCGGCGGTTCGGTCCGGCGGCCGGAGATCACCGCCTGGCGTCCGGCCGCCCGCAGCAGCCGTGCCGTAGCGGCACCGATGCCCGAACCGCCCCCGCCACGATGACAACTCGCTGCTCCGTCATGGTCGTTCACGCCCGGAGTGACCACCACCCTCGCGATCATACGGACGATCACCGCAGGCCGGGCGGACGCTTTCGGCCCCTTACGGAACTTTGACGCGCGGCGGTCAGGCCGTCTTCGTCATCTGGGCGGTGGCGGCATCCACGGTCTGGGTGAGCAGGGTGGCGATGGTCATCGGACCGACGCCGCCGGGGACCGGGGTGATCAGGGAGGCACGGGTGCACGCCGAGTCGAAGTCCACATCACCGACGTTGCCGGGGTTCGAGCCGGCGTCGATCACGACGGCCCCGGGCTTGAGGTGTTCGCCGCGCAGGAACCGGGGCCGTCCCACGGCGGCGACCAGGACATCGGCGTCCTTGGTGATCGACGCGAGGTCGGTGGTGCGGGAGTGGCAGTAGGTGACCGTGGCGTCGCGGGCGAGCAGCAGCATCCCGACGGGCTTGCCGAGGATCGCGCTGCGCCCGACCACGACGGCATGCTTGCCGGCCAGGTCGACGTCGTAGTGGTCCAGGAGGCGGAGGATGCCGCCGGGCGTGCAGGAGGCGAAGCCGTCCAGGCCGAAGCTCATCGCGGCGAAGGAGTGGCAGGTGACGCCGTCGACGTCCTTCTCGGGGGCGATGGCCTCGAAGGCGGCGCGCTCGTCGATGTGCGGCCCGGCCGGGTGCTGGAGCAGGATGCCGTGGACGTCGGGATCGTCCGACAGCGCGGTGATCGTGTCGACCAGCTCGGCGGTCGTGGTGGCGGCGGGGAGCGCGACATGCCGGGAGCGGATCCCTGCCTTCTCGCACCGTGCGCGCTTCATGCGGACGTACGTCACCGAGGCGGGGTCGTCACCCACCAGCACGGTGGCCAGACACGGGGACGTTCCGGTCTGCCGGGTGAGGTCCGCCGCGCGTTCCGCGGCCTGTTCGACGATACGACGGGCCAGTGCGCTGCCGTCCATGAGGCGGGCGGTCGGGGTCATCGGTGCTCCTGAGCGTCGTGTCGGATCGCCCAGGCGCGCGGCACCGGCCAGGAGTGGCCGAGCCGCTCCCCGGTGGTACTCCACCCAAGCGCCAGTCACGGCTCGGCGCCCACTCTAATCGACGCCCGAGGCCGGAGGCCAAAGGCCGGACTCCGGACGCCCGGACACCCCTGGAAGCGGTCCCGGGGCATCAGCTGCGCCACGCCCACCGGGTGCCTCAACCGCCGTGCGGGCACCGGGGAGGCGGCCGGGCTCGTCAGACACCCCCTTGGCCAGGGGCCGAGAGCGGCGGTGTGGAGGAGGTGGTGGCTTCCCACTGGCTGAGGATGCCGTCCCAATCATGCTGGGCGGCGGTGATGGCACTGGCATCCCAGGTGGCATGGGAGGCCTGTTGATACTGCTGATGCGGTGAAGGTTGCTGATGCTGATGCAGTGAATGTTGTTGGTTCTGCTGTTGCTGGTGCTGGTGCTGGTGCTGCTGCATGTGATGCGGATGCTGCTGTACGTGTTGCGGGTGCTGTTGCGGATGCTCCTCGTACACCCGGTAGTCCTGGTGCTCCTGGTAGTCCTGGTACTCCCGCTGGTCTCGGTAATTCGGGTACTGCTGTTGCTTCCAGGGCTCCTGCTCGTAGGGCTCGCGCGGGGGCTGCGGCGGTCGCTCGCGCCAGGCCGAAGGGGTGCTCTCGTGCTGCGGGGCGGGCGGGAGATGGGCCAGCCGGCGGTGCCGGCCGGTGCGGTCCGGCGGCGGCGACTGCACCGGCCGGCTTTCGGCGGCGAGCTGTTGTGCGCGGGCCACGAGGAGCCGGACATCGAGCCCGAGTTCGGTGGCAAGCGCGGTGAGGTCAACTCCGCTGTGCCAGCCGCTCATCAGGACCGCGTCCAGCGCCGGCGCCCAGGCCGGCTCGTGGGGCTGGGGGGCATGGGGAGGCTGGGGGGCGGCAGCAGCCGGCGCCGCTGCCGGGCCCACGGGCTGCGCCGCGGGGGGCGTCGTGGACTGTGTCGTGGGGGGTGTCGCGGAGGGCGTGGCGGTCTGCGGGCCGGGGGGCTGCTCGCGCGTGGTCTGGGCGAGCAGGCTCTTGGCGACCGCGCGGGCGTCCTCCTTGCCCACCGTGCGGCGGGCCAGGCGTACTTCGCGCTCGTCCAGGCCGAGCAGCTCCGCCACCACCGCGTCGCTGCCCACGGTCACGGCGAAGGCGGCCAGGGTCCGCGAGCGGCGGGCCTCGGCCTCGTCGAGGAGCCCCTGCGTACGGCGTACCTCGTCATCGCTGGTGCAAAACGCCTGTGCGAGTACGGCATGGCGCTCCCACAACTCCCTCGGTTCCATGACTGCGACAACGTTTCCTCGCCCGGATTGGACTGCTTCCCGGCTATAGATCACTGCATAAGGTGATATTCGAGAGAGATACGCCCTTGCCTTCACGGCGGACGTACGTGCCGCGGTAAAAATACGCAGTGACCCCAGGGCGGAAGAATCGTTTCTACGGCCATGAGCGACCCCTCTTCCGGCACCGTCGCAGGCCACGGACGAACCCCCCTCCCCCGCACCGGGCAGATGCCGCGGTGGATCACCGCGGACATCCTCCGGCAGACACCGGTGTACGCCGGGCTGGTGAAGCAGTGGACGGAGCGCGCCGCCACCGTGCCCGGGGTTGCCGATCCGGAGTGGCAGCGGCTGGTCTCCTACCGCGCGCTGATGGAGGAGACCGAGACCGCCCTCACGGCCCTGCGGCCCCATCGCGCGCCAGATGTGCTGCCGCCGCCGAGGAAACAGGTCCCTGCGGCCCGTTCCGCCTCGCCCGGACGCCTGAACCCGGTGCCGGGGCCGACAGCCCCGGCAGCGCGGACTGAAGCGCCGCCCCGGCCGGAGTACCGTTGAGTTGTCGAGGAATTCCCGCTGCCAGGTCTTGCCCCGGCAGCGGCTTTGACCAGCGACGGAGCCCGGGTGAGCGCGACGGATGACACGGACTTCAGCCCGATCGGGGTGATCGGGCGGGTGACCGTCTCCATCCCGGCCGACGGCCCCGGCGAGGTGCTGCTGCCCGTACGCGGCGGGACCGAAGCCTTCGCCGCCTGGTCCCGCGAGCCCATCGCCCGTCATACCCAGGTCATCGTGGTGGACCACACCTCGGCGCGGTCGGTGATCGTCGCGCCGCTGCCCGCGTGACCGGGCCGTCCCGAAGACCGCGGCCGGCCACCTGAGCACTCCCTTCCCGTGGCCGCCTCCGCACACCGGCCGGGGCCGGTCGCAACGGACCAGGAGCCTTCCGATGTTGTTCTGGCATGTTCCTGCGCCGAACGAGGCGCTGTTGATCTCCGGCTCGAAGCGCCGGACCGGGGACGCCCAATTCCGTATCGTCACGGGCCATGGCTGCTGGGTCATGCCCGTCAAACAGAAGGCGAGCGTGCTGGCGCTGTCGCTGCGGGAGGCGGAGATCTCCGAGGACTGCGTCACCCAGCAGGGCATCCGGATCGGGGTCCGGGCGGTCGCCGTCTTCAAGGTCGGTGACGACCAGACGTCTATCGCCAACGCCGCGCGCCGCTTCCTGGACGAGCAGGCCACCATGGAAGAGCTGGTGGGCCGGATCTTCGCCGGTCACCTGCGCTCGATCGTCGGCGGGCTGACCGTCGAGCAGATCATCCGGGAACGGGACCGGGTCGCTCAGGAGGTCAAGGACGGCAGCCATTCCGAGATGGAGAAGCTCGGCATCGTCGTCGACGCCCTGCAGATCCAGGAGATCGCCGACACCTCCGGCTACATCACCAATCTCGCCGCCCCGCACGCCGCGGCGGTCGCCAGCGCGGCCCGGATCGCGCAGGCCAAGGCCGACCAGGAAGCCACCGAGCGGGAGCAGCAGGCGGCGGCCCTCAAGGCGGAGTACGAGCGGGACACCGCGATCAAGCGGGCCGGATTCCTCGCCGAGACCGAGCAGTCCAACGCCCGCGCCGCGCAAGCGGGCCCGCTGTCGCAGGCCAGGGCCTCGCAGGAGGTCATCGAGGAGCAGACCGCGCTGGCCCAGCGGCAGGCCTCGCTCGCCGCCCAGCGACTGGAGGCCGAGGTGCGCCGTCCGGCGGACGCCGAGGCCTACCGGCTGCGCACCCTGGCGGAGGCACAGCGTGACCAGGTCCGCTTCGAGGCGGACGCCCGCGCCTACAGCGAGCGGACCCTCGCCCAGGCCCGGGCCGACGCGAACACGGCCCTCGCGGGCTCGCTGCGGGACGGCAACCAGGAGCTGATCGCCGCCAATCGCACCATCGAGAACCTTCCCGCCCTCGCCAAGGCGGCGGCCGAGGGCCTGTCCGGTTCCCGGCTCACCGTCCTC
Organism: Streptomyces sp. NPDC048516; assembly: GCF_043199875.1. Classification (NCBI taxonomy): domain Bacteria; kingdom Bacillati; phylum Actinomycetota; class Actinomycetes; order Kitasatosporales; family Streptomycetaceae; genus Streptomyces; species Streptomyces sp. NPDC048516. Next base: position 143,658 of record NZ_JBICWS010000009.1, on the reverse strand, counting down.
AACGGCACCGACGGGATCAATGAGATCGCCTCCGGCATCGTCGGCGAGGGGCTGGCCATTCTCGACAGCCTCAAGAACGGAACCACCGCGCCCGGCTCGGCTCCCCCGCTCGCCGACGGTGCGGGGCGGCTGCCGCAGAAGGTGACGAATCTGAAGCGGGACGGCACCGGGCCCGCCCCCGGCTCCGGCTCCGCCCCCGGCTCCGGCTCCGCCCCCGGCTCCGGCTCCGGCTCCGGCTCCGGCTCCGGCTCCGGCTCCGGCTGATCGTTCCCGTAATCCCGCCTGCGTACGGCGGATGGGACCGCGCCTGCCGGCCGGTGGGCTACCGGACACGGAGGGTGTCCAGCGACCCGGCGGCCCGTCGGCTTGCAGCGCCCGGCCGGCCCGCCACCGGCCTCCGGTGAACGGCGGCTCGGGTCAGGCGGCGGATTTCTCGGACGTACCGCGCCACCGGGTCAGGACGAGATGGGCGATGACCCCGAAGAGCAGTCCCCAGAAGGCGGAGCCGATGCCGAAGAGGGTGACGCCGGAGGCGGTGGCGAGGAAGGTGATCAGGGCTGCCTCGCGGTCCTTCTCCTCCTTCACCGCACCGGTCAGGCCGCCGGCCAGGGCGCCGAGCAGCGCGACTCCGGCGACCGCCGCCACGAGTTCCTTGGGCAGTCCCGCGAAGAGCACCACCAGCGTGGAGCCGAACGCCCCGATGAGGAGGTAGAACGCTCCGCAGGAGACTCCGGCCACGTAGCGGCGCCGGGGGTCACGGTGGGACTCGGGGCCGGTGCAGATCGCGGCCGTGATCGCCGCGAGGTTGATGGCGTGCGAGCCGAACGGGGCCAGCAGCGTGGAGATCAGGCCCGTCGAACCGATCAGGAGGCGGTCCTTGGGCCGGTAGCCGGACGCGGTGAGGACCGCCATCCCCGGCGCGTTCTGCGAGGCGAGCGTCGCCAGGATCATGGGCACCGCGATACCGACGAGCGAGGCGAGCGAGAAGTCCGGGGTCGTCAGGACCGGCTTGGCCAGCTGGATCCGGTCCAGGTGGATGTCCAGCCGGTTGCTTGCCGCGCCGGCAAGGACGCCCGCCGCCAGGGCGACGAGGACGGCGTACCGCGGCAGCCACCGCTTCGCCAGGAGATAGGCGAGCAGGACGGAACCGGCTATGAGGGGTGCGGTCTTGAGGGAGGTGAAGACGCCGGTGCCGAACGAGAACAGGATGCCGGCGAGCATGGCGGAGACGACGGCGGCGGGCACCTGCCGCATCAGCCATCCGAACACCCCGGTCAGACCGACCAGGGTGATCACCAGTCCGGTGATGAGGAAGGCCCCGATGGCTTCCGCGTAGGAGTACGCCCCCAGGCTGGTGACCAGCAGGGCGGCGCCCGGTGTCGACCATGCGGTGATCACCGGCATCCTGGTGCGCAGGCTGAGCGCGATGCAGGTCAGGCCGCTGCCGATGGAGATGGCCCATACCCAGGAGCTGGTCTGGGCGGTGTCGAGATGCCCGGCGGACGCCGCCGCGAGCACGATGACGAGCGGGCCCGAGTACGACACGATGACGGCCACGAAGCCTGCCAGTACGGCGGACAGTGAGGCGTCACGCAAGAGGCCGGGGCGGCGGCCGGGACCGGCGGCCGGAGGTGCGTCGGCACCTTCCGGGGCCGTGGCGCCGGTCTGCGAGGAGGAGTCCGGCGGTGCGGCCTCGGGGTGGGGGGTGGGCGTCCTGGAACTCAACGGTTGTCCTTAGCGGCCTTTTCACGGGCCTGTTCGGGGTCGGATGCGAGGTCTGCGGGGCTTTCCGGGCCGATGGACAGGCGCAGTTGTCCATCGGCGGGCACTACCCGGTCCTTCGAAGGCGCGGCGGTGACCGATCAGGTATCAGCTCTGCGCGGCGCCCAACGACGTGACACGGAGAAGGAGTTGCGGAACTCGCCCGGGAATGCGGGCGGTGCAATGATCCGTGAGTCCGGATTTCCGGGAAGTGAGGGAGGCAGCTGGCCGGAATACTGAAGTCTTGGGATTCCTGTTCCCGGCGGGCGTTGCGCACCGTTCCGGGAACGTCTCCCCGCTGGCCGCCCAATGCCTGACGGGCCCGTTTCTCCGGTAACCGTCCCGAAGTTGAGCATAAGACAGACTTCCCCCTTCTCACTCCTCAGGCAGGTTCCCGGGATACCGTGCGCCGGGGCATTCCAGGCCGGCGCACGGCCACCCATACGTCGCGACGGGCCAGAATCCAAACCATTGAAAATGGGCAGCACAAAGCGAGTGCACTCGCAGAGGCGAGTTACCCATGGGTTTGTTGGCCGACGCACGGGTCAGGTGCGTTCTCCGCAGCTGGGGCCGTTCCCCCGTCCCCGTTGGTCGCAAATCCCCCATTCGCGATGTGACAGCGCAATCCTGCCACTCCGCACGACTTATGACAACGATTCACCGGAATCCGAAAACGTTGAACGGTGAAGCGTGACGGGGTGGACGGGCGGAATGCATTCTTCCCATTGCCGGGCACTCCCGCCGGGTCCTGCACCCCTCAACACCCCGGCCCCGCCCGAGCCACGGAGGCCGGCGGAAAACGGCACATGACACGGCATGCGGCACGACATGTGACACGGCGTGTGACACGGCATGCAGAAGGCCCGGGATCACGATCCCGGGCCCACCGCATGACCGGCCGACAGTTCCTACAGGAGGCCGAGCAGGCCGAGGCCGAGCAGGCCGTCCCTGCCCAGACCGTCCCTGCCCATGCCGTCCTTGCCCATACCGTCCTTGCCCATGCCGAGTCCGTCACGCCCGTTGCCGTCGCGCCCCGCGCTGTCGCGGTCATAGCCGCTGTCACGGCCGAAGCCGTCGTCACGGGCGCCGACGTGGCCGTAGCCGTCGTGGCCACCGTGACCGAAGCGGCCATGGCCGCGACCGTGGCCGTGGTGGCGGTGATGATGCCGGTAGTGATGCCGGTCGCCGTAGTGGCCCCTGTCGCAGTGGTGCGAGTAGCACTTGGCGCTCTGTGAGCTGCTGGGGACCGGGGTTGCGGCGGTGGCAGCGCCTGCCGTCGGCACCACCAGGGCAGCCGCGGCCAGACCGGCCACGGCAAGGCCGCGAGGGATCGAAGGGAGCATGTTTCCACCTTCACTCGACTCTGCAGAAAAAGAATATTCTCTGCAAAAGTGACAATAAGGGTAGTTCTACCCATCTCCCCGCGACCCGCCGCAGAGTCACTGGAACGCAGCACGCACCCCAACGGCCCACGCCTTGGCCCTCTTGTTCACTCCGGAATCCGGCCCCTTTCCCCGGTCACCGCCCCGTCGGCCTGCGGCAGGCTCTCCAGGAGGCCGCCCAGGGCGCCCACCACGAGCCGGCACACCGTGTCGGGATCGGCGCTCGCCAGCGGCTCCTTGCCGACCACCACACGCATCAGGCCAATTCCCAGCAGCCAGGACAGTGCCAGATCGCCCCGCAAGGTCCCGGTATCGGACTCGGAGAGTGTGGCGAGCACCGCCGCGTACTCCTCCCCCAGCCCCCGCAGCGCCTCCGCGATCTCGTCACTGCCGCCGATGGAGCGCAGACACACCTCCAGCGCGCGGTCGGCACCCTCCTCCCGGCCGCCGGCCAGCATGCCGCGCAGCGCGACCTCGAACAGCCGCTCGGCGGGAGTGGTGCGCAGCTGCTCGTGGCCGCCACGTGCCATGACTTCCCCGAACAGCGCCCGCTTCGAGCCGAAGTAGCGGAACAGCAGGGCCTGATTGGCCCCGGCGCGGGCCGCGATGTCGCGCACCGTCGCCCGTTCGTAGCCGCGCTCGGCGAACAGCTCCGACGCGGCGTCGAGCAACCGCAGCCGGGTGCCCTCTGCACTACGGCGGTATGTGCTCTCCGCGCCGTGCTGCGGGGACTCCGCCATCGCCACGCTCCTCTCCGTTGGCCCGTCAGGATGACGGCCACAATCCATCGTTGACCGGCCCGAGGGGGGCGTCCTACCTTATGTAAGCAGGTGCTTACACAAGGGAGGTCACCTTGACCACAGCCGACACAGCACCCCTCTCCTACCCCTTCAATGTCCCCGAGAGCCTTGAGCTTTCCGAGGAGTACGAGCACGCCCGTAACCGTCCGGGGCTGCTGAAAGTCCGGATGACGTACGGCGAGCCGGCCTGGCTCGTGACCCGGTACGCCGAAGCCCGGTTCGTCCTCGGCGATCAGCGCTTCAGCCGCGCCGAGGGTGTCCGGCACGACGAGCCCCGGCAGTCCGAAGGGCGACGCGACAGCGGCATCCTGGGCATGGACCCGCCCGACCACACCCGGCTGCGCACCCTGGTGGCCAAGGCCTTCACCGTCCGGCAGGTCGAAAAGCTCAGGCCGCAGGTCAAGCAACTGGCGAACGGACTGCTCGACGAGCTCGCGGCGGCGGGGCCGCCCGCCGACCTGGTGGACCGTTATGCGCTGCCCATCCCCGTCGCGGTGATCTGCCGCCTGCTCGGCGTCCCGGCCGAGGACCGGCCGCGGTTCCGGGTCTGGAGTGACGCCGCGCTGTCGACAAGTTCCCTCACCGCGGCGGAGTTCGACGCCAATCAGGAAGAACTCCGCGCCTATATGCGGAAGTTGATCGAGGAGCACCGGCGCGCGCCGCAGGACGATCTGATGACGGCGCTCATCGATGCCCGGGACGTCAACGACCGGCTGTCCGAACTCGAACTCGTCGACCTGTGCGTGGGCATCCTGGTCGCCGGGCACGAGACCACGGCCACGCAGATTCCCAACTTCGTGCTGGCGCTGCTGGACCACCCGGGCCAGCTCACCCTGCTGCGCGAAAAGCCGGAGCTGATCGGCGGGGCAGTGGAGGAGCTACTGCGCTTCGTACCGCTCGGCAGCGGCGCGAGCCAGCCCCGTTACGCGACGGAGGACGTCGAGGTCGGCGGGACGCTGGTGCGGGCCGGGACTCCGGTCCTGGTGGCGGTGGGCGCGGCCAACCGGGATGCCCTGCGCTTCGACTCACCGGGGACGCTGGACATCTCGCGGGCCGGGACCCAGCACCTCGGATTCGGTCACGGGGTCCATCACTGTCTGGGCGCGCCGCTGGCCCGGCTGGAGCTGCAGGAGGCGCTGATCGCCCTGATCACCCGGTTCCCTGATCTGCGGCTGGCGGGCGATGTGGTGTGGAAGAGCGAGATGCTGGTGCGCGGCCCCCGGGTCATGCCGGTGGGGTGGTGAAGGGATGACCTGGAAGCTGGAGATCGACCCCGGGCAGTGCATGGCCTCGGGATCCTGCGCCGCCATCGCGCCGGACCTCTTCGTTCTGGACGGCACGCATTCCCGTCCGCTCAAGGAGCAGATCGACGAGGACGAACGCGCGCTGGACGCCGCCGATGTCTGCCCGGCCGTCGCGATCACCGTACGGGACGGGGAAAGGGTCGTCGGGCCCCGGCCGTAGGGAGAGGGAGGTGCCGTCAACCTCCTGGGGCCGGCGACCGGGCTCCTCCGGGATGCGGGTGCCCGCATCCCGGAGCGGCCCGCGCCGGCGGGCGTGGTGCCGGCAAGGTGCCCATCCGTAGCGAAGGGCCTCCACCCGTAGGTGGGCCTCCGCTTCAACCCGTGGGTGGTGGTGATCCGCGCTGCGCGCGGCGCAGTCTGAGGGCATGGGCTCACTGCACTCCCTCCTCGTCACTTTCACCAACTGCTGCGTCACGGTCTTCCTCGTGGCCTGGATCGCGGGCGCTCTCTACTTCGGGGTGCGGAGCAAGAACGGTCCGCGCGGCTGGCTGCGCGGCCTGGGCGCCACCTTGCCCCGGCGGGTTCTGCTGATCGCGGGCGCCTGCGCGTTCTGCGTGCTGGTCGGGCGCGTTCCGCACTCCTTCTGGCGCCACTTCCAGTACTGGCAACCGGAACTCGCGCTCCCGGGCGCCCTGCTCGCGCTCGCCTCCACCGCGCTGCTGCTGTGGGCCCGCTGGGTCCTGGGCACCATGTGGGCCGGCATCCCGATGCTCAGGGAAGACCACGAGCTACGCACCGACGGCCCCTACCGGCTGGTCCGCCACCCCATCTACACCGGCCTCCTCGGCCTGATCATCGGCGGGATGCTGGCCTGCGGCTTCGGTATCTGGATCGTCTACCTGGCGATCGCCGTCCCCTGGCTGCTGCGCCGGGTCCGGATCGAGGACGGCATGATGGCCGGTCAGTTCGGCACCGCCTACGAGGCTTACCGCGCCCGCGTCCCGGCGCTGATCCCGTGGACCCGCCCCGTATCTCCGCACGGTCGTGGCGGGTGACGGGGCCAGTGAACTACCGCCCCGGGAGCGCCCCGCGCCGTGGGCCCTGGGACCCGTGCCCTGGCCCCGGGACCTGTGTCCTGGGCCCTGGGCGCCCTGGGCCCCCGTCGGCCTAGAGCTGGTCCCGGCCGCTGACCCAGTCCCGAGGTCTACCCCGGCTCCCTCCCCCGGCCTTCGTGCTTGCCCGGGACACGGACACGAATTCCTCGTCCGGCAGGTAAGTGCACGTCGGGGCCCCTCTCGCTCCGCCGCGGGGCAGGGGTGCGACGATGGGCCTGTCATGGATGCGGGGCAGGTTCTCAGGGGGCTACGCGCCGCGGTGTTCGCGGTCGTGTGTGTGCTGCTCGCCGCGCTGGGACACATGGTGATGTCGGATGCCGTGGTTCCCGCGTGGATGCTGCTCGTCGCCGGGGTGGGGACCGCGGCCGGTGCCTGGTGCTGCGCGGGCCGGGAACGCGGGCCGCTGCTCGTGGGGGTGCTGACCGTCGGCACCCAGGCGGCCTTGCACAGTGCCTTCTCGTTGGGCCAGGCGGTCGCCGGTTCCGGTGGCGACGAGAGCTCACTGGCGCGCCGGTGGGCGGAGACCTGGCTGTGCGGGGCGGAGGGGACGCAGCTCTCCGGGCATGGCAGCGCCCGGTTGATCCAGCTGATGCATCAGCAGAGGGCGGCCCTGCCCTCGACGGACGGCGCGAGCCACCTGCGGAACATGGCCGGCATGGGGCACATGGAGCATATGGGGCACACGGGCTCCATGAGCGGCATGGATGCCATGGACGGCATGAGTGGCATGAGCGGCATGGCCCACGCGGGTCAGATGCCGGGGATGCACGGCAGTGCCACCGGCATGCTGGCGGCACACCTGCTGGTCGCCCTGCTCAGCGCGGGGTGGCTGTGGGGTGGCGAGCGGGCGGCCTTCCAGCTCGTACGGAGCCTGTCGGCCTGGCTGTTCGCGCCGTTGGTCCTCGTCCTGCGGATCCTGCTGCCCGATCCGCGGCCCGCCGTCCGCGCCGCCCGTCAGGAACCACGGCGTGCGGTGCGGCAGTTGCTGCTCGCCTATACGAGATCGTTGCGGGGTCCACCGCAGGAGCCGGCTGTCGGCTGACAGCACGGTCGAACTCCAGAGCCGGGGGACGGCCGGGTGCCGAGCGCACCCGGCGACGTCCCGGCTCCGACTTCACCGGTCCCCGCCGCGCGCGGCGACCGGATCATGCGAAGGACTCCAGATGATGATTCCTGTCCGGATGCCGGTGGTACCGCCGCCCGCATCCCTTCCCGGCGTGCCGGCCTACGGAGGCGGGCGCCCGCCGGCCGCCGCGTCAACCGGCGGGTGTACCGCCGGTCTCCGCCGTGCCGCAGCCCACCGTGCCGCAGCCCACCGTGCCGGTGCCTGCCGTGCCGGTGCCAGCCGTGCCGGTGCCTGCCGTGCCGGTGCCTGCCGTTGCGGTATCTCGCATGCCGGAAATCGCCGGTCCTGCGGAGACCGCACGCAGACGGGCGAGCAGCTCCCCCGCGGCCGCCGGGTCGTCCGCGGGGTGCGCGGCGGCGCGGTCGAGGCCGGTCGTCAGAACCCGTACCCGCGCGTCCCAGCGCCGGCAGTCCCGGCAGCCGGCCAGATGGTCGTCGAGCCGGCCGGGGGTGAGCCCGGGAGGCAGTTCCTCGCCGTCGAGGCGGGCGGAGAGTGCCGTACGGATGCGCGAGCAGAGCATGCTCCCATCCTCCCCGAAGCACGGCGGCGCGGCGAGGGGCGGTCGCGGGATGCGGGATGACGAGGCGGTGACGGGCTGGGCGCTGGCCGCCCGTACCGGGGACGAGCGGGCCGTCGAGCAGTTCGTGCGGGCCACGCAGCTCGATGTGCGGCGCTATGTGGCGCATCTCAGCGGTGATCCGCAGGCGACCGACGATCTGACGCAGGACACCTATGTCCGGGCGTTGCGCAGTCTGCCGCAGTTCGAGGGCCGGTCGTCGGCGCGGACCTGGCTGCTGACCATTGCCCGGCGGGTCGTGGCGGACCGCATCCGGTCCGTGGCGGTGCGGCCCCGGCTGGCCGCGACGGACGACTGGCAGACGGCCGCGGAGCGGGTGCAGCCGCGGGGTGTGCCGGGATTCGACGAGGGCGTCGCGCTGGCCGAGCTGCTGGCGGCGCTGGCCCCACAGCGGCGGGAGGCGTTCGTGCTCACGCAGTTGCTGGGGCTGCCGTACGCGGCGGCGGCCGGGGTGATGGGCTGTCCCGTGGGGACCGTACGGTCCCGTGTGGCGCGCGCCCGGGAGACGCTGGTCGGGTTGCTCACGGATGCGGAGCGCCCGGAAGCGGAGCGCCTGGAGGCGGAGCGCTTGCCGGGGAAGCGCCCGGAAGGGAAGCGCCCGGAAGGGGAGCGCCTGCAGGGAGAGCGCCCGGACGGGAAGCGCCTGCAGAGGGCCGACGGACCGCGGGCGTACGCGGACGCCGTGGCCTGACGGCCGCGCACCGGGCGCGGAGCGCACGGCAGAGCGACGGGGCTCGTGGACGGGCGAAGGGCCGGTCCATGAGCCCCGTGGCGTGGGGTCCGTGGCATGAGCCCCGTGGCGTGGGGTCCGTGGCATGAGCCCCGTGGCGTGGGGCCCGTGGCATGAGCCCCGTGGCGTGGGGCCCGTGGCACCGCGGGGCCGTGACATTCAGCCCCGTGGCGTGCGGCCCCCATGGCGTAGGCCCCTGCGGTTCATTTCAGCTGCCGGGACGTACCGCCGTGGCCCGTACGGTCTGTGGCGGGCTGTGGCGGAAGTGCAGCGTGAAGGTGAGCCGGTCGCCGGGCGCGAGCCGTGGCGGCGGGCTGACCATGACATCCAGGGTGGTCGGCGTCATGGTCAGCGCGCCACCCGCCGGGACGATGGCTTCCCGGACCATCGCCATGCTCCGGGCGTTGCGCCCGATGTCGACGGTGCGGCTGAGCATCGCGCGGTGGCCGGCGGGGCCGGTGACACCCGTCAGGACGTCATCGGCGCCGCCGGTGTTGCGGACGGTGAAGAACGCGGCGGTGGCCTCGGCTCCTGAGGGAATCAGCACCCGGCCCTCGGGGATCCTCAGCTCCGCGGGCCTGCCCGCGTTGCCGCCGGCGGTCCACGCGGTGAGCGCGCCGAGGGTCGCCAGACAGGTGAGCAGCGGTACGGCGACGGACTGGAGGGACGGGAGGGATGGGAGAGACGGAAGGAACGGGAGGGATGGGAGGGAAGGTCGTTTCATGAGGTCTCTCCACGGGGTGGGGGCCGCCGACCGTGGGGACGGCGGGCCGGCCGGCCGGGCCCGGCCGGCCGCCAGGCGCGCAGCCGGAGGCTGTTGCCCACGACGAGCAGTGAACTGGCGGACATGGCGGCGGCCGCCGGCATCGGACTGAGCAGGCCGACGGCGGCGAGCGGCACGGTGACGAGGTTGTAGCCGAAAGCCCAGACGAGATTGCTGCGGATGGTGCCCAGAGTGCGCCGGGCCAGGCGTACGGCGTCGGGGATGGCCTGCAGGTCCTCGCGTACGAGGGTCACATCGGCGGCGCCGATCGCGGCATCGGTGCCGCTGCCCATCGCGATCCCGAGGTCGGCGAGGGCGAGGGCCGCCGCGTCGTTGACGCCGTCGCCGACGACGGCGACCCGGCCGCCCTGCTCCTTGAGTGTGGTGACGAGGGCGGCCTTGTCCTCGGGGCGGGCCTCCGCGTGGATTTCGGTGATGGCGAGATGACCGGCCACCGCTCGGGCGGTGGCGGCCCGGTCGCCGGTGGCCAGGACCGGCCGCAGCCCCAGGCGGCGCAGATGGTCGACGGCGCGGTAGCTGTCGGGGCGGAGGGCGTCGCCGACCGCGATGACGGCCTCCGGGGTGCCGTCGACGGTGACCAGGACGGCGGTGTGGCCGGCCGCCTCCGCGGTGTGCACCGCTTCCGGCAGCGGAGCGGGCAGGCCATTGAGGTCGCCGGGCCGGGTGACCTCCACCCGGTGCCGGTCGGCCGTGCCGTGGACGCCGTATCCGGGGGTGGCACCGAAGTCCGCGACCGGCGGCAGAAGGTGTCGCGACGGCAGCCGTTCTCCCGACGCAGGCTGCTCTCCCGGCAGCAGCTGTTCTCCCGACGGCAGCTGTTCTCCCGGCAGCCGGGCATCGGCGGCTGCGCCGATCGCGCGGGCCAGCGGATGTTCGGAGCCCTGCTCGACGATGGCGGCCAGTCTCAGTGCCTCCAGCGCGTCCAGGCCGCCGGTGCGCTCGGTGAGGGCGGTGACGCTCATCCGGCCCGTGGTGAGAGTGCCGGTCTTGTCGAGAACGACGGTGTCGATGCGGCGCAGTCGCTCCAGCGCCTCCGGCCCACGGACCAGGATCCCGAGCTGTGCCCCCCGGCCGGTTGCGGCCAGCAGCGCGGTCGGGGTGGCCAGCCCCAGCGCACAGGGGCAGGCGACGACGAGGACGGCCACCGCCGCGGTGATCGCGGACTGCGGGTCGGCTCCGGCGCCGAGCCAGAAGCCCAGAACGGTGACCGAGACGGACAGGACGGCGGGGACGAATACGGCCGCCACCGCGTCGGCGAGCCGCTGGACCTTGGTCTTGCCGGTCTGAGCGTCCTCGACGAGGCGGGTGATCCGGGCGAGTTGGGTATCGGCGCCCACCGCGTCGGCCCGTACCTCCAGCAGACCCCCGGAGTTGACCGCGCCGCCGACGACCGCCGCACCCGGACCGACCTCGACGGGGCGGCTCTCCCCGCTGATCAGGGACAGGTCCAGGGCGGAGTTACCGTCCACGACGGTGCCGTCGGTGGCGACCCGCTCCCCGGGCCGGACCAGGAAATGGTCGCCGGCCCGCAGCCGGTCCACGGGGATGCGCCTCCCCCACCCCCGGCTCCGCCCCGGGGGAAGCTCACCGTCGTCGGCCGTGCGTACCTCGACGTCCTTGGCGGCGAGTTCGGCCAGCGCGCGCAGTGCGGCCCCGGTGCCGCGCCGGGCCCTGGCCTCCATCCGCCGGCCGGCCAGTACGAACAGCGGTACCCCGACGGCGGCTTCCAGGTACAGGTGCGCGGCCCCGTCACCGGGCGCGGGCAGCAGGCTGAACGGCATCGTCATTCCGGGCGCACCGGCCCCGCCGAGGAACAACGCATACGCGGACCAGCTGAAGGAGGCGGCGACGCCCAGCGAGACCAGGGTGTCCATGGTGGCGGCGCCGTGCCGCAGACCGCGCAGCGCACGGGCGTGGAAGGGGGCGGCGCCCCACACGGCGACGGGCGCGGCGAGCACGAAGCACAGCCACTGCCAGTTACGGAACTGCCAGCCGGGCACCATCGACAGCAACAGGACGGGGAGCGAGAGCAGCGCGGTCAGCAGCAGCCGGTGCCGCTCGGCGCGGGCGCGGTCCTCCCCGCCATCCGGGTGGGCGGCGGGCGACGGCGAGTCGCCCGGGCGGACCTCGGACGACGGTGGGTCGTCCGCGTCCGGTGCCGGGGCGGGCTCGTGGAGCCGGGCGGTGAAGCCGGCCGCCTCCACGGTGGTGACGAGGTCGGTGACGGACACTGCCGTCGGGTGGCTGACCGTTGCCCGGCCGGTGGCGAGGTTCACCGAGGCGGCGACGCCGTCGAGCCGGCCGAGCTTCTTCTCGACCCGGCCCACACAGGCGGCGCAGGTCATCCCGCCGATGGTGAGGGTGGTGGTGTGGGGCGGGGCGGAGGCCGCGTCAGCGGGCGACGGGGGGCCGGGCCTGGGCTGCGGCGTCATCGCGGTGCTCCCCCCGGCACGGGGCGAGGCGCCGAGCCGCCCATGCCGTGCATCCCGCCCATGTCACCGTCATCGGCGGGCGTGCCGCCTCCCGGACGGGTGCCGCCGGCCGGATGCAGCTCCGGGGCCACCGGACCGGCGGCGGCACCGGCCGCGTACGACAGGGTGCCGAGCAGCGCCAGCAGCAGGACGAAGCCGAGGACCGGCCGGGCGGGCAGCAGCCGTGCGACGGCCTGGCGAAGAGGGGGCCGACTGCGGTCGGCCGAAGAGCGGGGCATCGCGTCATGGTGGCAGGTGGCGGCGGTGCCGAGCGGCGGATCGGGGGCTCGTCGGAGGGTGAGGTTCCTCCCGTTCCCGCACCGGAACTCCCCTGCGTCCGGGCCCGACTAACTGGGTTTGGGCGGTGCGCTCTTCGGCCTCGGACCGGCCGCCGCCCGTCGGTCTCCGTTCTCCGCTCGCCGCCCGGCCGAAATCCGCGGCCCCCGGCGGGAACTCGGCACGCCCCGCGCACGACCTCTCCAACGCCGCGCCGTCCGGGCGTGGTTCGTCATCATCCGACACCCGTTGAGGAGAACACCCATGCCCACACCCCCCGATCCCGTTACTGCAGTCGACGCCCTCGCTCCCGTCGATCCCGTAGAGCTGTACGGGCCGGAGTACACCCGCGACCCCTATCCCCTGTACGCCGAGCTGCGGGCACGCGGCCCGGTCCACCGGGTGCGCTTCCCCAGCGGCGTGTGCGCCTGGCTCGTCACGGGCTACGAAGCCGCCCACCAGGCGCTGACCGACGTCCGGCTGGGCAAGCACCATTCACGTGGCAACGCGGCCTGGCGGGCCCGCGCCTCGATCATGCCCGAGCCCCAGCACTCCCAGCTCCAGGTGCATCTGCTCCACCAGGACCCGCCGCGGCACACCGCGCTGCGCCGGCTGATCACCGATGCCTTTGCGCCACAGCGCGTCGAAGGGCTCCGCCCCCGGTTCCAGGAGATGGCCGATGCCCTGCTCGACGGCCTCCCGGACGCCGGCGAGGCCGATCTGGTCGAGGTGTTCGCCGGGCGCTTCCCGTTCCGGGTACTTGCCGAAGTCATCGGGCTGCCACCGGAGTTCGAGGAACGCTTCGACCGGGACTGGGGCAAGGTGGTCCAGCCAGTCGGCCCGGCGGACCCGGGTCGTCCGGCGTACGAGGCACGGCTGCGCGCGCTGCAGCAGTACATCGCCGATCTCGTCGTCCACAAGCGCGCCGAGCAGGGCGAGGATCTGCTCTCCCGGCTGGTGGCCGCCCGCGACGACGGCCCGCTCGGGCAGGAGGAGCTGGATTCGATGATTTTCCAGCTGCTGGTCGCCGGGCAGGAACCGGTGACGAACCAGATCACCACCGCCCTGGTGACCTTGCTGCGCCACCCCGCCCACCTGGCGGAGCTGGCCGGCCTGCCGGAGCTGCTGCCCCGCGCCGTCGAAGAACTCCTCCGTTATGACAGCGCTTTCGAGCTGACCACCTGGCGGTTCTTCGCCCAGGACGCCGATCTGCACGGGACCCGGATTCCGGCGGGCGACTCCGTCATCGTGTCGCTGTCTGCGGCGAACCGCGATGCGCGTCAGTTTCCCGACGCGGACGCCCTGCACTTCGACCGCACCCCCAACCCGCACCTCGCCTTCGGCCACGGCATCCACTTCTGCCCCGGCGCCACACTCGCCCGCATCGAACTCCAGATCGCCCTGGGCACCCTGCTGAGACGGCTGCCGGACCTGCGGCTCGCCGTCCCGGACGGCGAGCTGGGCTGGATCCCGGCGGTACTGGCGCGCGGGGTCGACCGGCTGCCGGTGACTTACGGCGCACCGGGCGCCTGCCCGGTCACGAACGGGCCGGACGTCCCCCGTCCGGTCGCCGAGGGGACAGGGGCCGCCTGCCCGGTCACGAACGGACCGGATGCCGCGTGCTGACCAGCCCGGCCCGACCGCGTCCCGGTGTGCCCGCCGGCCACCCGGCCGGCGGCGCGGCGGTGCTCGCCGAACTGCTGCCCTACCGCCGCACCCTGGACTTCGGCCACGGGGACACGGACATGAACATGAACGTGGACGTGGACGTGGACACCCCCGAGGCCTTCCCCGCCCAACTGCGGCAGCTCGCCGCGCCGGTGGCGGCGGGCGCGCCCCTCGTCTTCACCCTTCCGGGTTTCCCCTGCAAGTCACCCCATCCGGCCAAGGTGCTCGGCCACCTCCCCGACGAGGGCGAACGGCTGGCGCTGCGCTTCCTGGACGCCCTGTGCGCCCGGGTGGAGGCCGTCCACCCGCCCGGGGCGCGGGTGGTCATCTGCTCGGACGGGCATGTCTTCAGCGATCTCATCCACGTGCCGGACCGGGACATCGATGCCTACGCCGACGCCCTGCGCGCGCTGATCCACGACGAGGGCCTGACCCGACTGGACGTCTTCGACCTGCGCCAGGTCTACGGGCGGCGGCTGTCGCACGACGCCAAACGAGCCCTGGTCCAGGACCGCTACGCCCCGGCATTGGAGGACTTGCGGTCCCTGACGCGCAGCGACGAACCGACACGCCGCCTGTACCAGGGCATCACCCGCTTCCTCGCGGAGGACTCGGTCTCGTTCACGGGTACCCGTTCGGCGTGGCAGCGTGACTGCCGCCGCCGCGCCTACGGGGTGATGCAGCGCAGCCGCGCCTGGGGAGAGCTGATCGGCGAGTACCACCCGGGCGCCTTCCGGCTCTCCATTCATCCGCAGCCGCGGGGCTCGGCCAAGTTCGGGATACGCCTGCTCGACGCGCCCGACGCATGGATGACGCCCTGGCACTCCTGTGTGCTCGAACACCGCGATGGGCGGCGGGAGTTGATGCACCGGGCGGATGCCGAGCGGCTCGGCCGGCTGGTGTTCCACCAGGGCCGGCCGAGCCACTTCGTGGCCGGGTGAGGGACGGCGAGGGGCCGGGGTGCGGCAGCCGGTCACCCGCCCCCGGCGGGCGCCGCCTCCCGGTGGTCGAAGGCGATCAACGGGTCACCGGTGAGCGGATGGTCGGTCACCGCGGCGCGTACCCCGAAGACCTCGGCCAGCAACTGGGGCGTGAGCACCGTACGGGGCGCGCCGGACGCCACCACCCGTCCGCCATGCAGCACATGGAGCCGGTCGCACAGCGACGCCGCGGCGTTCAGATCGTGCAGTGAGATCAGCGTCGTACGGCGCTGTGCCCGCAGCAGTGCGAGCAGTTCCACCTGGTGCCGTACATCGAGGTGGTTGGTGGGTTCGTCCAGGACCAGCACCTCCGGGTCCTGGGCGAAGGCCCGTGCCAGCAGGGCCCGTTGACGCTCGCCTCCGGACAGCGCGGCGAACCGGCGGGCGCCCTGCCCGGCCAGGCCGACGGCGGCCAGGGCGCGGGCCACGCTCTCCCGGTCGGTGCGGTCGTCGCCCGCGAAGGCCCTCTTGTAGGGCGTACGGCCCATCGTCACCACCTCGCGCACGGTCAGCTCGAAGTCGCTGCCGCGCTCCTGCGGCAGCGCGGCGACCCGGCGTGCGGTCTGCCCCGGTGTGAGCGTGCGGATATCGGCCCCGGCCAGCAGCACCCGTCCGGCGGTGGGCCGCAGATGCCGGTAGACGGTCCGCAGCACGGTGGACTTGCCGCTGCCGTTGGGGCCGACCAGCCCGGCGATCTCACCGTCCGCCGCCATCAGATGTACTCCGGCCACGACGTTCCGGCCCGCGTAGCCGACGTGCAGATCCTCGATCTCGACGTTCACCGGTCCGCCTCCATCCGCCGGTCCAGGATGAACAGCAGGGCGGGCGCCCCGATCATCGCGGTGACGACCCCCACCGGCAGTTCCTGGGAGTCCATCGCCGTACGGCACACGAGGTCCACCACGACCAGCAGCAGCGCCCCGGTCAGCGCGGACAGCGGCAGCAGCCTGCGGTGGTCGCCGCCGATCACCAGCCGGCACAGATGCGGCACCATCAGGCCCACGAAGCCGATGGCTCCGGAGACCGCGACCAGTACGCCGGTCAGCAGGCCGGACACCACGAAGAGCTCCCGGCGCAGCCGGGTGACGTCCACGCCCACCCCGGCAGCGGTCTCATCACCCATGATCAGCGCATTCATGGCGCGGGCCCGCACCTGGAGGGCCGACTGCCCGGCGGCGACCGCGAGGGCGGGCAGCCACAGGACACTCCAGGTGGCCCCGCTCAGGCTGCCCATCAGCCAGAACAGCACACTGCGGGTCTGCTGTTCGTCCCCGGCCTGGAGCACGAGGTAACTGGTGAAGCCGGACAGGAGCTGCCCGATGCCGACGCCGGCCAGTACCAGGCGCAGCGGTGAGAAGCCCCCGCCGCGCCGGGCCATGCACCACACCAGCGCGAAGGCGGCGAGCGCTCCCGCGAACGCCGCCGCGGACAGTCCCAGCCCCAGGGCGCCCCCCGCGCCGGCTCCCAGCACGATGGCGGCGACCGCGCCGAGCGAGGCACCGTGCGAGATGCCCAGCAGATAGGGGTCCGCCAGCGGATTGCGCACCAGCGCCTGGGTCGCCGTTCCCACCAGGCCCAGCCCCGCGCCCACCAGTGCGGCCAACAGGGCCCGGGGAAGGCGGAGTTGCCACACGATCAGGTCGTCGGTGCCGGGCCGGGGCGGGGCACCGCCGAGCCGTCGCAGCACCACCGACCAGACCTGTGCGGGGCCGATATCGGTGGAGCCCAGACACACCGCGGCGGTCAGGGCCACCAGCACGGCGATGCCGAGCCCGGCGGCGAGCGGTCCGGCAGGCGGCGTGCGGCGCCGGGCCTGCTCGACCTGCTCCTCGCGACCGTGCGGCTCGTGAACGCCCGGCTCGTGAACGTCCGGCTCGTGAACGTCCGGCTCGTGAACGCCCGGCTCGTGAACGCCCGGCTCATGGCCGTCCGGCCCACGGCCGTCCGGCCCGGAGACGACCGATGCCATTACCGCGCCGCCTTGAACCGACCGGGGTGGATGGTGTGGGCGATCTCCTCGACGGTGTCCGCGTTGCCGACGCCGGCGATCGTCGTACGCTCCGAGCCGATCCGCAGGAACTTGCCGTTGCGCACGGCAGCCAGCCCCTTGGTGGCGGGGAAGTGCTTCAGGAACGACGCGGCCTCGTCGAAAGCCTTGGCATTGGCGGCCGCGTCGCCCCGGTTGCGTACCCCGAGCTGGATCCAGTCCGGGTTCTTGGCGACCACTTCCTCCCAGGAGACCGGCTTGAAGTCCCCGTCGCAGCCGTCGAAGACATTGCGCGCCCCGGCCTGGCCGATCACGGCGTTGGCGACCTGCTTGCGGCAGACGGCCACCGGCTGCTTGGTGCCCGCGTCGTAGTCGAAGAAGAAGTACGCCGGCCGCTTGCCGGGGGCGATGTCGCCCACGGCCTTGTGCACCATGGCCACCTTCGCCCGCATCCCCGCGACCAGTGCGTCCGCCCGCTGTGACGTGCCGGTCACCGCGCCCAGCCGCGTGATGTCGCCCTCCACACCGGACAGGTCGCGCTGGGGCTTCCCGGCCATCGGCGCGCAGGCGGTGGACGTCAGGTAGAGGTGCTTGATGCCCGCGGCCGTGAACTCCTCCTCGGTCGGCGCGTCTCCGGCCCGGCCCATGGTGCTCATCGATGCGAAGGTGTCGATGTAGAGATCGGCGCCCGAGCCGAGCAGCTTCTCCTTGGGAATCACGGACCTCCCCAGCACCGGCACCTTGCTGGCCTGCCCGTCCAGAGCGCCGGGCAAGGCGCCCTTGCGGGGCGGGAATCCGGTCCCGATCACCCGGTCGCCCGCGCCCAGCCGCAGCAGCATCTCCAGGGCGGCGGCATTACTGGTGACGATCTTGCGCGGCGCGGACGGGAACGTGGTGGTGGCGCCCTTGCAGTCGGTGGTCCGCACGGGAAAGCCCGGCCCGCCGGCCCCCTTGTCCGTGCCCGTACCACCGCTTCCTCCGCTGCCGCCGCACGCGGTGGCGGCCAGCGCGACAACTACCGCGACACCGCACAACTTCCCAGGACGCATGACGCTTCTCCCTACGCCTCACAGCCGGCACACCGGCCGTCTCACCCGCCGCAGCAGCAGCGGCCGTACAGGTCGCAGGCGCGACCCGGCACAGGTAGTCGGCCGGGCGGCGAGGGCGGTTCCGGGGCGGTGGCTCCCTCTTTCCGTCCGGGAGAATCCGACGGCCGGCGGGCCGGGCCGAGGGCGCCGGGAGCCGTGGTCGCCAACCGCACGGGGGCGGACTAAGGTGACGCCTCACCACGGGCACCGGGAGGCGGCCGATGACAGCGGATACGGCGGGTGCGGCACACCGCTCCGCCACGACGGACCCGCCGGCGCCGGCGGCCGGGGTACCCGACGCGGTGCGGTCGCTCGCCGCGCGCTGTCTGCCCCGGGTCAACGAGCTCGCCCGGCTGATGTCCCGGGACGCCTTCGAGCAGCTGCACGGCTATGCCGAACTCCCCGCCGAGGTCAAGGATGTGGAGATCGCGGCGACCGCGCGGCACGGCCTGCGGCTGTTCCTGGAACGGGTGGTGCACGATCCGCGGACCGGCCCGGACGACACCGGCTTCTTCCGCGAGCGCGCCGCCCAGCGGGCCGGGGAGGGCATGCCGCTGCCGTTGCTGCTGACCACCCACTGTGCGGGGGCGCGCGTGCTGTGGCAGGCGCTACGGGAGGCCGCCCGGCCCGGTGAGGAGGCCGCGCTGGTCGAGCTGGCCGGCTACCTGCTCGGAGCCGAACAGCGGGTCGTGAGCGCGGTCACCGAGACCTACCTCGACGAGCAGGCGGCCCTCGCCGCCGAACGGCACGAGGAACGCCGCTCCCAGGTCCGCGGGCTGCTGGAGGGCACCGCGGTCCCCCCGGCCGGCAGCGGTCTCGCGGGGCCGTCGCTGGTCCTGGCGGTGGAGCTGCCGGACGGCCCGCGGGCGCCGGTCGCCGTACGGCGGGTGGTACGGCGGCTGCAGACGGCGCTGGACGGGGCCTTCGGCAGGGAGGTGCTCACCCTGTTCGACGGCACCGGGGGCCGGGCGATCGTGCCCGGCCCGGCAGAGCCGCCGGCCGGCCTCGCCGAGCGGCTTGCCGAGGCCGGCGGTCCGGGCGTACGGCTCGCCGCCGTACACGCAAAATCGGGGGCTCAGATCCCGGAGGCGGCACGCACGGCCGCACGGATCGTCCGGGTGGCCCGTGCCTGCGGACACCCCGCCGGGCTGCACCGGCTCGATGACGTCCTGCTCGAATACCAGCTCTCCCGTCCCAGCGCCGGGAGCGACCGGATCGCCGCCCTGCTCGACCCGGTCGCCCGCCGGCCCGAACTCCTCGAAACCCTCCGCACCCATCTGGAACAGGCCCAGGACCGCCGCGCCACGGCCCGGCTGCTCACCCTCCATCCCAACACCGTCGACAACCGTCTGGCCCGGATCTCCGCACTGACCGGGCTCGACCTCGCGACGCCCCGGGGCGCGGCCCTGGCGCTGGCGGCGCTGCTGCTGCGCGACGCCGGAGAGGCGGGCCGCACTTGAACCGCCGCTCCCCCGCGTTCACGGCGTGACGATCGGAAAGTTCCAGTCGGGCTTGTCCAGCAGGGCGCCGAAGGTGAGCAGGGCCTCGGGGTCGCCGTCGAGCCGCACGGTGCCGGCGGTGATCTCGTCGGGAAAGGTGGTGGCGCCGCTGAGGACCGCGTCCAGGGTGGTCCGTGCCAGATTCAGGGTGGCGTGCGGGAGTTCACCGCGGGGTGCGTTGCCGGGCATGGGGGTGAGTGCGCCGTTGGACAGCAGCAGCGTCCAGATCTCCGGGGCGGGGGCCGGGTCGCCGTCGCCGGGCGCGGACCCGATTTCCCAGCGCAGGAGGAGGCGCCGGTCGCCGGCCCGGGGCCCGTTGAGGCGGACGGCCATGGACTGGAAGATCTGCTCGACGGTGAGGGCGGCAAGGACGTCGGGCGCGGGGTGGGCGGGAGTGCCGGCGACGGTGCCGCGCAGCTCCGCGGCGCCCATGAGGTAGAAGTTGCGCCAGGGCCCGGACTCGGCGGCCTGGCCGAGGCGTTCGAAGGCGTCGGCCTGGAGGGCGCGGGCCTCCGCATGCTCCGGTTCGGCGAAGATGACGTGGTTGACCACTTCGGCCACCCAGCGCAGATCCCCGGCCTCGTACGCCTGGCGGGCCTTGGCGAGCACGGCGTCGGAGCCGCCCATGAACTCCACGTAGCGCCGGGCCGCGGGCACCGGCGGATGCTGCCACAGATGGGCCGGATTGCCGTCGAACCAGCCCATGTACCGCTGGTACACGGCCTTGGCGTTGTGGCTGAGAGTGCCGTAGTAGCCGCGGGTGTGCCAGGCGCGTTCCAGGGCGGGCGGGAAACGCAGCTCCTCGGCTATCTCGGCGCCGGTGAGCCCGGCGTTGATCAGCCGTACGGACTGGTCGTGCAGGTAGGCGTAGGCATCACGCTGCTCCTCCAGAAAGCGGACCGCGCGATCCGCTCCCCAGGTGGGCCAGTGGTGGGAGGCGAAGACGACGTCGCTGGTGCCGGCGAACAGTCGCAGGGTCTCGGTGAGGTAGCGGGCCCAGGCGCTGGGGTCCCGGACCAGCGCACCGCGCAGGGTGAGGACGTTGTGCAGGGTGTGGCAGGCGTTCTCAGCCACGCACAACGCGCGCAGGTCGGGGAAGTGGAAGTTCATCTCGGCGGGCGCCTCGGTACCGGGCGTCAGCTGGAAAACCATCCGGACGCCGTCGATCACCTCTTCCTGGCCGGTCGCGGTGATGTCCAGGGTGGGGGCGATCAGGCCGACGGAGCCGGTCGACGTGGTCTGGCCCAGGCCGCAGCCGATCTGGCCTGCCGGGCCCTTGGGCAGCGTCACGCCATACATGTAGCCGGACCGGCGGACCATCGCGGGCCCGGTGAAGACGTTCTCGCTCACCGCGTGTCCGAGAAACCCGGCCGGGGCGATCACCGGAATCCGGCCGGCGGCCACCTCCGCGTCCTCCACCACGCCGCGCACCCCGCCGAAGTGGTCGAGGTGCGAATGGCTGTAGAGGACGCCGGTGACCGGCCGCGGTCCGCGGTGCCTGCGGTACAGCTCCAGAGCGGCGGCCGCCACTTCGGTGCTGATCAGCGGGTCGATGACGAGGACCCCGCGGTCGCCCTCGACGAAGGTGATGTGGGAGATGTCCAGGCCGCGCACCTGGTAGACCCCGGGGACGACCTCGTAGAGCCCCTGCCGGGCGACGAGCCGGCTCTGGCGCCACAGCGACGGGTTGGCGGTGGGCGGGCAGTCGTCGTCCAGAAAGGCATAGGCGTCGTTGTCCCAGACGACACGGCCGTCGGCGTCCCGGATGACACAGGGATCCAGGCGGGCGAGAAACCCTCGGTCGGCGTCGGCGAAGTCCTGTTCATCGTCCCAGGCGAGATGACTCATGGACGCGATTGTGGTGCGGCCACCGGCCCGGATTCATGGTGCCGCGACACAGAGCGGACTGTCACCGGTCACAACCCGGCGGGGTGGGGGCCTGCGACACCCGCCTGAGGAGGCCGGTGCTCTTGCGGAGACCCGTGCTCACGAGTCGAGGCCACTCCCCTGGGGCCCGTAGAGATCCAGCAGCCGCACGCGGGTGCCGTGGAGCCGGTCGGCCACCGTTTCGGCGACGTAGTGGTACATCGCCCGGCCGAGGACGGGGTCGGATTCGCACAGGGTGCGCACCACCTTGGCGTCGAACTCCACGGCGTCGACCGGGCCCACGGTCTCCGCTCCGAAGTGCCACAGATAGGGCGGGAACATCCAGGACCAGCCGAGCAGTTCGTCCCGGCCGAGCGTTTCGACGACCGCGGCGCGGCGCCCGGGGACCCGCTGGTCGAGCACCACCTGTCCGCTGCGGATGATCCAGAAGTGGTCAGCCCGCCGGCCCTCCTCGAAGAGGCGGGTGGCGCGCGGCAGCGACACCGGGCGGGCGATGTCCCGCAGCCGCCGGCGCCGGTCGGGTGGCATGGCGTCGAACAGGTCTTTCGCCGTGGTCATCTCATTCTCCGTCCGCTGACTGCTTTGCAAGATAAGCGGTGGTCCGCGGGGACAGGGGGAATGGCCCGGCGGGCGGAGCGGCGGCGGGAGCGGCGCCGGGACGGGTCAGCTCAGGCCAGGCCAGGCCCGTCAGGTCAGGCCAGGTCAGGTCAGGTCAGGTCAGGTCAGGTCAGGTCAGGTCAGGTCAGCTGACGCCGTACCAGGTCGTGGAGCGCACCGCCGGTGTCGGCGAGCAGCTCGGACGGGGCGCCCTGCTCGACGATCCGGCCGTCCGCCATGACGATCACGCGGTCGGCGTCCATGACCGTGGACAGCCGGTGGGCGATCACCAGCCGGCTGGCGCTGAGCTTGCGGGTGCTGTCGATGACGATGCGCTGTGTCTCGTTGTCCAGGGCGCTGGTGGCCTCGTCGAAGAACAGGATCCGCGGGCGGCGGACCAGCGCCTGGGCAATCATCAGCCGCTGCCGCTGGCCACCGGAGATGGCACCACCGCCGGAGATCATGGTGTGCAGGCCCATCGGCATCCGTTTGATGTCCTCCGCCAGACCCGCCATCTCGGCGGCCGCCCAGGCCTCTTCCTGGGTGAAGGACTCGGCGCCGCAGATGCAGTCCAGGATCGAGCCGGTGAGGGGCTGGGCGTTCTGCAGGACGACGCCGCACTGGCGGCGCACCGCCGCCTGGTCCAGGGCGGTCAGGTCCTGGCCGTCGTAGAGCACATGGCCCGAGGTCGGCTTGTCGAAGCCGATGAGCAGCCGGAGCAGGGTCGACTTTCCGCAGCCGCTGGGGCCGACGACGGCCACGAACTCGCCGGGCCGGATCCGCAGCGAGACATCGTCGAGGACCAGCGGGCCGTCGTCGCTGTAGCGGAAGGACAGCTTCTTGGCCTCGATGCCGCCGGCGAGGGTGCCGGGCTGGGCGCTGGCGCCGCGTACTTCGGGCTTCTCGTCCAGGACCGGCTTGATCTGCTCGAACATCGGCATCGCGGCGGCGGCCGAGATGAAGGCGCCGGTGATCTGGGTGACCGAGGTCAGCAGCATGGTCACCGAGGTGTTGAAGGTGAGGAACGAGCCGGCCGACATGCTGCCGCGGGCCGGTCCGGCCAGCAGCATGAACATGGTGAGCGAACAGAGCGGCAGGTAGACGGCGTTGAGGACGGTGGTCAAGTTCTTGATCCGGCCGGCCTTCTGCTGGAGTTCGCGGGAGCGGGCGAACTCGCGGGCCCAGGCCGCGTACGCAAAGCTCTCGGCCGCGGCGACCCGCAGCTTGGGCAGGCCGCGCAGGGTCTGGAACGCCTGGTTGTTGAGCTTGTTGCCGAGCGTGACCAGCCGGCGCTGCCAGCGCAGCTCCCACAGGCCCATGGCGAGGAACACGGCACCGATGACCAGCAGCATGGCGATCGCCGCCATCGCCAGCGGCACGCTGTACAGGAGCAGCATCACCAGGTTCATCGCGCCGATCGTCGTGGCCTGCACGGCCACCGGGCCGAGTCCGGACAGCACCCGCCGGATGGCACTGATGCCCATCGCGGCGCTGGCCAGCTCGCCGGTGGAGCGTTCGGTGAAGAACTTCGTCGGCAGCCGCAGCAGCCGGTCCCACACGGCCGGCTGCAGCGCGCTCTCGATCCGGCCCTCCATCCGCAGCACGGTGAGGTTCTGCAGCAGCATGAAGGCGGCGGAGACGACGCTGGTGATGATGACGGCCAGCGAGACCTGGACGATCAGGCTCTTGTCGGCGCTCGGGACGTACTCCCCGAGCACCTTGCCGGTCGCGAGGGGGACGAGGGCGCCGAGCCCCACCGTCACCAGCCCGGCCAGGGCCAGATTCCGCAGGTCGGTCCGGGAGCCGCGCAGGCTGAAGAGCATCAGCCGCCACAGGCTCATGGGCCGTTCCGGCAGCGGGCGGTAGAACATCACGGCGCGCGGCTCGAAGGCGTCGGCGTTGTCCTTGTCGATGCGCATCCGCAGCCCGGAGGCCGGGTTGACCGCCTCGTAGCGGCCCCGCCGCCACAGCAGCGCCACGGGGGCGCCGGACTTGGCGCGGTGGCCCACCAGGGGGCCGGTGTCGGTCCGCCACCAGCGGCCCTGGAGGCGGACCGCGCGGGTGCGGATCCGCGAGCTGACCGCGATGCGTTCGACGGGCGTGATGCGGTCGTTGGCGGCGGCGCCCTTCGGCGGCTCGGTGAGGGTGATCCCGGCCGCCTCGGCGACCGTGCGGCAGACCGCGAAGGTGGCGTCGTCGCCGGCCCGGTCCGTCTCGGCACTGCCCCGTCCGGACCGGTCCTGGCGGCCGATGGACGCGATCAGCGCCTGGTCGGCCCGCTCGCGGACGGCCTCGCCCGCCTTGATGCCGGCTGCCGTGCGGTCCTCGTGGGCGCGCTCCAGCTGCTCGATCCAGCGGTCGACGGCGGACAGCAGCCGGTATTGCTGATTGACCATCTGCTGCCACAGCTCGGGGTCCACCAGCAGATCGCCGGCCGCCTCCGCGCTGTAGGAGGCGCCGTACTGCACGCTGCCGGGCGGGACCGGCATCCACAGGATGTCGTCGTCGGCCACCGCTTCATCGGCGGGCCGGCCGTCGAGCGGTGCCTCGAACAGCACACCCAGACTGCGGGCCGTGCCCAGCGCGAAGGCGTGTTCCAGCGCGGAGAGCGCCTCGCCCTGACCGTGGGTGGTGTCGTAGCCGTAGCCGTCCTGCGTGCCGTACTGCGGGATGGACCCGGTGTCGCCGTACTCCCCGTACTCGTACCGGGGCAGTTCGCGCAGCGGGATCCGGCGCAGCAGGCAGTCCTGGGACGGCCGGCCGAGCAGGGTGTGGTGCGGGCCCGCGACCGGTCCGAGCAGGAGGGTGCCCGCTTCGAGACGGCCGAGGAAGTGCCAGTGCCCTTCCTCGACGGCGTCGACCGCGAAGAGGTCCAGCGATCCGCCGGTGACGAGCCACAGCACATGCGGGCCCTCCAGGGGAACGCTGCGCAGCCCGGTGCAGTCGACGGGCGTGCCGAGGCCGCCCAGCGCCTGGGTCACCGCGTCGGTGTCGCCCGGTCCCACGACCGCGGGCGGGGGCATGGATGACACGTCAGTGCTCCTTGACCAGCTCGGCGTACGGGCCCCCGGCGGCGACCAGGTCCTCGTGCCGGCCGCGTTCGACGACCACGCCGTGGTCGAGGACCACGATCTCGTCGCTGTCGCGGACGGTGCTCAGCCGGTGGGCGATGACGACGCAGGCGCAGCCGCGCCGTCGCAGGTTGTCCATGATGGTCTGCTCGGTCTGCGCGTCCAGGGCGCTGGTGACCTCGTCGAGGACCAGGATGCTGGGACGCCGGACCAGGGCGCGGGCGATCTCCAGGCGCTGGCGCTGGCCGCCGGAGAAGTTGCGCCCGTCCTGTTCGACGCGGCTGTGGATGCCGTCGGGGCGACGGGCGATCACATCGTCGTAGAGCGCGGCGTCCTGGAGGGCGGTGATGACCGCGTCATCCGAGATGGACGGGTCCCACAGCGCCACGTTGTCCCTGACCGTGCCCTCGAAGAGGAAGATGTCCTGGTCGACGAAGGACACGGAGGCGGCCAGCGCGCTGCGCGAAAGGTCCTCCAGGCGCTGTCCGTCGATGCGGATGGTGCCTTCCCAGGGGCTGTAGAGGCCGGAGATCAGCCGGGAGACGGTGGACTTGCCGCTGCCGGAGCCGCCGACGAGGGCGACCTGCCGGCCGGGGCCGACGACCAGGGAGAAGCCGGTGAGCAGCGGTTTGTCCAGCGGGCTGTAGCCGAAGGTGATGTCCTCCAGCGTCACATGGCCCTTGAGCCGGCGGGTGTCGGCGTCCGGCTCGGGGCGCGAGTAGAGGGTGTCGACGGGGAAGCTCTCGACGTCCTTGAGGCGGGCGACATCCGCGGCGAAGTCCTGGATGCGGCCCGCCACTCCGTTGAGCCGGGTGATGGGTGCGGTGAAGCGGGTCACCAGCGCCTGGAAGGCGACCAGCAGACCGATGGAGATATGGCCCTCGACCGCCCGCAGACCGCCGATCCACAGGATCAGTGCGCTGTTGAGCGTGGCCAGGGTGGGGGCGACGACCGCCAGCCCGGCGCTCGGCACCCCGAGGCGCTGCTGCACCTCCAGCGTGGTGGCGTGCTGGCCGGCCCAGCGGCGGAAGTAGCCGTTCTCCCCGCCGGTGGCCTTCATCGTCTCGATGAGCTGCAGGCCGGTGTAGGAGGTGTTGGTCAGCCGGGCGGTGTCGGCGCGCAGCTTCTGGGTGTGGGTGGCCCGCAGGCGGATCACGATCCGCATGGCGACGACGTTGAGCAGCGCGATTCCCACGCCGATGACCGTCAGCTGCGGGTCGTAGGTCCACAGCAGGAAGGCGTAGAGGATGACCACGATTCCGTCCACGCCCGCGGCGGCGAGGTCGCGCGCCAGGGTTTCGGCGACCGCGTCGTTGGACTGCAGCCGCTGGACCAGGTCGGCCGGGCTGCGCTGGGCGAAGAAGGTGACCGGGAGTCTGAGCAGATGGCGCAGGAAGCGGGCGCTGGTCAGGGTGGAGGAGATGATGCGGCCGCGCAGCAGGTTCGCCTGTTGCAGTCCGGTCAGGACGGCGGTCAGCGCGACCATCGCGGCCATCGACGCGAAGAGCGGCCCCAGCAGTGAGGTCTGGTTGCCGATCAGGAACATGTCGATGTACGTACGGCTCAGCGCGGGCACCGCCGCACCGACCGCGACCAGCAGCAGGCTGGCGAGCAGCGCGGCCAGCAGGGTGCCGGTGGTGCCGCGCATCCGGGCGGGCACGGCGCCGAGCACGCCGGGCTTGCGGCCGCCCTTGCGGAAGTCCTCGCCGGGCTCGAAGACCAGGGCGACACCGGTGAAGCTGGTGTCGAAGTCCTCGGTCGGCACGAAGCGGCGGCCCTTGTCGGGGTCGTTGATCCGCACGCCCCGGCGGCCGAAGCGGCGGCTGGTGCCGTCGTAGACGACATAGTGGTTGAACTCCCAGAACAGAATGGCCGGCGCCTGCACCTCGGCGAGTGCGGACGGTTCCATCTGCATGCCTTTGGCCTGCAGGCCGTAGCTGCGGGCGGCCTTGAGCAGGTTGCTGGCGCGCGAGCCGTCGCGGGAGACGCCGCAGGCGATCCGCAGCTCCTCCAGCGGTACGTGCCGCCCGAAGTGGGCAAGCACCATGGCCAGCGAGGCGGCGCCGCACTCCACGGCCTCCATCTGGAGGACGGTGGGAGTGCGTACGGTCTTCGTCTTCCGGGGCTTCGGGGCGGGCGCGGCACGGCGGGTCCGGCGGGCGCCGGGCGCGGGCTCGGGACGGTGCCGGCCGCGGCCGGGAGGCGGCAGCTGCTGCTGCGGGGCCGCGGAGTCGTCGGTGGCGGTCATGGCAGCAGCCAATCGATCGGGTGCTGCGCGGCCAGATGGACGGCGCCGGTGGCCGGCGTCATCGAATCGAGGGCGTACGGCGGGCCGCCGGAGGCCGACCAGGAGTAGCCGGAAGCGCTGTGCGGAGCGGCGTCGAGCTGTACCAGGACCGCGATGGGCTGGCCGTGCTGCGAGAACTGCTCGCCGAGCTGGCTGTTGCCCAGGTAGGCGCCGATCCGCTGGCGGGTCTGGGCGGTCCTGCCGACGGCCTTGACCCGCCCGCGCAGGACGCCGTACTGCTGGCTCGGCACGGACTGGACGGTGAGGTCGACGGAGGCGCCGACGGGGACGGTGGCGCCGCTCTGGGCCGGGACGTACAGCGTGGCCGTCAGGGGATCGCGGGCATGGGCGACGCGCTCCACGGAGGCGACGTCTGCGCCGGTGGTGACGACGGAGCCGATCGTGGCGACCATCGTGGTCAGCCGGCCGGCGGCGAGCGTGCGGACGACGGTGGTGCCCCGGGCGGTGCGGACCTTCAGGACGGGGGTGTCGGCGGCCACCCGCTTGCCTTCTTGGGCGAGCACGGCGGTGACCTGCCCCGCGACGGGGCTCTGCAGGATGTAGCTGCCCTGGCCGTGGGTGAGGATGCCGGGCGCGCTGAGGGTGGACGACACGGTGCCGGTCACCGCCCATACGGACGCGGCGATCACGAAGAGGACCGTGACGGTGAGCACGAGCCAGCCCTGGGGGCGGGCGAAGCGCACCGGAAGATCGATTTCCTCGGGCGACTGCAGCTTGGAAAGGGCCTGTTGGCGGAACTGCACGACACTCTTCCCTCAACTGCAATGGTCTGTCAGACGGGTGGCGGCCGTGCGCCCCGGTCCCGGGCACAGCCAGGGATCCGGGGCACGCGGCCCGGCACGTCGGCAAGGAGGGGGCGCCGACCTGCCGTTGTCACCGTTCAAAGCCGGCTGTACCGCTCAGCGGCACAGAATCGACTCAGAGACCGGAGACCAGGCCCGAGGCGGTGCCGACGACGCCCGAGGTGTTGACGCCGGTGGCGCCGTCGACCAGGCCGGTGGCGGTGCCCACGGCGCCCGAGACCGGGGCGATGGAGTCAACGGTGTTGGTGGCGGTGCCGACCACGCCGTTGAGGAGGCCACCGGACACGTTGTCCAGGTCGGCGTCGGAGATTTCCTGGGTCTGAACCTGGGGGATGGAGTTCATGGTGATTCCCTTCGATGAATATCTCGAAAAAAGCTGCGCCCGAACCGTCCGGTGGGGTGGTCCGGCCGCGGCTGCGGCAGTCGGGTACCCGAAATCGGGAACCGATGGTGTGACTCCCGCGGTGCGAAGGATCAAAGCATGCGGGCGCGTTGCGCTGCTAATCGGAGAACCGCTGATCCAGAGCCCAACGCCCCACTGAATTACCGGAAGTGCACGTGCATCCATGACTTGGTGGCAGCTTCTTCACAGGTTCTCCAGTTTCACTTCCAACTCATCGGTAACCGCTCATTCGGCGAACTGGACATTCCCGCACCAAAGCATTGACGTGCAGGTCAGCGTAGGGATGCACCACGGGAGACGATGTGCCGACTGCGCTTTCGGTGTGCAGATTCCTTGAAGACCGCCAATTTTTACGGCACCTGAGCACAGCACGGTCACGAAACTCCGGAACCCGCCCCGGACAGGCCGCTCCGAATGTTGCAGAGGCATGAAATGTGCCCGATTCGCCCGGAGTTCATGGGCGGCATCGGGCGAGTTGCACGCATGGAACGGAATCATCGGAACTATACGTGCCGCATTCCCTGGAAACGGATCGAGTGGGCCGGAGAACGGACATAACCGCATAACGCCACGCCTTCGGAACCGTCGGTAATGGGCGGTTTCGGAGGGCGCCGCCGACAGCCCGGTGGCAGCCGCCCACCGGGTACGGCACCGTGAAAGGACACCGCGGGGCCGGCGCCCCGGGAAGGAGCCGTTCGTGGACCCCGTCGAGGCGCTGGAGCGGATCGCGTTCCTGCTGGAGCGGCAGGGGGCGGTGAGTTATCGCGTCCAGGCGTTCCGTACCGCCGCGACGGTGGTCGGCGCGCTGTCCCCCGACGAGGTGCGGCGGCGCGCCCTGGACGGTTCGCTGGGGCGGGTCAAGGGGCTGGGCCCGAAGACCACCCGGGTGGTCGAGGAAGCGCTCGCGGGGGTGCGGCCCGCCTATCTGACGCATCTGGAGGAGGAAGCGGGCGGACCGCTGGTCGGGGGAGAGCAGGGTCAGCGGCTCCGGCGGGCGCTGCGCGGTGACTGCCATCTGCACTCGGACTGGTCGGACGGCGGCAGCCCGGTCGGGGCCATGGCCCGCACCGCCCGCGACCTCGGGCACGCCTGGTGTGTGCTGACCGACCACTCCCCCAGGCTCACCGTGGCCCGCGGGCTGACCGCCGAGCGGCTGCGCCGGCAGCTGTCGCTGGTGGCGGAGGTCAACCAGCGGCTGGCACCGTTCCGGCTGCTGACCGGGATCGAGTGCGACATCCTCGACGACGGCACCCTCGACCAGGAACCGGAGCTGCTGGACCGGTTGGACGTGGTGGTCGCCTCGGTGCACTCCAAGCTGCGGATGGACAAGGCACCGATGACCCGGCGGCTGCTGGCCGCGGTCCGCAACCCGCTGGTGGACGTGCTCGGACACTGCACCGGACGGCAGATCACCGGCAAGCTGCGCCCGGAGTCGCAGTTCGACGCCGCCGAGGTGTTCGCGGCCTGCGCCGAGCACCGTACGGCCGTCGAGATCAACTGCCGCCCCGACCGCTTCGATCCGCCGCGCCGGCTGCTCCGCCAGGCCCTCGCGGCGGGGACGCTCTTCGCCATCGACAGCGATGCCCATGCGCCGGGCCAGCTGGACTGGCAGATCTACGGCTGTGCCCGCGCCGAGGAGTGCGGAGTGCCCGCCGAGCGGGTCATCAACACCTGGACGCAGCGCCAGTTGGCCACCTGGACCCGGACCGGCCGGACCCCGCGCCGCTGAACGGGCAGAGGCAGGAGGCAGAGGCAAGGGAGCCATCAAGCGGTGGTCGTCAGGCGGCTGGTCGTCAGGCGGCGCGCGGTGCGGCCGCGGCAGGCGCGTCCGTGGTGGTGACCGGAGTGAGCCGCAGGGCCACGACGTACGCCACGACCACCGCGACGATGACCAGCGGCATCACCGTCAGACCGCTCTTCCCCAGCAGCAGGGTGGCCAGCAGTACCGAGGTCATCGGCAGCCGGAGCATCGCCACGCTCATGGCGCCGACGCCCATCGCAAAGGCCGGGGTGAGCGACAGGCCGGGCAGGTGGGACAGGACGACGCCGCCCGCCGCGCCGAGGAACAGCGCGGGAAAGATCGGCCCGCCCCGGAAAGCGCTCAGCGAGGCGCAGTACGCCAGGCCCTTGCACACGATGAGCAGCAGCAGCGCCGCCACCGAGTAGCCGGCACTGTCCCGGAACAGCGACCCCAGCGCCGACTGGCCCGAATAGAGCATTTCGGTGGCGGGCTTACCGGTGATCCCGGCGAACGCCACCGCCAGCGCGCCCACCACCAGGCCCATCACCACCGTGGCCGGGACCCGGTGGCGGACCACACGCCCCTTGAGGAACAGCGAGAGCCGCCGTACGCCGGACGCGAGGAACGCGGCGGCCACGCCCATGACCAGGGCCCAGCCGAACTCCGGCAGCGTCGGCCCGGCGGCCTTGGGGATGTCGTGCAGCGCGAGGGAGTACGTACCGAGTCCCGTCCAGTCCCCCAGGCCGGTGAAGACCAGCGCACCGATTCCCGCCGCGAGCAGACCGGGCACCAGCATCATCCCGAGCATCGGGCCGCCCAGCCCCGACACCTCCATCAGGAGGAACGCCCCCAGAAGCGGGGAGCCCAGCAGTGCGCTGACCGCCGCGAAACTGCCGGCGGCGCCCACCACGGCCACGCTCCGGGAGCTCACGCCCCGGCCCAGCAGCCGTGCGGCGCCGGCGGCCAGCCCGCCGCCGAGGGCGATGAGCGGCGCCTCGGGGCCGACGACCGCACCGAAGCTGAGGGAAGCCAGCGCCGCGAGCACGATGCCGGGGAGCGCGGAGAGCGGGGGCGCGCCGCTGAGCGCCAGCCCGTCGGCCGGCTCATGGCCGCCGTGTCCCGGCAGACAGCGGACGGCCAGACCGACCAGGAGACCGGCGACCACGAGCAGCGGCACCGGCCACCACAGCGGTGTGCCGGTGAAGCCAAGCGCCCGCGGCAGCTCCCGGTAGAGCAGCGGCTCCAGCTCGTGGACCAGCGCGAGGAAGCCGAACGAGACGGCACAGACCGGGAAGCCGACCACTGCCGCCACCAGGAGGAGCTTGAGGTACCCGCGGGTGCGCACCGGCGCATACGGGTCCTGGGGCGCGGTGGCCGGCGCTTCGCCCACCGGGCCGGCCGGGCCTGCCGACATGCGCATCGCCTCCCTCGCCGCCGTGCCGAGCCTGCCATGACCGACCCCGCCGGGATGCCAGGGCACGTCCTCGGGGGCGTGGTCATTCGGGTGAACCGGGCCGGTACCGGGGCCGTGCGGGGTAGGGAGAACACACACGAACCCGGTGGACGGCCGGCTGAGGAGTCCGATGAGCGAAGGGGCCGGGGCGTTCCGGGAGGCGATGGAGGGGCGTGCGCCGCTGCCTCCCGCGGCGGCCACCCTGGGCATGGAGTTCCTGGACGCGGACGCCGCGAGCGGCACGATCCGGCTGGCGTTCACCGCGACCGAGGCCTTCACCAACCCGGTGGGCAACGTCCTCGGGGCCTTCCTCGCCGCCATGCTCTACGACACGGCAGGCCCCGCCCTCCTCGCCACGCTCCGGCCCGATCAGTTCCAGTCCACCCTGGAGCTGACGGCCTCGTTCCTCCGGCCCGCCCGCCCCGGCCGGCTCATCGGCACCGGACGCGTCGTGCACCGCGTGGGTGATATCGCCTTCCTGGAGGCCGCGCTCACCGACGGCGAGGAGCGGCTCATCGCCACCGCCGCAGCCACGGCCCGGGTCATCGCCATGGACGAGGCGCCGGGGGCGGCATGACGGCCGTGGCCTCACCCCTGCGGCGCCGCGGTCTCCCGGAGGGCGGCCAGCACCGGGCGGAGCAACGGGTGCTCCTCGGCGCCGCGGCGTACGGCGGCGAAGACCCGGCGGGTGGGTGCGACATCGTCGACGGGGCGGACCACCACCCCCGTGAGGTCCATGTCGCGCAGGGCCGAGCGGGGGACGAGGGCCACCCCCGCGGCGGCCGAGGCGAGGGCGACGACGGCCCGGAAGTCGTCGGAGGAGTGCTCCAGCCGGGGCTCGAAACCGGCGTATTCGCAGGCCAGGACGACCACGTCATGGCAGGGGTTGCCGGGGTAGGGGCCGATCCAGGGATCGTCGGCGAGATCGGCCAGGGCCACCTGCGCCACACCGGCCAGGCGGTGGCCGGGCGGCAGTACGGCGTCGAACGGCTCGGCGTAGAGCGGGACCCGGGTCAGCCGCGGGTCGTCGGCGCGGGGCGCGCCCCGGTATTCGACGGCGACCGCCACATCCACCTGCCGGTCCAGGACCATCAGCAGGCTGGCGTCGCCTTCGGCGTCCTGGACGCGGACCCGGATGCCGGGCGCGGTGCGGGTGAGCGCGGTGAGCGCGGGCGCGACGACCAGGCCGATACCGGTGGCGAAGGCCGCGACGGTGACCGTGCCGGCCTCGCCCGAGCCGTAGGCGGCGAGCTCGGACTCGGCGCGCTCCAGCTGGGCGAGGACGGCGTTGGCGTGGGCGAGCAGGATGTCGCCCGCGGCGGTCAGCCGGACGCCGCGGGCGCTGCGTTCCACCAGGCGGTGGCCGGTCTCCTGTTCCAGGGCGGCCAGCTGCTGGGAGACCGCCGAGGGCGTGAGATAGAGCGCGGCGGCCGCGGCGGTGACCGTACGGTGGTCGGCCACCGCGCGGAGGATGTGCAGCCGTCGCGCTTCGATCATGCTCCCAGTTTCGCAGGCCCCGCGGGCGAGGGGCGTCAGGCGCCCAGCGCGGACCGCGCGTCGACGAAGGCGTCGACCGCGCGGTGGACATCCGCGGTGGAGTGGGCGGCGGACAGCTGTACGCGGATCCGCGCCTGGCCCTGCGGGACCACCGGGTAGGAGAAGCCGATGACGTAGACGCCGCGCTCCAGCAGCAGCTCCGCCATCCGGGCCGCCTCGGCCGCGTCGCCGATCATGACGGGGGCGATGGCGTGGTCGCCCGGGAGGACGTCGAAGCCCTCCTCGGTCATCCGCGAGCGGAACAGGGCGGTGTTGGCATGCAGCCGCTCACGCAGGTCACCGGCCGACTCCAGCAGGTCGAGCACCTTCAGCGAGGCGGCGGCGATCACCGGGGCGAGCGAGTTGGAGAAGAGGTACGGGCGCGAGCGCTGGCGCAGCAGCGCGACGATCTCGGCGCGGGCCGCGACATAGCCGCCGGAGGCGCCGCCGAGCGCCTTGCCGAGGGTGCCGGTGATGATGTCGACGCGGTCCATGACGTCGTGGAGCTCGGGGGTACCGCGGCCGCCGGCACCGACGAAGCCGACCGCGTGCGAGTCGTCGACCATCACCATGGCGCCGTAGCGGTCGGCCAGGTCGCAGATCTCGCGCAGCGGCGCCACGTAGCCGTCCATGGAGAACACGCCGTCGGTGACGACGAGCTTGCGGCCGGCGGTGCCGGCCTCCTTCAACTGGCGTTCCAGATCGGCCATGTCGCGGTTGGCATAGCGGAAGCGGCGGGCCTTGCACAGGCGGATGCCGTCGATGATGGAGGCGTGGTTGAGGGCGTCGGAGATGACCGCGTCGTCGGGGCCGAGCAGGGTCTCGAAGACACCGCCGTTGGCGTCGAAGCAGGAGGAGTAGAGGATGGTGTCCTCCTGGCCGAGGAAGCCGGAGATCCGCTGTTCCAGCTCCTTGTGCACCTCCTGGGTGCCGCAGATGAAGCGGACCGAGGCGAGGCCGTAGCCCCAGCGGTCGAGCGCTTCATGGGCGGCCGCGACGACCTCGGGGTGGTCGGCGAGGCCGAGGTAGTTGTTGGCGCAGAAGTTGAGC
The DNA here is from genome assembly GCF_043199875.1 of Streptomyces sp. NPDC048516. NCBI lineage: Bacteria > Bacillati > Actinomycetota > Actinomycetes > Kitasatosporales > Streptomycetaceae > Streptomyces > Streptomyces sp. NPDC048516. Next base: position 109,321 of record NZ_JBICWS010000009.1, on the reverse strand, counting down.
ACTTCACCGGGGTTGCCTCCCGCGGTGACCGCCACGGTGGCGGACTGCGGGGTGCCGATGACGCGCTCGGGCTTGTGCAGGCCGGCGGCGCGGATCTCGTCGAGGGCGCCGCGCAGTTCATCGCGTACGGAGTCGAACATCAGGGATGTCTCCAAGAGTTGGGGGAAGCGGGCGCGTGGGCCGAAGGGGCGCGCCGGAGGGAGGCCGGACCGGGAATTCAGGCGGTCCAGTCGAGGATGATCTTGCCGCTCTGCCCGCTGGCGGCGTCATCGAAGGCGGCGTCGAAGTCCTTGTACGCATAGCGGCCGGTGATCACCGGCGCGAGGTCGAGGCCGCCTTCGAGCAGGACGGACATCGCGTACCAGGTCTCGAACATTTCCCGGCCGTAAATGCCCTTGATCGTGATCATGGAGGTGACGATCCGGGACCAGTCCACGGGGAACTGTTCGGCGGGCAGGCCGAGGACGGCGATCCGGCCGCCGTGCGTCATGTTGGCGATCATGTCCTGCATCGCCTCGGGCCGGCCGGACATCTCCAGTCCGATGTCGAAGCCCTCGCGCAGGCCCAGTTCGCGCTGGCCGTCGGCGATGGTCGCCCCGGCGACGTTGAGGGCGAGGCTGACGCCGACCTTGCGGGCCAGGGCGAGGCGCGCCTCGCTGACGTCCGTGATCATGACATTGCGGGCCCCCGCGTGCCGGGCGACGGCCGCGGCCATGATGCCGATCGGCCCGGCGCCGGTGATCAGTACGTCCTCGCCGACCAGCGGGAACGACAGCGCGGTGTGCACGGCATTGCCGAAGGGGTCGAAGACGGCGGCGATATCGAGGTCGACGGGCACACGGTGCACCCACACATTGGTGGCGGGCAGCGCCACGTACTCGGCGAACGCGCCGTCCCGGCCGACGCCGAGGCCGACGGTGGCGCGGCACAGATGGCGGCGGCCGGCCAGACAGTTGCGGCACTTGCCGCAGACGAGGTGGCCCTCGCCGCTCACCAGATCGCCGGTCTTGACCTCGGCCACATCGCGGCCGGTCGCCACCACCTCACCGACGAATTCATGACCGATCGTCAGCGGGGTGCCGATGGACTGCTGGGCCCAGCCGTCCCATGCGCGGATGTGCAGATCGGTGCCGCAGATGCCGGTGCGCAGCACCTTGATCAGGACATCCCCCGGGCCGACGGCCGGCTCCGGCACGTCCATGAGCCAGAGTCCCGGCTCCGCTTTCTGCTTGACCAGTGCCTTCACCGCAACGGCTCCCGTACGTGAGTGTGACCCTGCCGGGTGCCCGTCCCGGCAACCCGATCTTCGTCAGGAAATCTTCCCTACGAGGGCCGCCCGGTCCATCGAGGATTTCTTAAGCACGGTCACAGTTGCCCTTTACGCCCCATGGGCACCGGGGTGCACGACCCCGGACGTGAGGGCGGTCACGCGCCCGCGCCAGGCCGGCAGCACCGACGAACCCGCAGCTCGGGGCTGGTGCCGGTGGTCCGGGTGAGGTGGCAGGGGAGGGTGCCGGGGGCCGCGCGGCCGGTGCGGGAGTGTAAACGTTCGCCACCGCAAGCGTCGGAATTCATCACAGCTTGAGTGGCCGTGAGACCCGGATGCACGGGGCTACGTAGGACTGAGTGGCAGCAACACACGGGTGCCGGCGCGACGCACCGCGGTCGCCCGTGTGCCCCGTTCCTGTGCGTCCCTGGAGGTCAGTGAATTGAGCCACCGACATGTGAACAAGCGGACCGGCGTCGTCGTCGGCGCCGCGGCGGCCGCCATCGCGGCCGCAGCGATCCTGCTCCCCAACGCCAACGCGAGCACGGACCAGCCGGCGGCCCCGAAGACGCTCAGCGCCCACTCGGCCACGCAGCTGGCGGCGTCCCTGAAGGCGGACCTGGGGGACAAGGGCGCCGGCTGGTACCTGGACAGCGCGAACGGCCACCTGGTCATGAACGTGCTGTCGGAGGACGACGCCAAGAGCGTCACGGCCAAGGGCGCCGTCGCCAAGGTCGTGCACAACAGCATGACCGCGCTGAAGGCCGGTGCGGCGACTCTGCGCAACTCCGCCTCGGTGCCCGGTACGGCGTGGTCGATCGACCCGAAGACCAACAAGATCGTGGTGCTCGCCGACAGAACCGTTACCGGCGCAAAGATGACCACGCTCAACAAGGCCACGAGTGGCATGGGCGCAGGCATGGTCACCGTCAAGCGGTCTCAGGGCGAGTTCAAGCGGTACGACGGCGGGGACGCGGGGAGTGCGGCGGGGGGCGCGGCCGGCGGCGGGCAGGCGGCGGGCGGTGCCGGAGCGGCGGGCGGCGGCGACGCGGGAGCGGCCGGCGGCGGTGCCGGAGCGGCCGGCGGCGGCGACGGAGCGGCCGGCGGCGGCGACGGCGGGCAGGCCGCGGGCGGCGCCGGCGATGACGGTGGAGCCGGTGGAGCCGGTGGCGGGCAGGCCGCGGGGCCGGTCGGTGGCAGCGCGATCTTCGGCGGTAACGCACGCTGCTCGCTCGGTTTCAATGTCACGGTCAAGGGCGCACCGGCGTTCCTGACGGCCGGTCACTGCGGCAACGACTCCAAGACCTGGACGGCCGACCAGGGCGGCAGCCAGCCGCTGGGCACGGTGGCCGACTCCAAGTTCCCCAAGACGGACTTCGCGCTGGTCACCTACGACGACAAGGGCGCCCAGCCGGAGAGCGCGGTCGACAAGGGGGACGGCACCACCCAGAAGATCACCAAGGCCGCGGAGGCCGCCGTCGGGATGAAGGTGCAGCGCTCGGGCAGCACCACCGGCCTGCACGACGGCACGGTCACCGGCCTCGATGCGACGGTGAACTACGGCAACGGCGACATCGTCAACGGCCTCATACAGACGGATGTCTGCGCGGAGCCCGGCGACAGCGGCGGCTCGATGTTCTCCGGCGACTCGGCGGTCGGGCTGACCTCCGGCGGCAGCGGCGACTGCACCGCGGGCGGCGAGACCTTCTTCCAGCCGGTCACCGACGCGCTCAAGGCCACGGGAGCCGAGATCGGCGCCGGGGGCGGCGGCGCGGGCGGCGGTGACGCGGCAGCAGGTGGCGGTGGCGCCGCAGCGGGCGGCGGTGACGCAGCAGGTGGCGGCGGTGACGCAGCAGCAGGTGGCGGCGATGCCGCAGCGGGCGGCGGTGACGCGGCAGCAGGTGGCGGCGACGCGGCAGCGGGTGGCGCCGGAGCCGGCGACGCCGGAGCCGGAAGCGCCGGAGCCGGGGATGCCGGAAGCGCGGGCGCGGGAGACGCCGGTGCCGGTGCCCAGGACCCCGGTACGGGCGCCCAGGACCCGGGAGCCGGCGGCAGCGGTGATGCGCTGAACTGACCTCTGCCCCCTTGATCCCCTGATCCCCGGGATCCCTCTGTGCCCTCGGCCCCGTCCTCTGCAACTGCGCAGGAGGGCGGGGCCGTTGCGTACGGAAGCCTCGGACCGGAACAGGCCGCGGACCGGAACAGACCTCGGACCGGAACAGACCTCAAGCCGGAACAGGCCTCCGTAATACCGGACCAGACCTCAGTAGTAAGAGACGACGGTGAAGAGGCCGCCGTCGGGGTCACGGATGACGGCCTGTTGGCCCTTGCCGTCCTCGGTCGGCGTCACGGGGGTGACGGTTCCGCCTGCGGACACCGCGGCGGCCGTCACCTTCTCGATCTCGCGGACCGGGAAGTGGACGTGCCAGCGGGGCCGCACCCGCGGGTCCGGGGCGGACTCGACGGCACCGCCCCGCAGGGTGGCGACGGTGTGCTGACCGTCCCGGACGAGGACCTGATCGTGTTCGTAGGTCACATCGCAGCCGCCCGGCTCCCCGGAGGCCCAGCCGAAGACCTCCGCATAGAAGATGGCGGCCGCGAACCCGTCCCGGGTGCGCAGTTCGAGCAGGGCGGGTGCGGCGCCCCGTCCGACCGACCACGCCAGGGTCTGGCCCTCCCAGAAGCCGAAGGTGGCGCCGTCGGGGTCGGCGGCGAGGGCGGCGCGTCCGGGGCCGAGCTTGAGCGGGCCGACGGCGACGGTCGCTCCGCGCTCGCGGATCCGGTCCGCGGTGTCGTCGGCGTTCTCCACCGCAAAGTAGGAGGTCCAGGCCACGGCGACCTGAAAGCTCTGGGCGAGGGCACCGATGCCGGCGACCGGCTGCCCGTCGGCCACCGCGACGGAGAACTCCTCACCGAGGCTGGCCGGACGGAACCGCCAGCCCAGGACGGCGGAGTAGAAATCCTGCGCGGATTCCAGATCGCGCGCCATCAGACTGACCCAGCACGGAGCGCCACGTACCGGAGTGGCCGGGCCATGGGCCGACATGACATCTGCCTCCTGTTGCTCTGCGCCCCTTCCCACTCTGCCAGCGACGGGGCAGGGCCGCACCAAGGGCGCGTCCCCCGCGGCAGCGCAGTTGTGCCGCTCTTGATCAGGCTCGATGCTGTAGATACTGAACCGGGCTGGGTTGATGCCATGAACGCATGGAACGCGGCGGAGAGCGCCGATTTCCGTGGTCCCCTCGACGTCGCCAGGGCGGCCACAGCGGTTCTGGACGCCCAGGACCGGATCATCGGGTGGAGCCCGGCGGCCCAGCGGCTCCTCGGGTACACCCCGGAGGAGATCATCGGGCACCCCGTCGCGACACTGCTGCCGGCCGGTCCGGCACCGGCCTCCCCCGCGTCCGAGTCCTCACCGAGCGGCAGCCAGGCGCACACGCTGCGGCACCGTGACGGCCGGATGCTGCGGATGGCCGTCACGAGCTGCCCGCTGGCCGACGTCCGTGAGGTCGCCCAGGTGTCCGAGGTGTCCGAGGCGTCCGAGGCGTCCGAGGCGTCCGAGGCGTCCGAGAACGCCGGTGCCCGGCCGGCCCGTGTCCTGGTGGCCGCCGATCTGGACGAGCACCGGTTGTGGGAGTCCCGCCAGGCGATGTTGCACGGTCTGGCCACCCAGTCTCCGGTGGGCCTGGGGATCTATGACACCGAGCTGCGGCTGGTCTGGGCGAACGGCGCCTACACCCGGGAGATCGGACTGCCGGTGGAGGAGTTCCTCGGTGCGCGGGCCGATGAGCTCTACCCGGACGGCCAGTTTGTGACCGAGGGGTACCCGCGCACCCTCGACGCGGTGATGCGTCAGGTTCTCGCCACCGGCGAACCGGTCCTCGATCTGCACTTCGTCGGCCACAAGCCCTCCGACCCGGGGTCCGATCACGTCTGGTCCTGCTCCTACTACCGGCTGCAGGACGCCCAGGGCCGGGTGCTCGGGGTGTGCGAGGACGCCTTCGACATCAGCGGCCGCTACCAGGCGCAGCGCCGGCTGAACCTGCTGGTGGAGGCCGGCGCCCGGATCGGCACCACGCTCGATATGACCGTCACCGCGCGGGAGATCACCAAGGTGGCGGTGCCCGCCTTCGCCTCCATGGTCATCGTCGACGTGATGCGGTCCGTCCTGAACGGCGGGGAGCCGGAAGCCGTCGACGGCACCCTGCCGGCCCTGGTGCGGGTGGCCACCCGCACCGCCGACCACGCCCCGGACGGTCCGCTGCAGGGCCCGCACCGCGTCGAGTACCCGCCCGGCTCGCTGCAGTACCGCAGCCTGTCCTCCGGCGGCACGGTGCGCGAGGAGGGCACCATGGTCGTGCCCCTGCGGGCCGGCGGCGCCCTGATGGGGCTGGTCACCTTCCTCCGCGCCGCCCCGTCGGTCTTCGACAAGGAGGAGACCGAGCTCGCCGACGAGCTGGTCATCCGGACGGCGGTATGCCTGGACAACGCCCGCCGTTTCACCCGGGAGCACACCGCCGCGCTGACCCTGCAGCGCAATCTGCTGCCGCAGCATCTGCCGGCCCAGTCCGCCGTCGACCTTGCCTACCGCTACCTGCCGAGCGACGAGCGGGCCGGAGTAGGCGGCGACTGGTTCGACGTCATCGGCCTGTCGGGCACCCGGGTCGGCCTGGTCGTCGGGGACGTGGTCGGCCACGGCCTCCAGGCGGCGGCGACCATGGGACGGCTGCGGACGACCGTACGCGCCCTCGCCCGGCTGGACCTCTCCCCCGACGAGCTGCTGAGCCGGCTGGACGACCTGGTGGGACAGACCGCGGAGGAGCAGGCCGCAATGGCCGGCACGGACGCCGGCCCGGACGATGTGGCCACCGGAGTGACCTGCCTGTACGCGGTCTACGACCCGGTGTCACGGCGGTGCACCATGGCGCGGGCCGGGCATCTGCCGCCGGCCGTCGTCGATGCGGAGGGCGGCCTGTACTTCCCGGACCTGCCGGCCGGTCCGCCGCTGGGCCTCGGGGGCCTGCCGTTCGAATCCCTGGACATCGAGCTGCCGGTCGGCAGCCTGCTCGCGCTGTTCACGAACGGGCTGGTCGAGGGACGTGACCGGGACATCGACGAGGGACTGGCAATCCTGGGCCGGGTGCTGAGCGATCACCGCAGGCCGCTGGACGAGCTGTGTATCCACACGCTGGCGGAGCTGCTGCCGGACGGTCCTGCCGTCGATGACTCGGCCCTGCTGTTGGTGCGCACCCGTGAGCTGGACGCCCGGCAGGTGGCGGCCTGGGAACTGCCCGCCGAGCCGGCCGCGGTGGGCAAGGCCCGTGAGCGGGCCACCGGACAGCTGCTGGAGTGGGGCCTGGAGGAACTGTCCTACACAACGGAACTTGTGGTCAGCGAGCTGGTCACGAACGCCGTACGGCATGCGTCGGGGCCACTGCACCTGCGGCTGCTGCGTGACCGGACCCTGCTGACCGAGGTGTCGGACACCGGTCACACCTCGCCCCACCTGCGGCACAGCGCCAGCGACGACGAGGGCGGGCGGGGGCTTTTCATCGTCGCGCAACTGGTGCAGCGCTGGGGCACGCGCTACACGCCGTACGGCAAGACGATCTGGACGGAACAGGCGTTTCCGCCGCACTATCCCGGGGCTCCGCGCCCGGCCGGCTGACCGGCCTGAGGAGGTCCGGCACGAATCGGCCCGGCGCATGGCGTGCGGGTGTTCGGAGGCGGTCCCATGATGGAACCAAGCGAGGTCCCGGCGACCCGGCGGGCGCGGACAGAGGAGGACCTGTGACGACCAATGGCAGTGACACGTCGGCCGAGCGGCACCCGGTCGAGCTGTACACCGGTAGCGAGCGGCCCTACGACCCGGAGGACCTGGTGAAGGCGTCCGGGCGCGAACCCACCCCGTCGAGCCTGGAATGGGCCAGGCGCCTGATGGCCGAGGAGGGGCCCGGCGCCATCGAGCGGTATCTGCCGTGACGGCCGCCGACTGAGTGAGCGGGCCGGGCAGGGAGGACCGCCCGTCCCGCGGCACGGTAGGCGCCACGGCCGCGGACGGGCGGTCCGTCGTGCCTGCGCACGGCGAGGCGGTCACGGGCGCAGGACCTCGGGCCCGTCGAGGATGCGCCCGGTGCCGTGTACGAGGCGGAACATTTTGGAGATGTGCACGGTGCCGCCCGGCCGCGCGTACGCCGGGCAGTTCGCCGAACTTCGTGCGTGGGAGCGGGTGGAGGCGGCTGAAGGTGTCGGACTCCTCCTCGGACGGGGTGGGGTCCTCGATCCCCGCCTCGCCCGGGATGACGCTCTGCCGGTCGGTTGACTGCTGGTCGGTCTCGACCCGCTTGCAGACCAGGTTCGCCATCCGGGGCCCCTTCCGTACGGCGGATCGGCCCCTGTCTGCCGCCAAACCCTGTCATCGATCACCCACCGACCTGATGGGATTCGCGCCGCCAACGGGCCCCGAAAAGGGCCCGTTTCATCGGACGCGCGCCGCGCCTGTCGTCATTCGGTCGTTCACCCAAAGGCGCGAACTGGCCGGCAAGCCGCCTGGGGAGGCCGAGGACCGGGGCGTTGCGCTGATGACGTACGAGCCCCCGCCGACCACGGAGCCGGGCCGATGAGGTAGCCGCCACCGCGGGCCCTGGGTCCTCGCAGATCGGTCCCGGGTCCGCGCCCACGGAGATGCCTCCAGCTCCACTACTCGGTGATACCGTATAGCGGTACTCGGTAGCACGTTGTACCGAGAGGCTGAGGAGGACCCGCGATGGACGACCTGACGGAGATGCTGAAGGGCACGCTCGAAGGGTGCGTGCTCGAAATCATCGGCAGCGAGGAAACCTACGGGTACGCCATCACCCGTCAGCTGAACGAGCTCGGCTTCGCCGACGTCATCGAGGGGACGGTGTACACCATCTTGCTGCGGCTGGAGAGGAACGGACTCGTCCAGGTGACGAAACGACCATCCGGGGTCGGTCCGCCGCGCAAGTTCTACGCGCTCAACGACGCCGGACGCGAGGAACTCGCGAAGTTCTGGGCGAAATGGCAGTACGTCTCATCACGCATCGACAGGCTCAAGGAGGGGGCGAGATGAACTTCTGGGAGACCATCACAGGCGGCGATCTCACCAGCGAATGGAAGGCGCTCGAAGCCCGGGCCGAGGCCCTGCCAGACGACTACCGGGCCGCGTGGGAACAGATCAAGGGCCACCTCCTCCCCCATACGGGCTTCACCGGCCGCAACCTGACGCCGGTCCTCGACGCCGCCCTGGGGCTGCTCGAAGTAACAGCGGCCGACGGGCAGAGCGTCCACGAAGTGCTCGGCGATGACATCCGAGGCTTTTGCGCGGCGCTGGCCGGTGGAGAAGGGACGCGATCCTGTCGCGACCGGTGGCGCGAGCAGTTGAACCGGAACGTCGCAAGGAAATTGGGCCGGCTGGGAGGCTGACGTGAGCGTCCAGGACATCATCGAGGGCAAGAAGCAGTGGCGGGCGCACATGGCTCGGGTCAAGGGGCTCCCGCCGGACTACCAGATCGCCTGCAAGGAGATGCAGAGGTACCTGTTCAAGGTCGGACCGATCGGCCTGCCTGACGGACCCCTGCTCCCCGGGATCGTCGACTTCTTCGAGGAGGGCGTCGCCGCGGGCAAGGGGGTCTTGGAACTCATCGGCAACGACGTCGCCGCGTTCTGCGACGACCTGATCAAGGACGCTCCGACCTATGCGGACGTCTACCAGGAATCCATGAGCGGGGAACCCGGCACGGCCGAGAAGTGACGCGCCCCGCCCCATGCCGGCGGACGTAGCCCACCCGCGCAGTTTGTTCGCCTCCGCCGGACAGAGTCACCCTGGCTCTTCCCCGGCGGCCAGCCCGGCCGACCGATCAGTGCCTGGGGCATGGGCGAAAGGCTCCGCACGCTCGGCATCCGGGGAAGCCCGCTGGACGGCGCTGTTTCCAGCTCGCCGGCGAGCTGCCCGCCGCGGTCCTCGCCCGCACCCCCGGCATCGACATCAGTCGCCGTCACATTGCAGCGAGCCGCTGCTGGAGACTGGGCCGCCTACGCGGCCGAGGTCAGCCGCCGGGCGACTCACTCACCAGGAGGGAAACACCGTAAACCGCTTGCGGCGGCCCCCGGCGCTCGGGAAGATCCCTCGACCACGGCCGCCCTGCATCGCTGCGGCACCGCTCAGCCCTGCCTGTCCGCCCACCCGCCCAGTCCTCGGGGACTCGCCGCGAAAAGGAATCCACCGTGACCACCGAACGCGTCTCGCCGCCCGTCCGCGCCAACGAGCGGGAGACCCTGCGGTCCTGCCTCGACTTCCACCGCGCCACGCTCGCCATGAAGACCGACGGCCTCTCCGACGAGGACCTCAGGCGCCGGTCGAGCCCGCCGTCCACGCTCTCCCTGCTCGGCCTGGTGCGGCACATGGCGGAGGTGGAGCGCACCTGGTTCCGCCGGGTGATCGCCGGCGAGGACATCCCGCTCGTGTGGTCGGCCGAGGGCGACTTCCAGGTGGCGTACGACGCGACCACGGCCACGCGCGAGGAGGCCTTCGAAGCCTGGCAGACCGAGGTGGCACACGCCCGGCGCATCGAGCGGGAGGCGGCATCGCTCGATGTCACGGGCTACCAGCCCCGTTGGGGTGAACATGTCTCCCTGCGCCTGGTGATGCTGCACCTGATCCATGAATACGCCCGCCACAACGGCCATGCGGACTTCCTCCGCGAGGCCATCGACGGCACGGTCGGCCCGTAGGGAGCCCGCCGCCACCGGTGCCCGGTGGCGGCGCGCGGCCGGGCCGGCCGGGGAGAGCGCGGCCGGTCCGGCCCTTCCGCGCGAGCCCGCCACGGGCAGGAGATGGTCCGGCTCTGTGGTCGCCGTCCCTAGATCAGGTCCATCGCGGCGACCTCGTCGGGACGGCCGTAGCTGACGGGCCCCTGGAAGCGCCGTCGGGCGGTGGCGAACCACCAGACGGTGGCGATGACCAGTACCACCGCCAGCGCGATGGGCGCGTAGTTGAACGAGGCGGGGGTGATCGGGGACGCCTGGGGCAGCATGAACAGCACATTGCTGATCAGGATCCAGGCCACGGCGATCGCCGCGACGGGCTTGCCGTAGCGGCCGAGGTTCCACGGTCCGGCCTGGAAGTCGTCGAGCCGCAGCCGCAGGAAGATGGGGACGGCGTAGGCGAGGAACAGGCCGACGACGTTGACGCTCACCACGGCGGTGAAGGCGGTGTGGGACCACCAGCCGGGCAGCACCAGCACCAGCGGGCAGACCGCGGCGAGCCAGACGGCCTTGACGGGCGTACGGGTGCGCGCGGACACCGAATGCCACCAACGGGAGCCGGGCATCGCCCCGTCCCGGGAGAAGGCAAAGATCTGCCGGGTATTGCTGGTCATGTTGGCAAGACCGCAGAAGAGCATGGCGCCGATAACGATCAGCAGCAGGAACTGGGCGGTGCTTTGGCCGAGCGCGTCCACGAGAATCTGTACCGGCGGCGCCTCGGCACTCGCGGCATGGCCGTAGTCACGGATCGCGTACACCAGGGCGAGCATGAGGATCAGTCCGGTGATCGCGGAGTAACTGATTGCTCGCATGATGCCCCTGGGGGCATTGACAGTGGCCTTCACCGTTTCTTCAGACATGTGGAAACTGCCGTCGAACCCGGTGAAGGTCCAACTGGTGACGAGCAGACCCAGCATTCCGCCGTACAACGCATGGGTGAAGCCGGTGTTGTTGACGAAGTGCAGTGCGAACGAAGGCGGTTGGTGATGGCCGGGGATCAGCGCCAGCGCGCCGACGATCACCACCATGCCGATCAGCAGCCACCACACGGAAATACGGTTCACCACGGCAACCAGTCGCACCGTATAGGTGTTGGCCAGCGCCTGGACGAGAAGGATGGCCGCGGTGATACCGACGGTCTGCTGGGGTGTCGGCTCGTAGGACGGCCACTGCATGGAGACGAACGCCTGGATGAAGGTGGCGGCGGCGAAGTTGGTGGCGGCGGTGCCGCCGACCTGGCCCACGAAGTTCAGCCAGCCCGTGTACCAGGACCAGGCGCCCTGATGCCGCTTGGCCAGCTTGCCGGCCGAGAAGTAGAGCGCGCCGCTGGTCGGGTAGGCGGAGGCAATCTCCCCCATCGCGGCACCGACGAACAGCACCATGACCGACACGGCGACCCAGCCGAAGATCAGCACCCGCGGGCCGCCGGCGTTCATACCGAAGCCGAAGGAGGAGAAGATCCCGGAGATGATGTTGATGATGGTGAAGGAAATGGCGAAATTGTCGAACGCGCGGAATCGGCGGGTGAGTTTCCGCGGATAGCCCATGGCATGGAGCGTGGCGTCATCGTCGAGGGTGACGGGGTCTGCCGTGTGGGGGTTTTGCGAGCGAGATGGGGACGTACGCTCGGACACGACCGCAACCTTTCTGGGGGGAACCGGGGGGACAATGGAACGGGTCGATCTGGTCCATCTGATGAACGGGTGGAGTGGAAGCGGTGAGCCTTTTCCGGTGTCGCATTCGGTACGGCTCGGGCCTTCTCATGAATCAGCCGCCATGGGGTACGGGGAGCCCGCAGGAGCGCCTTGCCCTGGTCAATTGCTCTTCCGGATCGCCGAATGCACTCCAGGGCATACGCGAGGCATACGGCCCCATGGCCGTAAAGACTTCCCGCGCCTCGAATTCACGTTTCGCCATGTGCAGCGCGTGGGCCAGATACGCCAGATCCAGCACCGGCGTGAAAAGGTAACCGGCCACCTGTGGGAACCAGTTCCGGTAGACACCCATGGCCGCTGAGATCCACTGGGGCTGCTCCCAGGTGTGGTCCGCGAGCAGTTCGGACGGGTTGTAGTCCTCGACCAGCGCCACCAGCGGCAGCAGCCGCAGCGGCGAGGCGGCGGGGGCCCGCTGGCTCAGGAACGCGGCAACGTCCCAGCTCGCACTGGACGAACCGCCGTAGCGGGTGAAGAAGAAGGACAAGAAGCGGTGGTGCGCCTCGCGGTGCCAGGGGTCGAGCCGGAGGATGTGCGCGAAGAGGTACCAGGGCCCCGTCGGAGCGGTCAGCAGCCCCTGCGGTGCCGGGTCCTGCGGGCGGTCGAGGCGCGTCAGCGCCAGTTGCGCCACCCAGGGCGTGGGGTCCTCGGGGAGCAGCTTCGCGGCCCGCTCACACGCCGACCGCGCTATCCGGGCCAGGGCGCCCTGCCGCCGGTCACCGGCGTCGGCCATCCGCAGCGCACGGAGCATCGCCACCCGGGCCCAGAGCAGCGCCGCCTCCGGTCCCGGCTCTTCGGCAAGCCAGCGCTCGGCCAGATCCGAGTCGGCGGCGACGGACGCCAGCACCAGGGACCGGTGGGCGCGCACCTCGAAATTGTCCCGGGCTTCCCGCAGAACTTCGTGCGCGCTCAAGTACCGTCCGGTCCGGACGTCCATACACGCGCGCGCCAGCGCCCGGTCATTGGCAGCCGGACTCCACACGTACTGTCCCTCGAAAGAGCCGGCCGCCATGGTCCCCTCCCGGTCACGAAGGCGTCATCCCCCACACCGCATTCCGGCTGCGCCGAATTCAGCCGGACCCTGCCACTGGTCAAGTGACAGCGAGCCACACCCTACTCACCCCCAACTCCCTGCGAAAACAAGTCGCCTGGAATATCTGGTTCCGCACCTTTTAGTCTCGATGAGATTGAAAAAGAAACAACTTCTCGGCCAGCCTTCCGAACCTCCTTGCTTTGCACCCCCGTTCATCACCGCGCGTTTATTTGGCATATTCACATGCCCACAGCGCCTTCACAACTGGGCATCGTCGCCGACTACCCCTCCGTATCTGCCACTTCCCTGGATGCCGAGCGCGCCCCCGACTCTCGGCCAGTTCAAGGAACTTTTCCGGCCATGCCGGTCGGGGTGACGCGGCGGCCGGGACCGACGGGCGCGCGCCCGCCCCGGCGAGCGCACCCCTCACCCCTGGAGGCGTGACCCGCTTCGCACCACCCGCACCGTCAGCGCGGAGACCGCCACCGGGCCCACGCAGCCCCACGAGCACCCCGAATCATCAACATTCAATGAATTCCTGACGCGCTTGGGCAACGGAACAGCGGGCACCCGGAAGCCACGGGCCGGCTCGCCGCCCGGGCGGGCGCCGCCCCAACACGAAGTCGGCTCAAGAGCAACCGAATTAGCGGACGCTACTTTCCGGAAGCACGCGATTACATGTAGCGTTCGACTGGACCGGAGGCCGTGACTTCACACCACGTCACGGCTGGGTACGGGCATGGGCGCGAGCGTTCCTGCGGTACGAGCGGAGCGATCGCCCCCGATGGGCGCACCTGCACCACAAGTGTCTGGCCGCCGCCCCGCACGACCACCGGACCGCCTCGCGATCGCTGCGTAGCACCTCAGCACCCCTGAACGTCGAGCACCGCCATGTCTGTCCGTACACGCCTGCTTTGCAAGAGGAATGGGCCCAGATCATGTTTATGAACTCCTCGACGACCCCGCTTGCGTTGCGTCCGGACGCCGACGTCGTCCGGCCGCTCACAGCCGGGCCCGGCGAAGGGCCACCCCTGGCGGTCGACCGGCTACCCGACGGAAAGTGGCAATTGACCCTGCACGACCTGGAACCCGTATCGGTGCACCGGCTGCCGTCCGACGAGGTCCACATCATCCTTGCGCCGCCGGGCGAGGAGCCGTCCCACCTCGGGGAGCCGTCCCACTCCGGGGAGCCTCCGGCCGGCCGGACCCGGCTGGACCCGGTACACATCGACACCGCGGCCCGGACGGTCTTCATCAGAGGGCGCCAACTCGATCTGCCACGACTGGAATTCGACCTGCTCGCCCACCTTGTGCTGCACCCCCGGCGCGCCTTCACCCGGGAACAGCTGATGGACGCCGTCTGGCCCAACTGCCAGTCCAGCACCCGCACGGTCGATGTCCACATCGCCCGTCTGCGCCGACGCCTGGGGCCCGGCCTGCGCGACACCATCAGCACGGTCTTCGGCATCGGCTACAAGTACCTGCCTGCCGCACAGGCCGACGGCCGCGACTGACCCGCCGCCGCAGCCGTCACCAGCCCGCCGCCAGCCCCCGTGGACGCAGACAGCGGGCCGGCGACCGACGGAAATCGGCCACCGGCCCGGCCTGCCGGGAGGCCCGGCCCGCCCGCCGTTCCCCGGCACTCACGCGGCACTCACGGCCACGGACCGGGGCCGTCCCCCTCAGGTCCCGGCGGGTGAGGTGTTCAGGTGTGCGGGGGCTCCGGCCGCGGGTTCCTTGCGTACGAAGGCCCGGCGCAGGGCGTGATACGGCTCGTCAGGGTCGAAGAAGGTGCGGTGCATACGGGCCAGTTCATCCTCCCGGTAGGCGGCGAGCGGCCGCTCGGCCTCGTCGCGCTCCCGGGACGCCTTCTTCGTGGCGATACGGGCCTGGGTCGCGGAAGCCGATGCCAGCCGGACGGCGAGGCGGGCGGTCTGTGCGGCGAAGTCCTGCGCGGTGCAGTCGATGATCCGGTCGACCAGGCCGAGCCGCGCACCGGCCGCCGCGGTCATCGGCAGGGCGCGGGCCATCAGCTGCCCGGCCACCTCGGGGCCTGCCCGGCCGGGCAGCGTGTAGGTCCAGTACTCGGAACCGTAGAGCCCCATCAGCCGGTAATGCGGGTTGAGCACCACGGCCGAGCGGCACCACACCTCGTCGGCGGCGAGGGCCAGCATCGCCCCGCCCGCCGCGGCATTGCCGCCGAGCGCGGCGACCACCAGCCGGTCCGTGGTGGTCAGGACGGCATGCACCAGGTCGTCCATGGCGTTGATATTGGCCCAGGACTCCTCGGCGGGGTCGGCGGCGGCCTCGATGACATGGAGATGGATGCCGTTGGAGAAGAAGTCCCGGCGGCCGCCGAGGACCAGCACGGAGGTCGGCCGGGCACAGGCGTGGCGGTAGGCGGCGAGCAGGCGCCGGCAGTGACCGGTACTCATCGCACCGCCGGGAAAGGAGAACTCCAGGAAGCCGGCCGGCCCGTCCTCGCGGTAACGGATGTCGCTCCAGGTACGGGGGCCGCCGCCGGGGTCGAGCGGGGCCGGGATCTCCGGGAGCCGCGGGAGGCGGTCACCCAGCGCCAGTGTGGCGGGCAGCTTGGGGGTGCCGGGCTCCCCCGGCGCGCGGGGCGCCCGCAGCTCCGGGATCCATACCGCGCCGTCGGCCGTCGCCCGGCAGATCGCACCGCCCCGGGTGGCGAGCAGCTCACCGGGCCGGCCCGTCAGGGTGTCCTCGGGGTGGCCCCCGTGCAAATACCAGCGCTCGCCGAGGAGTTCATCACGGACACCTGGCTGTGAATCGGCGGCACGCAGCGTGCGTACGACGGTATCGGTGGGGTCGGACCGCCAGTCGATCCGGCGCAGCTCCTGACGGAAGGGCGGGCGGGGGCGGCCGGGCCGCGCGGCGTCGGGCAGGGTGGCCTGCGGCTGCGGCCGGTGGGTGCCGGAGGCCACCCGGGCAACGGCCGTCAGCACCGCTTCGACCGCACCGTCGGCGATCTCGTTGCGGTACAGGTCGCTCTTGCCGACCTCGGGTACGGGGAAGTCGGCCGCCGCCCAGATGTCGCCGGCATCCATCTCGTCATTGGCCTGCAGGACCGTGACCCCCCACCGGTCGGCGCCCAGGTGCACCGCCCAGTCCACCGAGGACGGGCCGCGGTCGCCGACGGGCCCGGGGTGCACGATCAGGCAGGTGTACGCCGACCACACCTCGTGGGGCACGGCCGTCTTGAGCATCGGTGCCACGATCAGGTCGGGGGCGTGCCGGCGTACGGCCTCAAGGAGCGGCGTCCCGCGCGTCACCAGCTCCACACCCACGTGGTGCCCTCGCTCGCCGAGTTCCGCGTAGACGCGCTGCGTCAGGCTGTTGAACGCGCCGGCGATGAGCAGAATGCGCACAGCGGACTCCCCTGGGGCTGGAACCGGTCAGCGGGTGATTGGTCGTGATCGTTCCTCACGGGCGGCCGTCCGACTCCGGAGCCGCGCCAGGGGTCACCCGATCGCGGCCGCCGTGCGGCCCAATGCGCGCCCGAGACACGAGTTGACAGGCCGTCAGTTAGTTCCGCCTGAAGATCATCTCGACGGAATCCCGCCAAAGTTGGCGCACTCCACACACTTCCGCGGACCGCGACATTGCCGTTAATTGACATTCACTTGGTCATACTTTTACCTTCGATGGTGCGGCATCAGCGCAGGTCAGCGCCGTATGCCCGGTTCGTCTTCCGCAATCTCACCGGAGGTTCCCATGGAGCAGCTCATCAAGAAGATGGCCCAGGACCACGTCTGGCAGAGCTGGCTGGCCGCCAACTCCGCACAGCAGACGGCGAAGAACGGTTGCATCAGCGCGGCGCCGAAGGCGGGCTGCATCAGCGCCGCACCCAAGGCCGGCTGCATCTCCTGACCCTCGCGGCTCAGGTGCCCGGAGCGGACCGGCGATCACCGGGAGCGGGCCACCCCCGCCCCCGGCCACCGGCCCGCTCCGGGCACCACCCCCTGCCTTCCCGTGTGGGCACCGTCTCCCGACCAAGGACGAGGAATCCATGGATGGTCAGCCGACCGCCGAGGTCATCGAGCAGATCCGCGACATACCGATCTACCGTGCGTCGCTGGCGAAAGGCCACTTCCCCCTGCTCGACAAGCCGGAGATCGCGCGCGGCTTCCCCGACAACTGGATGACCCCCCGGCTGGCCGCGGCCCTGGAGTCCGGGGAGGCGGAGTTCGTTCTCTCCACCGGCACCCACCACGCCCGGATGCAGATCATCCGGCCCCCGTATTTCCTGCTGCACTCCTACTACCGGCTGTGGAGTGAACATCCCGATATCGCCGACACCTGGGAATCAGGCTGCCGGCGGGTCTCCCTGACCACGGTGCTGGCCACGGAACACGTGGCGCGGGTCAATGCCGCCCGGCGCGGTACTCCGCCGGATCCGGTGCCCGCCCTCGCCGACCGGCAGCTCGATGCGCGTACCTGCTACCTCAATCTGCGGCTCGATCCGGCGCTGTGGGAGCGCGACGAGGTGGTGCGGATGCTCCGGGAGATCCGGACCGCCGCGCAAGCGCACCCGCGCGGCTGGTACCACCTCGACTGCTCCGGCTATCACCTGGCGCATCTGCTGCGGAAGGTCGCCGCATGGGGGCTGTGGGACGACTTCCCGCCGCCCGCCAGCATCATCCACGCCTACGAGTACACCCCGGTGAACGTCCGGCGTTTTCTGCACCAGCACTTCGCCTGCCCGGTCATCGACCTGTTCGGCAGCACCGAGCTCGGCTATCTCTACTTCAGCGACCGCCGCGGCACCTACCGGCCGCATCTCGGCAAAATGAGCGTCGAACTCCATCCGGTCGCCGACGGCAGCACGATCCACCAGCTCATCGTCACCAGTGTGCGCAACCCCTTCATGCCGCTGGTGCGGTACCGCTCGGGCGACTGTGTACGCACCCTGGACGGAACGCCGGACCCGGGAAAGATCTCCCAATTCTGCGGTCGTGAAAAGGAATTGCTCGACACTCCGCACGGTCCCGTCGCGCAGGGCGACCTCGACCGGTGCATCGGCGAGGCGTCCCCGCAGGTCTTCCTGTACCAGTTGCGGCTGACCGGCGAGGCGACGGCACGGCTGGTGTACACGACGTTCGACGGCACACCCGTCGAGCCCGCCCGGGCCGCGGCGCTGGAGGAAGCAGTCGGTGAACTGACCGGGCGGCGCTGCCGGCTCGACCACCGCCCGCACCTCCCCATCGGGACGTCGGGAAAGTACGCCTGGCTCACGACCGGACACTGACCCACCCGGACGTCTTCCTCACCCGGACAGGAGAAGCATGACCACCCCGCCACGGATATCCCCCGACGCCCTCACAGACCTGCTCGGTAAAGCGCTGTACACCGAAGTGGTGACGTATTTCGACGGCAAGAGCGCCGCGCCGCGAGAGTTCGTGGAGCGCCAGGTCACCGAGTGCCTGCGCTATCTCTATCTCGTCTCCCGGCACCACGACCGGCTCAGCGGTCTGTTCCTGCCCGTCGAGCAGGACATCGACGAGATCTGGCACTACCTCATCCTGCAGACCGGCGAATACCGGGCGTTGTGCGAGGAACGGCTGCCGGGGCGCTTCTTCATCGAGCACCGCAGCATCGCCTACGAGGACTACCAGCAGGAGCCGGGCCGCGAGCAGGCCCTCGAAGAGGCGCTGCGCTGGATTCCGCTGTACTGCCGGGAATTCGGGCCGTTCGACGAGGGGGCGCTGCCGCACTGGACCATCGTGCGCTTCCTCCATGAGCAGATGGGGCTGTCGCTCGCGGACATCGCGGCGCTGGAACCGACGGAGTCGGCGACCGCGACGGCGACGGCGAGCGCGTCCGCGACCACGACCGCGACCGCGTCCGCGACCGCGACCGCGACCGCGACCGCGTAGAGCCTGTCTTCGCCGGCCCCCGTCCGCCACGAACCGGAAGGAATCATGAGGGCTCGCCACGCTGACCTCGCCGAGCGCGAAGTACCGGAACAGCGGCGGATTCTGGCTGTCCTGGTCTTCTCCCAGATCCTCAGCGGCGCAGGTCTCGCCGCGGGGATCACCGTCGGCGCGCTGCTCGCCGAAGAGATGCTCGGCTCGACCGGCCTGGCGGGCGTGCCCAGTGCGCTGTTCACCGCCGGAGCCGCGCTCGGCGCCGTCGGCATCGGCCAGGTCTGCCGGCGCCGCGGCCGGCGCCCCGGTCTTGCGCTCGGCTACGCCGTCGGGGCGCTGGGCAGCCTCGGGGTCGTGGTGGCGGCCGCCCTCGGCCAGGCGCTGCTGTTGTTCGCGTCCCTTTTCGTCTACGGAGCGGGCACCGCGACAAACCTGATGGCACGTTACGCGGGTGCGGATCTGGCCTCGCCCGCACGGCGCGGACGGGCCGTGAGCACCGTGCTCTTCGCCACCACGCTCGGTGCGGTGATCGGCCCCAACCTGGTGACGCTGACGGGCCGGGTCGCACACTCCTGGGGCATCCCCCGGCTCGCCGGGCCGTTCCTGCTGGCCGTCGCCGCGTTCGGGGCGGCCGCGGTGGTCCTGGCCGTTCTGCTGCGGCCCGATCCGCTGCGGCTGGCCGAGAAGCTGGCCGCGACGCAGGCCGGGACGGCGGCCGAGAGCCCCGCGGACGAGGCCTGCGGCGGGCCGGCTGCCCGGCCGGACCGGCGCGGGGTGGTCACCGGCACCGGGATCATGGTCCTCACCCAGCTCGTGATGATCGCCGTGATGACGATGACGCCGGTGCACATGCAGGCACACGGCCATGGCACGCAGGCGGCCGGCTGGGTCATCGCCCTCCATGTCGGAGCGATGTTTCTGCCCTCCCCGCTCACCGGTCTGCTGGTCGACCGGGTCGGCCGGCGGTGGATCGCGGGCGCGTCCGGTCCGGTCCTGCTCGCCGCCGGGGTGGTGGCCGCCGCGGCACCGGACTTTGTGCCCGCCCTCGCCGCGGCACTGGTACTGCTCGGCCTCGGCTGGAACTTCGGGCTGGTCAGCGGCACCGCCCTGGTCACCGACGCGCTGCCGCCCGCCCGTCGTGCGTCGGCGCAGGGGCTGGTGGACGTCGGGATCGCCCTCGCGGGCGCCACCGGGGGGATGCTCTCGGGCCCGGTCGTCGTACTGGCCGGCTACCCGACGCTGGCACTGGCCGGCGGCATCCTCGCGATGGCGCTCATCCCCGTCCTCGCGTGGGCGGCCCGCCGGCCGCCGCGCACCGTCACCGCGCCCGCGGCTCCCCCTACGGAAACGGAACGGGCATGAACCTCCCTTCGCCGTACGGATGTTCCCGGCTGTTCTCCGGGGGAATCTGGAAACTTGGCGTCATTTCTCGTTATCACGCTCGAAACCTGGATGCTGCACTGTGAAGGCAGAGTGGAACCGTGCGGACGAACCACGGGGGGCGATGATGCGGAAGGACGCCTGTGTAGCGGGCATACCCGTGCTGCGCCTGTGCCGTATGTCGCTGACCGCCCTGCTGGTGGTCATGGCCTTCCTGCTGGGTGGCGGTGCGGCGGCGCCCGGTGCGGCCAAGACCGCGTTCTCCGCCTCGTCCGCCGCGAAGTCCGCGAGCACGTCGGCCGTCAAGCCCGGCTATGAGAGTGAAGAGGAAAAGGCGAAGCGCGAGGCCGAGCGCGGTCAGCCCCGGCGCACCGCCCGGACCTCCGTCGGCGTTCCCCAGCACACCGGCCGCCCGCTGCCGCCGTTCAGCTCGGGCGCCATGACTCCCGTCGCCACGACGGCCTCCGGTGTCCCGGCGCCCGGCAGCTCCACCAAGGCCGCGTCCAGAGGGGCCGGGCTGACCGTCCTGCACTGCGTCTTCCGCTGCTGAGAGCGGCGTGGTGGCCTGCCCCACCCCCCGCACCATGCACGTTTCCGCCACCACCCCACAGTGGCACCACTCATCAGCAGGAGACCTCCTCGTGGAGACCTTCATTCAGCATGCCCGGGGCCTGACGGCCCGTATCGCCGACCGGCGGGAAGAACAGGAGACCTACGGCCGGCTCGCGGCCGGACAGTCCCCCCTCGCCCTGTTCATCACCTGTTCCGACTCGCGGGTCGTCCCCGCCCTGATCACCGGGGCGCGGCCCGGTGAACTCTTCGAACTGCGGACCGCAGGCAACGCCGTGCCCGTCTACCGCGAGGACATGACGGCCTGCGCGGAAGCGGCCACCATCGAGTACGCGATGCGCGTCCTGGGCGTGGCCGACATCGTGGTGTGCGGTCATTCGCACTGCGGCGCGGTCGGCGCCAAGGCCCGCGGTGAGGACCTGACCGGCGCACCCGCCGTACGGGACTGGCTGGCGGAACAGTTGTCCGACCACCTGCCCGACGACGAGGAACCGACGGTCGCCGCCGCGGTCCAGCACCATGTGCGCGAACAGCTCCACCGGCTGCGGGGCTACCCCTGTGTCCGGGAGCGGCTGGACGCCGGCGAGGTGAACCTGCACGGGTGGTTCTACGAAGTGCACACCGGCCTGGTGGCCGCGCATCACCCGTCCTCCGACCTGTTCCTCCCGCTGTGAAGGCGGGTGGGCACCTCATGAAGCGATTCACCTCCTTCCGGGCGGACTTCACCGCCTCCCTCGTCGTCTTCCTCGTGGCCGTCCCGCTGTGTGTCGGGGTGGCCGTCGCCTCCGGGGTACCGGCCGAGCTGGGCCTGGTCACCGGCGTGGTCGGCGGACTGCTCACCGGTCTGCTCCCGGGCAGCAGCCTTCAGGTCAGCGGCCCTGCCGCCGGTCTGACGGTGCTGGTCTTCGAAGCCGTCAAGGAGTACGGCATCGGGGCGCTCGGCGCGCTGGTGCTGGCGGCCGGCGCACTGCAACTGACCATGGGCGCCCTGAAGTTGGGGCGCTGGTTCCGGGCGATCTCGGTCGCCGTGGTCCAGGGCATGCTGGCCGGCATCGGCCTGGTCCTGATCGCCGGACAGCTCTACGCGCTCGCGGACGCCAAGGCACCGGGCAGCGGACTCGCCAACCTCGGCGGCCTGCCCGGCCTGGTCACCGCCACCGCGGGGTCGGGGACGGCACTGGCCGCGCTCGCCATCGGCGCCGGCACCATCGCCGTCCTGGTGCTGTGGCCGCGCTGGCGGCGCGCCGCGCGGATCCTCCCGGCGCCGCTGGCCGCGGTGGCGCTCGCCACCGGCACGGTGTGGGCGCTGGATCTGCCCGTCGCCCGCGTCGAGGTCAGCGGGCTGCTGGACGCGATCCAGCCGCCCGGCCTCACCGACCTCGGCCGGCTCACCGATGTCGGGGTGCTCGGCACGGTCCTCGCGTTCGCGCTGATCGCGTCCGCCGAGTCCCTGTTCAGCGCCGCCGCGGTCGACCGGCTGCACGACGGGCCGCGCACGGACTACGACAAGGAGCTGATGGCCCAGGGCGTGGGCAACACCGTCTGCGGTCTGCTCGGTGCCCTGCCGATGACCGCCGTCATCGTCCGCAGCGCGGCCAATGTCCAGGCGGGCGCGAAGACCAAGGCCTCGCGGGTGCTCCACGGTGTCTGGCTGCTGGTGTTCGCCGCGGCGTTCCCGGCCGCACTGGGTGTGGTGCCGGTGGCCGCGCTGGCGGGTGTGCTGGTCCACGCGGGCTGCAAGCTCATCCCGCTGCGCGCGCTGCGGCCGCTGTGGCGCGAACACCGCGGCGAGGCGGTGGTTCTCCTGGTCACGGCCCTCGCGATCGTGACGGTCAACATGTTCGAGGGCGTCCTGATCGGTCTGCTGCTGGCGATCGCGAAGACGGCGTGGGATACCTCCCATGTGCACCTTGAGATCGACACTCCGGAGGACGAGGACGAGCCGGTGCGGGTACGCGCCGTCGGCAACGCCACGTTCCTGCGGCTGCCCAAGATCCTCGATCAGCTCGACTCGCTGCCCGCCGAGCGGGGAGTGGAACTCGACCTGAGCGGGCTGCGCCATCTCGACCACGCGTGTGGTGCCGCGCTGACGAACTGGGCCGAGCAGCACCGTCGTACCCGGCGGGCCGTGGAGCTGGTGTCCTGACGACCGGCCGCCCGGCGGTACGGTCACCTCTCCGTACGGCCGGGCGGCGGGGCCGGGAAGGTTTCCCTCGTTACGGTTGTTGACCGAAGGACAGGCCGGCCGCGGTGGACACCGTTGCCGGCGCCAGACGTGTCGTCGTCGAGGGGACGGACGGTATGCCTCTTCAGGGTGAGTACGAGCCGAGCCCGGAGCAGTGGGTGCGCGATCAGGTCGAGGAGTACGAACGCTCCGGCGGCACGAAAGGCACCACGATCCGGGGGATGCCCGTCGTGGTGCTGACCACCCGGGGCGCGAAGAGCGGAAAGATCCGCAAGAGCCCGCTGATGCGGGTGGAGCACGACGGGGCGTATGCGGTGGTGGCCTCGCTGGGCGGCGCACCGCGGCACCCGGTCTGGTACCACAACGTCGTGGCGGACCCCCGGGTGGAGCTGCAGGACGGCCCACAGCGCCGGGACATGACGGCCCGTGAGGTCAGCGGCGAGGAGAAGGCCCTGTGGTGGGCCCGCGCGGTCGAGGCGTACCCCGATTACGACGACTACCAGAAGAAGACGGACCGGCAGATCCCGGTGTTCGTCCTGGAGCCGGCGGCCACGGCGCACTGATCACCGGGTCCCTCGTGACGCTCAGAGCGTCACGAGGGAGACCTCGGTGGCCTTGACGCTGGTCCACACGGACACGCCGTCCGCGAGGCCGAGTTCGAGGGCGGCCGACGGGGTGATTTCGGCCACCAGGTCGGGGGCCTCGTGCGAGGTGAGGAGGACCCGCAGGCGGCTGCCCGCCGAGGTGATCTCCCGGACGGTGCCCGGCCACACGTTGCGGGGGCTGCCCGTGGGCTTGTCGAGGTGCAGGGACACGGCTTCGGGGGCGATGATCGCCAGTGCCCGGGTGCCGTCGGGGAGCCGGTCGGCGGCGACGAGGCGGCCGCCGTCGGTGAGTGCAAGGCCGTCATCGGTGGCGGTGCCCGGCCAGGCGTTGCGGCCGAGCATCCGGGCGACCCAGGGCGAGCGCGGGTGCTTGGTGACCTCCGCCGGCGGGGCGTCCTGGAGGGCGCGGCCGTCCTCCAGAACGAGGACACGGTCGGCGAGCGAGACCGCCTCGACGGGGTCATGGGTGACGATCAGGCAGACGCCGCCGAAGCCCGCGAGATGACGGCGCAGGGTGTGCCGGACGTGGGCGCGGGTGGTCTGGTCGAGCGCGGCGAGCGGTTCGTCGAGCAGCAGCAGACGGGGCCGGGCGGCCAACGCCCTGGCGAGGGCGACGCGTTGCCCCTGCCCACCGGAGAGCTGGGCGGGCTTGCGGTGCGCGAGCGGCCCGACGCCGAGCCGGTCGAGCCAGAGTTGTGCCGTACGGCGGGCCTCGGCGCGCGGGATGCCATGGGCGCGCAGCCCGTAGGCGGTGTTGCCCAGGGCCGTCAGGTGCGGGAAGAGCGCGCCGTCCTGCGGGACCCAGGCGACGCCGCGGCGGTGCGGGGCCAGCGTGGTGACGTCGGTGTCGCCGAGACGCAGCGTGGCGCGGGCACGCGGGGTGAGCCCGAGCAGGGCGCGCAACAGGGTGGTCTTTCCGGCGCCGTTGGGGCCGACGACGGCGAACGTGGTGCCCGGTTCGGCGTCCAGGGTCAGCTGGTTGAAGCCGGTGACCTCGGCGTGCAGCGGCCAGTTTCCCGGGGGCGCCGCCGGGGTCGTTGCGGGCTCCTCGACGCGGAGGACGGGCGGCGCCGCGAGGCCGGTGTCGTCGGTGGTGGGGACGGTGCGGGCAACGCGGGCGGTGGTGGCGCCGGTCCAGCGGCCGCGCAGTGCGACCAGTACGCCCATGGCGATGACGAGCAGCAGCAGCGAGACCGAGGTAGCGGCCTCCGGGGACCCCTGGAGCAGCAGGTAGACCTGGAGCGGCAGGGTCTGGGTGGTGCCGGGCAGATTGCCCGCGAAGGTGATCGTCGCACCGAACTCACCGAGTGCGCGGGCCCAGGTCAGTGCGGCGCCGGCGGCGAGGCCGGGGGCGACCATGGGGAGGGTGACGGTGCGGAAGACCCGTACCGGTGAGGCGCCGAGGGAGGCCGCGGTCTCCTCGTAGCTCGTGCGCAGGCCGGCGAGGGTGCCCTCCAGGCTGATGACGAGGAACGGCATCGCGACGAAGGTGGCGGCGACCACGGCGCCGGAGGTGTGGAACGGCAGCACGATGCCGAAGGTGTCCTCCAGCCAGGGGCCGAGGAGTCCGCGGCGGCCGAAGCCCATGAGCAGTGCGACACCGCCGACGGTCGGCGGCAGCACCATCGGCAGCAGCACCAGCGAGCGGACCAGCGCCTTGCCGCGGAAGCTGACCCGGGCCAGCAGCCAGGCCAGGGGCACCCCCAGCAGCAGCGCGAGCCCCAGCGCGCAGAACGACACCAGCAGCGACAGCCGGAGCGCTTCGAGGACGTCGGGGCTGGTCAGGTGGGTGCCGAGGTCGCTCCAGGTGGTGCGGGCGAGGATGCCGGCCAGGGGCATCAGGAGGAACGCGATGGCGACCAGCGCGGGCACGGCCAGCGCGACGGGGGCACGGCTGCCGGGCACGCGGAGCCTGCCTGCCGGGGGCCGGGCGAGGGTGCGGGGGCGTCTCATCGAGGTCCTGGGATTCGGGGCGGGCCGGGGTACGGCGGCGCGCACGGGCCGGGGTACGCCGGCGCGCACGGGCCGGGGTACGCCGGCGCGCACGGGCCGGACCGGGATACCGCGGCGCACACGGGCCGGGCCGCGTCCCCGGGCCGGCGGTCCGTGCGCGCCGCTCGGATCACGGCTTCTGGAAGCCGGCCTGCTGCAGGAGCTTCTGCGCCTCGGGCGTGCTCAGCCACTTCACGAACGCGGCCGCGGCGGCGCTGTGCTGAGAGGCCTTCAGCGTGGCGGCCGGGTAGGAGGCGACGGCGTTCTGCGCGTCGGGGATGTCGACGGCGTCGACCTTCTTCGGCGCGGTGGCGGCGTCCGTCTTGTAGACGATGCCGGCGTCGGCCTCGCCGAGCTCGACCTTGCTGAGCACCGCGCGGACGTTGGGCTCCTGAGAGACCGGCTTGACCTTCAGTTTCTGGGCGTCCAGGACCTGCTTGCTGTAGCGGCCGACCGGCACCTCGGAGGCGGCGAGGACGACCTTCAGCTTGCTGCCGGTGAGCGCCTTGAGGTTGTCGATCTTCTTCGGGTTGCCCTCGCCGGTCGCGATGACCAGGCGGTTCTTGGCGATGACGGTGGGCGTGCCGACATCGGCCTTGAGCCCGTCCATGGTCTTGGTGTCGGCCGTGACCACGGCGTCGGCGGGGGCGCCCTCCCTGACCTGGGCGGCCAGTTCCTGAGAGCCGGCGAAGGAGAAGTGCACCTTGGTGCCGGGGTGTTCCTTCTCGTACACCGCACCGGCCTTCTTGAAGACATCGGTCAGCGAGGAGGCGGCGAGCACCGTGAGGTCCGCCTTGGGGGCGGCGCTGCCGCCGGACTTCTCGGCGTCCTCGTCCTTCTTGCCGTTGCCGCCGCAGGCGGAGAGCGGAACGAGGAGGGCGGCGGTCACGAGCGCGGCGGCGGCGCGGCGTCCGGTGAAGAGCTGGGACATGGGCGGGACTCCTTGGAGCGCGGGACGACGGGTGTCGTCCGAGCGGATGGGAAAAGCCGCGCCGGGACG
This sequence comes from Streptomyces sp. NPDC048516, assembly GCF_043199875.1. Taxonomy (NCBI): domain Bacteria; kingdom Bacillati; phylum Actinomycetota; class Actinomycetes; order Kitasatosporales; family Streptomycetaceae; genus Streptomyces; species Streptomyces sp. NPDC048516. The sequence continues at coordinate 82,899 of NZ_JBICWS010000009.1, read as the reverse complement.
GGCGACGCCGCTGGTGTGCGCAGCCGGCCGGTGGGGGACGGTGGTTGCGGATCGGCCGGGTGCTACCGCGGTGGGTCAGGTGCGGTCGATGTGCACGCTGGTGGACTTCACGCGGGCGGTGGCCTGCATGCCGACCTCCAGGCCCAGTTCCTCCACCGCTTCCCGGGTCAGCAGGGACACCAGGCGGTGCGGACCGGCCTGGATCTCGACCTGGGCCGCGACATCGCCGAGCTTGACGGCGGTGACGATGCCCGGGAAGGCATTGCGCGCGGAGGTGTACGAGGCGTCGTCCTCGACGGTGCAGGTCTGTGCCACCTCGACGGAGAAGGCGGCCAGATCGCGGCCTTCGATGAGGCGGCGGCCGCTGTCGTCACGATGGGTCGCGACTTTGCCGGCGTCCGCCCAGCGGCGGGTGGTGTCCGGGCTGACGCCCAGCAGCCGCGCCGCCTGGCCGATCGTGTAGGACTGCATGTGCGACAAGATATGCGGTATCGGCTGGCATTTGCAATTCCTCGGGGGAAGCTATATGGCAGATGCCAGGCATTCTGGAGGAAGGAACGAAAAGCGGCCCGCCGGCCGGTGCGTGCCCCGAATGACCGGTGGGATTCTCCGCACCTTCGCTGTTTTGCCAGGCGCATTCGGATATCTGCCCGGCATCTGCCATGTACGCCCGGAACGCGGCGCGTTGTGTGGTTAGGGTGCAGACATCAGAGCAGGGAAAACGCGACATTCCACCCTCCGCTTTCCACTCCACCGGTGAGGCATTTCGATGAGCCTGAGCATTCGTAACCAGATTTCCGGCACCGTTCTCTCCGTCACCCCCGGCGAGGTCATGGCGACCGTCAAGGTGCGGCTGGAGGGCGGCCAGCAGATCACCGCGGCGATCACCCTGGAGGCGGTGAAGGAGCTGGGCATCGACGAGGGTTCCGCGGTGCGCGCACTGATCAAGTCCACCGAGGTCGCGCTCGCCACCGGCGCGGTGGACGGTCTGAGCATCCGTAACCGGATCCCCGGCACCGTCACCGATGTCACCACCGGCGGCGCGATGGCGGGCGTCAAGGTCGCCGTCGCGGGCGGGGAGCTGACCGCCGCGATCACCAGGGACGCGGCGGAGGACCTGGGCCTGGCCGCCGGTGCCGAGGTCACCGCGCTGGTCAAGTCGACCGAGATCTCGCTCGCCGCGATCTGAGCGCGGACCGCCGAAGTCCCCGGTGCCACGCGGGACTTCGGCCCTCCCGGCGTTCGTCCTCTCCGGCGTTCGGCCCTTCCGGTGTTCGGCCCTTTCCGGTATTCGGTCAGAACACGCCCGCCCCCGGCCCCCGCCCGCCGGAGGGGAACCCGTCCGCCGCGGGCGGGAAGCAGGTACCCAACCAGATGCCGGTGACGGCGCTGATGTAGCGGGCCCCGCAGCGGTCCGAGGGCACCACGAGCCGGCTGCCCGCGGCATCGAGCGCCCGCCCGTCCAGAGCCGTGCCCAGCAGGACCGGCGTGTCCCCGGAGGCGGCGTCGAGCTCCGCCCAGGACAGCGCGGTGTGGTGACCGTCCCGGCCGGTGACCGCCAGGACGTAGCGGGAGCGGTCCTTGCCCCGCCGGACATCGAAAGCCGACGATGACGTCACCACCCGCTGGAGCGGTTCCCGCAGGGCCGCACACAGAGGCCGTGATCACGGCCGAGCAGCCAGGGGTGGTCAGTGACCTGCCCCTCGTCGCCGAAGTATTCGCCCAGCTCGACTCCGAAGCCGTCCCGGGATGACGCGCGCGCGAGCCACCCGTCGCCCCACCCGGCAGCGGGCCGCGGCGGGCGTCCGCTCCGCGGCGGGCATCCGCTGCGCGCCGTGCATCCGAACAGAGCAGTCCGATCCCCCATCGGTGCGCCTCCCTCCCCCTTGGGGCCCTCTCCCCGTACGCCTGCCTGCCGCGCCGGAGGGCGCGCCATCAGACGGGCATGACAAGGGAGTTGTGGGTCGCAGGGCTGGTCGGAAGGGATGCGAAGTCACCCGGAAGGCCGTCGTTTGTCAGATTTTTCCCCTTGCGTCGCAAATATGCCGATGTGAATCTGGGATCCCATTCGTCGAAGGAGTTGATCGCATGGTTACGGATCGCACAGCGCCGGTCGAGACGGCCGCCCTGGCCGCCGAGGTCGCGGGACTGCTTGAACCCGCCGAGGCCGACGGTGTCTTCCGCGATACCCGCGAGTGCGGAGGTGCGCTGCTGCTGGCCGCGCTGCTCCTGATCTCGCCGCCCACCCCCCGGCCCAAGACCGACGTTCGCTGAGGCTGAGGGGAAAGCGTTGGCTGATCAGACGCAGGGAGCAGTCCCGCTGAGCGCTGTGATTGCCGATGCCGCAACCGGGGTCGCCCTCGCCCTGCGGGGCGAGGGCGACCCTTATGCGTTGTCGGCCGTTCTGCGGCAGAGCGATGCGCTGGCTCCGGCCGCCCTCCGGGTGCTGGGTGCCGATGCGCTCGCGCCGTACGCAATGGACCATCCCGCAGCGCCCGTCGGCGGGGACGATGCCGAGGTCGTCCGGCAGGCGCTCTCGGCCTATCCACCGGGAACGGACGCCTCGGAGGTGTCGGTGTGGACCTACCGGGGCCTGGTCGAGGCCTCGCACGCGTTTCTGTCCGGAAGTACACAGCCCTGGCCGCCGCCACCCGAGGCCGCGGCCGGATGGGTCGAAACCGACCCCTGGCCGAAGCTTGCGCATCGCGTGTCACAGCTCGCCGCGCTCGCGCTGCCCGGGCTGGCGCCCGGTCTCGCCGAGCAACTGGCGGCCCGCACCGACGATCTGGCCCGTGGTTTCGTCCGGGCGGTCCGCCGCAGGGACTGGCTGCAGGCGGCCGGTCTGGGCCGCTGGCTGTCCCGGCTGCCCGACGTGCCGCAGACCCTGGGGCTCGACAGCGGGCTGGCGTTCGTCCGTCACATGGGCGGCGCCGACCCGCGGGTGACGCTGCACATCGTGGCCGCCCAGCGCTTCTACGGGCGGGGTTGGTGACCGGCGGCCGGGGCGACCCCGGGCTGCTGGACCGGATGGTCCACGGCAGCCTGGGGTGGCTGGAGGAGACGCGCGACCACTTCCGCCTGCCCCCGAACGTCACCACGGACGCCGACCCCAATCTGACCCTCAAACCACTGGGTGAACTGGCCGAACTGACCCAGCTGATCGGCGTGTTGCACCCGTGTGACGAGATCCGGCAGACCGCCCGCGGACTGTTCGCGTTCGCCTGGAACGAGACCCGCGACGGGGAGCTGTTCGCCGAGCTGATCCGCGGCGAGCCGTTCGCGACCTATCCGGTCGAGCTGTACGGCGTGTTCGCCCAGGCCGGGCTGCGCCATGCCGAGGCCGACCGACTGGTGGACCTCACGACCCGGCTGCGTGGCTGGCGGGTGGCCCGCGAGGATCACACCCGTACGCTCGGTGTGCTCAACGCGGAGAGGCGGATCGGACTGCGCCGGCACGCCGACTTCGGCGCCGTCCTGGCCCTGACCGGCCTCGGCGGGCTGCCGGAGCCCTGGGCGCTGGACCGCAAGGCGGCGTACGGCGTGACCCATGACGTCTTCCACCTCACCGACTGGGGCCGCAACCGGCAGCGGCTCTCCCCCGAGCTCGCCGGCTATCTGCGGCTGTGGCTCCCCTCCTGGCTGGAGAACTGGCTGGAGGAACAGCTGTGGGACCTGGCCGGTGAGTTGCTGGCCGTGACGGCCTGCCTGCCCCAGGCCCCGTACCATCCGGAGGCCTGGCAGCGGCTGGCCGGCGCCCAGGCGGCCGACGGCAGCGTGCCGGAGATCGGCACCGCACCGCCGGCCGGCGACCGGGCCGGGGCGTTCACGGCCTGCTACCACTCCACCCTGGTGACCGCGTTCGCCGCCACCCTCGCCCGTACCGCCTCCGACGAGGCCGAGGCCGGGCTCCCGGCCGGGGATACGGCGATGGCGGGCGGGCGGACCTCCTGTGAAAGCGAGACAGCCCCGTGACCGTGACGGCCGCATCCCCCGCCTTGCTGCACGGTGTCGGCGACCGCGCCCTGACCTGGCTCGATGCTCACCGTGAGCACTTCCGGCTGACCCCCGACGACCTCGCCACCAACGGCGCGGTCGTCGAACGGCTCAAGCCCATCGGGGAGCTGGCGCTCAATATGCAGGTGCTGTTCCGGGAGGGCGTGGCCGGCTCCCGGCAGAAGGAACGGGCCGGGAAGCTGCTGGACTTCGCCTGGCGGGAGCTGCTGGACGGCGGCAATGTGCTGGCCCGGCTACAGCACGACGAGCCGCTCTCCCCCGTGCCCCTGGAGGTCTATGCGACCTTCCACGAGCTCGGCCACCGCCACCCGGGGCTGGAGGCCGCGCTGGAGATCTGCCGGCGCACCACCACCTGGACGGCGCTGGAGATGATGCCCAACCGGCGGCTCGGTGTGCTCAACGCGGAGCGCAAGCTCGGCCTGCCGCCCAGCAGCGACTTCGACCAGGCCGTGGACCGCACCTGGCTGGGGCAGCTGCCCGAGCCGTGGACGGTGCAGCTGCACATCGCCTACGACCTCACCCACACCGTCTTCCACCTCACCAACTGGGGCGAGGCACCCGAGCGCATCCCGCCGGCCATCGCCGACTACCTCACGCGGTACCTGCCCGCCTGGATGGAGGACTGGGCGGACCTCGAACACTGGGATCTGCTCGGCGAACTCCTCGTCGTCGACGCCTGCCTGCCGCGGCCCGCCCTGGACGCGGAACTGTGGGCGCGGTACGCCGCGGCCCAGTCGCCCACCGGCGCGATGCCCATCCAGCGCCGGATGCCGGAGGGTGACGCGGCGCGGGTCTTCGACCTGGTCCACCACCCCACCCTGGTCGCCGCGTTCGCCTCCGCGATGGCCACCTCCCGGGCCTTGTCCGCCGTCGGATGACTCCCGAAAGCCCCGGGCCGGCACTCGGGGACCGTCTCGCGGACGCGGTCACCGAGATCGACGCGCCGGACGTCGTGCTGGCGGTCACCCGCAACGGCCGCCGGACCGTGATGACCGGTGGCTCGGCGCTGGCGCCGCCCACCCCCCGCCATGCGCTGCGCTACGAACTGGGGTCGCTGTCCAAGACCTTCACCGTGCTGCTGCTCGCCGGGCTGGCCAGGGACGGTGTGCTGTCCCTCGACGACCGGCTCGTCGACCGTCTGCCCGAGCTGGCGCTGCCGCATCCGCACTCGCGCCGGATCACTCTGCGGCAGCTGGCCACCCACACCTCCGGGCTGCCGCGGATCCCCCCGGACCTGATCGCCGGCGCGCTGGTGCACCCGTACGCCAACGGCTACGCCCGCTACGACACCGAGCGGCTGCTGCGCACCTTCGCCCGTACCCGGCCGCGGCACCGTCCCGGCACCCGCTGGCGGTACTCCAACTTCGGGCTGGCGCTGCTCGGCCCGGCCATGTCCGGTGCCGCGGACGCCGGTTACCCCGCCCTGCTCGCCGACCGGGTGCTGCGCCCCCTCGGGCTGACGGACACCACGCTGGGCCCCGGCACCACCGGCACCGACGCCATCGGCCACCGCACGAACGGGGTGACGCCGGTCGGCAGTGCCGACATGGGCGCCTTCGTCGCCGCCGGGTCGGTCCGTGCCACCCCCGATGACCTGCTCACCTACCTCGAAGCGCACCTCTCCCCCGAGGGCACGCCGCTGGCCGGGCCGCTGCGCGACGTCCAGGTGCCACTGCTGCGCCGCGGCTGGCGCAAGCGCCACACCCACACCCTGACGTGGTATCAGCATCCGGCTCCGCGAGGCCCGTTGCTCTTCCACGTCGGTGCGACCTTCGGCCAGCAGGCGTTCCTGGGCTACCACCCGGCGTCGCACACCGGGCTGGTCGCGCTGGCCACCCGCCGCGGCCGCACCTGCGGGATGATCAGTACCGCCTACGAGCTGCTGTACGCGCTGGCCGGCGATCCCGCCGCCGGAAGCGAGCGGTGAGGGCCAACCCGGTCACAGCTCGCCCGCCAGGATCCGGGCGAGCGAGGCCTGGGGCCGCTCCTCGCTGGCCCGGTGGAAGAGGTCCGCGTACGCCTCGTCGCCGATCGCCGCGCGGGCCCGCCGCTCGCACTCCTCGCGTACCGCGCGCAGCTCGGGGGTGCCGCGCTGGGGATGCCCTACGGTCCGCCAGAGGGCCTGGCCGCTGCCGTAGACGCGGGCGGCGGCCGCTCCGTGGCCCTGGGCCGCCACCGCGGCCGCGAGCAGGTCCAGGCCGAGCGCGATACCGAACTTGTCGCCGATGCCCGCTTTGGCCGCGAGCATCGACCGGGCGTGGCCCGCCGATTCCTCCGGCCGGCCCTGGAACAGCGAGATCAGTGAGAGCTGGTAGTCGATATAGGACCGGGTCCAGTATTCGCCGCGCTGGACACACCCGCGGCGCAGCGCGCTCGCCGCGGCACGGGCCTCGGTGAGCTTGCCCAGGCCGGTCAGCGCGAAGAGCTGTACGAGGTGGCAGCGCAGCCGTCCGGGAGAGTCGAAGGGGGTGCACCGCGCGGGGGCGAGCGCCTGTTCCGCGACGGTGTGCGCGGACATCGGACGACCCGCCATCAGATGGGTGAGGCCGGTGAGATAGCCCGCCTGGAGCTGCGCCTCCGCATCGTCATCCGCCCGTGCCGCGCGGGCGCACTCCAGGCCCAGGTCGTCGGCGAGCGTCAGATCGCCCTGCAGCAGTACGGCCACGCCCAGTGCCCACAGCGCCCGGGTGCGTGCCGGGCCCGGCCCCTGGTGGGCGGCCAGGGCGCGGGCCACGTAGTCCCTGGCCTCGTGAAGATGGCCGCAGCAGCTCCAGAAGAAGCCGATCGACGCGCTGAGGTCCTGGGCCCGCTCCGGGTCGGTGGCCAGGAGGTGGTCCAGTGCGGTGCACAGGTCGACGTGGGCCTCGGCGACCCTGCCGTACCACCCGACCTGTTCGGGGCCCAGCCAGCCCCGTTCGGCGCGGCGGCCGAAGGAGGCGAAGTGCGCGGCGTGCCGGTCCGCCAGCGCCGTCGTCTCGTCCAGTTCGGCCAGCCACATCCGCCCGTACTCGCGCAGCGTGTCGAGCATGCGGTAGCGCGGGCCCTCGCGGGTGAGCACCGACTTGGCTGCCAGTGCGTCCAGCGTGGTGCGCACCTGTGCGGCGGTGAGCGGTCCGCCGGCACACACGGCACGCGCCGACTCCTCTTCGAAGGTGCCGCGGAAGACGGACAGCCGGGCCCACAGCAGCCGTTCCAGCGGTGCGCACAGTTCATGGCTCCAGCCGATGGCGCAGCGCAGCGTCCGGTGCCGCGGCAGACGTACCGGTCCGCCGCCCTCAAGGGTCTCGAAGCGGGAGGTGAGCCGGTCGGCGATCTGCTCGACGGAGCTGTTCGCCAGCTGGGCACCGGCCAGCTCCAGGGCCAGCGGGATGCCTTCGAGGCGGCGGCAGATGACGGCGGCGGCCGTCGCATGCGGTGGTGCGGTGAGCCGCAGGCCGGGGGCCGCGGCCGTGGCGCGTGCGGTGAACAGGGCCAGTGCGTCGTTGTCGCCCGTGCAGGGCAGCGGGCCGATCTCGGTGGTCCATTCGCCGACGAGGTCCAGCGGCTGCCGGCTGGTGACCAGCACGGTCACACCGGGGGCGGCGGTCAGCAGGTCTGCGAGCAGGTCGCGGCAGGCGTCGACGAGGTGTTCGCAGGAGTCCAGCACCAGCAGCAGCCGTTTGCCGGCGAGCCCTTCGCACAGCACCGCCACCGGCGTCCGCGCCGTGTGGTCGGCCAGCCCGACGGCATCGCAGACGCCGGCCACCAGCCGCCCCGCGCCCCGCAGGGGCCACAGATCCACCCAGCAGACCCCGTCGGGATACCGCGCGGCCGCCGCGCGCGCGGCCCGCATCGCGATCCGGGTCTTGCCCACACCGCCGGGGCCGGTCAGGGTGATCAGCCGGTGCTCCGTCAACTCTTCGTCGATCCGGCGCAGTTCGGCCCGCCGGCCGATGAAACTGGTCGGCTCCTCGGGAATGTTGCTCGCCACCGGCCCAGTTTGCCCCAGCCGCGGCGCCGGCCGGAGCCCGGTGCGGCGGGCCGGGGCACGAGGTTGACGGCCGCCGGCGGCGCGGGCGGTCCTCGTCAGGGCGTGACGACGGGGAATGTGGGGTCCGGCGTGCGGACGAGGCTCAGCAGCCGGTCCAGCGCCCCGGTCTCGCCGTGCTGTACGGCGTCGCCGGGACCGCGTCCGGCGAGCAGTTCGAGCAGCTGGGGCTTGGTGAGGGTGAGCGTGAGGTCGGGGGCGCGTTCGCCGGACGGTGTGGGGGCGCCGGGTGAGCTGAGGTGGGTGAGGGCTCCGTGGGAGAGCGTCAGCTGCCAGGTCCGGTCCTCTTCGGGGAGGTAGAGGTCGAGGGTGAGTGCGATGGACCAGGCCCGGGGGCCGTCGATGCGGATGGCGAGCGTGTCGAGGAGCTGGTCGACGGACAGGGCCAGGGCGATCTCGGGGTCGGCGGTGTCCGGGCGGGCCTCGGCCAGGGTGCCGCGCAGCTCCATGGCGCCGGTGAGGTAGAAGTTCCGCCAGGTGCCGTTCTCGCAGCCGTGGCCCAGCCGTTCGTACACCAGGGCCAGTTCGCGCCGGGCGCGGAGGTTGTGGGGGGCCGCGAAGACCGCATGGTTGAGCAGCGTGGCCGCGAACCGCAGATCGCCGTCGGCGGCGTACCGTTTGCCCGCGTCCACCGTGGCCTCGACGCCGCCCATGGTCTTGACATAGCGCTTGGACTGCTCGGCCGGCGGGTGTTCCCACAGGTGGGCCGGGTTGCCGTCGAACCAGCCCAGGTAGCGCTGGTAGATCGCCTTGACGTTGTGGCTGAGCGCGCCGTAGTAGCCGTGGAGGGCCTGGTCCTGCTCCAGGGCCGGCGGCAGCCGTAGCTCCTCGGCGATCTCGGTGCCGGTGAGCCCTTCGTTGAGCAGCCGCAGCGTCTGGTCGTGCAGATAGGCGTACAGGTCACGCTGGTGGGCCAGCAGGGTCTTGACGCGGTCCTTGCCCCAGGTGGGCCAGTGGTGGGAGGCGAAGGCGACTTCCGCCTCGTCGCCGAAGAGGGCCAGCGCCTCACCCAGGTAACGGGACCAGGCCCGGGCGTCACGGACGGCGCCGCCCCGCAGCGGCAGGACGGTGTGCAGGGTGTGGGTGGCGTTCTCGGCCAGGCACAGGGCTTCGTGCGCCGGGAGGCAGAAGTTCATCTCGGCGGGTGCCTCGGTGCCCGGGGTGAGCTGGAAGACCATGCGTACGCCGTCGACGATCTCCTCCTGGCCGGTGCGGGTGATGTCCACGGTCGGCGGGATGAGCGTCATGGTGCCGGTGGAGCGGGTGGCGCCCAGACCGCAGCCGATCTGGCCGTCGGGGCCCTTGGGGAGCCGTGTTCCGTACATGTAGACGGAGCGGCGGGCCATGGCCGTACCCGCGTAGACGTCCTCGCGGACCGCGTGCCGGAGGAAGCCGGCCGGCGCGAGCACCGGGACGGGGTGGTGGTCGTGCGGCAGGACGCCCCGTCCGCCGCCGAAGTGCTCTCCGTGCGAGTGGGTGTAGATCAGGCCGGTGACCGGCCGGTCGCCGCGGTACTTGCGGTAGAGCTCCAGAGCCGCGGCGGCGGTCTCGGCGGAGACCAGCGGATCGATGACGACGACACCGTGGTCGCCCTCGACCAGCGTCATATTGGACAGGTCCAGGCCACGGGCCTGGTAGATGCCCTCGGTCACCTCGTAGAGGCCCTGCCGGCTCACCAGCCGGCCCTGCCGCCACAGGCTCTCGTTCGCGGTCTCGGGGCAGTTCCCGGCCAGGAACCCGTAGGCCTCGGCGTCCCAGATCACCGTGCCGTCGTCCGCGGTGACCTGGGGCGGGTCGAGCGCGGCGATGAAGCCACGGTCGGCATCGGCGAAGTCCTGGTGGTCATCCACGGGTGCAGCGGTCACGGATCGCTCCCTCTCCGGGGCGGCGGGCCACATTCGGCGGACCCATGCAACCGATTTAACCGAATTTGCCGGGTTATCGCATGTGTGCAGGGATCCGTCCCCGGCGGGGTGCACAGGGGGCGGCCGCCGACCGGCTCGCCCCCGTGAGGGGCCCGCGGTCGGCGGCTGTCGCCTGCCCTCGGGGAGGGCGCGTCACGTGCCGCGGCGGCTCTTCGACGCTGCGGCGACACACATGGCACCCAGCAGGAACGTCAGGGCGCCGATGACGACGTTGTTCCAGATGACACCGGCGTCCGGGCTGCTTCCGACGATCCAGGGCGAGATGATCATCCACACGCCGATCGCGCACATCGCGCCGCTCAGGCCGTACATCCGCTCAGGGGTCACGGTGAAGCCGACCGCCAGGAGGGCGATCGCGATACCGAGGATGAGGTTGTGCGTCACGAGCGCCGGCTGTGCGGCGGTGAAGTGGAGGATCCACGGCGAGACGGCGCAGTACAGACCGACGAGCAACACCGGCCCGTCGACGAGTACCACGTCACGCCCGCCGAGCACCCGCTCGTACCGAGCCTGCATCTCAGAAGCATCGGGGTGACCTGCGAGATCTCCCCTGTGGTGTGAGAGGTCGGCCATGCGACTCGCCTCCTTCGCTCGCGGTCTGGCCGTTCAGCGTGGCATCGAGCCGCGCACCTTTATTCTGCGCTTATGTCGCCTTTATGTGTAGATGAAGTGCCAAGTGAATTTTGCCGGGTAGCGGCCGCACCGCCCTCACCTGCGGTCGGGTGCCCGCCCCAGGCCCAGATTCCAGCGCCCGCCGCGGCCGCTCAGCTCGGTCACGGTCAGCGGCGGCACATCCAGCCGCCAGAACGCCTCCACGGGAACCCCGAGCGCGCAGACCACCGCCGCCCGGACGACATCCGGCTCGACGACGGCCAGCACCCGGCCCGCATCCGGGGGCATCCGCGCCAGCCAGGCCCCGACCCGGTCGCAGAGCTGCCGCAGGGACTCCCCGCCGTGCCCCACGAAGTCCGGGTCCGAGAGCCAGGCGGACACCGCGAGCGGTTCGGCGTCGGCGACCTCCGCCAGGGTGCGGCCGCGCCAGCCGCCCATCGCACAGCCCGCCAGCTCCGGCGCGGGACGGGCCGGCAGCCCGAGCTCCCCGGCCGTGCTCCGGCATCGGGCGGAGGGCGAGACAAAGTTCCGGCCGGCCGCCGGAAGCGCTCCGGCCGCCTCCCGGACACGGCGCAGCCCGGCCTCGCTCAGCGGGCCGTCGTCGTCGAAGCGCACCTCGCGCTGGGCGTCGCCCGCGGCCGGTGAGACCAACATCACCCGAGTTGTCATGCCCTCTTCTTTCGCTGTTCACCGGCACCGGCAACGCCGTACCCGCGCAGGGGAGTTGTCCGGCCCGCACGCCCTTCCCCGCGCCTCTCCGCCCCCTACGCGGCCTTGGCCCGGGGTCAGGTTCGCGGTACCTTCCCGATGATATTGACGACGACATGACGGAAGCCGGTGAGATCCCGGCGCGGTCGCGCCACTGTATGTCCGGTTTTTTCCAGCCCAGCAGGGCCGGAACCGGGCGAGCCAGACCCGGCATGTCGTTACGCACTCCCACGAACAGGGACGCGAGTTCCCCGCACAGGAGGTTCCGCCATGGCCCAGACCATCGCACCCCCGGCCACCGGCGCCGTCACCCCGGCCCCGCTCCCCCTCAAAGCCATTGCCCCCTGGGCGCTGTTCTTCGGCGTCCTGATGCTCGTTCTGCTGTACTTCATCGGCGCGGAGCAGGGCGCCACCGCCGTGCTGTCCGGCACGGAGGTCCACGAGTGGGTCCACGACGGGCGCCACCTCCTCGGCTTCCCCTGCCACTGATCGGACGGCGCACCCATGAACTCCGTCACCATCAGAAACCTCCTGGTGCGCGGGATGCTCGCCGGTCTGGCCGCCGGCGTCCTGGCCCTCGTCGTCGCCTATCTGCTGGGTGAACCGCAGGTGGACGCCGCCATCGCCTTCGAGGAAGCACACAGCCACGAACACGAGATGGAAGTCGTCAGCCGCGGTGTGCAGTCCACGGCGGGCCTGGCCACCGGCGTGCTCGTCTACGGCGTGGCGCTGGGCGGCATCGCCGCACTCGCCTTCTGCTTCGCCCTCGGGCGGATCGGCAGGTTCGGTGCCCGGGCCACGGCCGCGCTGCTCTCCGGTGCGGCGCTGCTGGCCGTCTACCTCGTACCGTTCCTGAAGTACCCGGCCAATCCGCCGTCCGTCGGTGACCCCGACACGATCGGCAAACGCACCGCCCTGTACTTCCTGATGATGCTGCTCGGCATCCTGCTGGCCGTCGCCGCCACGATCCTCGGCAAGCGGCTGGCTCCGAAGCTGGGCACCTGGTACGCGGCGGTCGCGGCCGGGGCCGCGTTCGTGATCGCCATCGGCCTCGCCTATGCGTTCCTGCCGGCGATCAACGAGGTGCCGCACGGCTTCTCGGCCACGCTGCTCTGGCAGTTCCGGCTGTCGGCGATCGCCATTCAACTGGTGCTGTGGACCGCCTTCGGGCTGGTCTTCGGCCACCTCGCGGAGCGGGTCGTGCCGACCCGGTCCCAGGCCCCCGCGGCCGAGGCGGCACCCGCCGTCTCCTGATCCGGCGGTCACCGGGAAAGGGCCCGCGACGTCCGGCGTCGCGGGCCCTTTCCCGTGGTGCGGGACGTGTCGTCAGGTGGCCGCACGCACGAGGGTTCCGCCTCGTCAGGACAGGCCGGGGATGCCGTCCAGATGCGGCAGATCGTGGTCCAGGCGCTCCCGTTTGGCGCGGAGGTAGCGGATGTTCTCCGCACGGGGCGTCATCAGCAGCGGTACCTGTTCGGCGACGGCGATGCCGTACCGCAGCAGCGCCTCGCGCTTGCGCGGATTGTTCGACAGCAGCCGGACGGACCGGACTCCGAGGTCCAGCAGCATCTCCGCGGCGACGCCGTACTCGCGGGCGTCGACGGGCAGCCCGAGCGCGATGTTCGCCTCGACCGTGTCCAGCCCGCCCTCCTGCAGCTTCATCGCCTGGAGCTTGGCCAACAGGCCGATCCCCCGGCCCTCATGGCCCTGGAGATAGACCAGAATGCCGCGCCCTTCCGCCACGATCGCCCGCAGCGCGGCGTCCAATTGATCGCCGCATTCACAGTGGCTGGAGGAGAAGACATCACCGGTGAGGCATTCCGAATGCACCCGGGTCAGCACCGGCTCTTCCCCGACATCACCGTGGACCAGGGCTACTTGCTCGATCCCGCTGCGGCGGTCCAGATAGCCGACGGCGAGGAATTCACCATATGTGGTGGGCAGCCTGACCGTCACCACCTGTTCCACATCGGGTTTCCGACCGAGGGCATCATCGATTGCGACACGGAGGTCGGGGCGGGCATCGTCGTCGGCGTCCATCATGGCGCGATCGTACCCGCGGTGGGAATGGATCGCCGGTAGTCACTCAGAACACAACAAGTATGCTGCGACAACCATGACTCGGTGAGTCAGCGACGAAAGGCCGCAGCACACGATGACCGCTTCGGGACACCCGACTTCGGCGCCCGGCCTGTTGCCGGCGGACACCACACAGGACGTACGGGCACGGCAGCCGACGATGGCCGTGCTGCCCATCGGCAGCTTCGAACAGCACGGCGCCTTCCTGCCGTTGACCACCGATACCGTCATCGCCTGCACCATCGCCCGGGAGGTGGCCGCCGGCCGTCCCGTGCAGCTGCTGCCGCCGCTGACCGTGTCCTGTTCACACGAACATGCCGCATGGCCCGGGACGGTGAGCATTTCGGCACGTACCCTGCATGCGGTCGTCACGGACATCGCTGATTCGCTCCGCAAGTCCGGTATCGGCACGTTGATTCTCGTCAACGGGCACGGTGGCAATTATGTGCTGCGCAATGTCGTTCAGGAATCCGCGGGGAGCGGCATGCGGATGGCGCTCTTCCCCGGATCGGCCGACTGGGACGCCGCGCGCACCCGGGCCGGGGTGCAGACGTCCGGGCACACCGATATGCATGCCGGAGAGGCCGAGACGTCCATTCTGCTGTACGCCCATCCCGAATTGGTCAAGGAAGGCTACGAATCGGCGGATTGCGTCGCCGATGACCGGAAGCAGCTGCTGACGCTCGGCATGTCGGCGTATACCGAATCCGGGGTCATCGGGCGCCCCTCGCTGGCCTCCGCCCGCAAGGGGCAGGAATTGCTGGCCGGCCTGGTCGAGGCATTCGACGAATATGCCGCGCTGTTCGGCGCAGGAACGGAAGGCCATGACTGACGTGCTCGACGTGGCGGCCGCCTGGGAGCGGCTGCGGGCGATCCGTACCGCGGACCAGGCACGGGCCGCCGGATGGGTGACGGACGGCGACGGCGGGCCGCGCTGGGACCGGCCCGCCGTCCCGGAGGCGGTGGAACTCGCCACGCGCTATCTGCCGCTGTGCCTGGCCGGGCCCCGGGTCGCGTTCGCGCAGCTCGGGCAGAGCCTGGACGGCTTCATCGCGACCCGTACCGGCGACGCCGACTATGTCACCGGCCCGGAGGACCGCTGTCATCTGCACCGGCTGCGCGCGCTGGCCGATGCGGTGGTGGTCGGGGCCGGCACCGCGGTGGCGGACGATCCGCGGCTGACCGTGCGCGCCTGTACCGGGGACAATCCGGTGCGGGTGGTGCTCGATCCGCGGGGGCGGGTGCCGCTGAGCAGCGGGGTGTTCACCGATGGCGCCGCGCCGACGCTGTGGGTGGTGGGCCCCGAGGTCACCGCCGTGCCGCGCGGCAGCGGCGTCGAGGTGCTGGTCCTGCCGGACGCGGACGCGTTCACCCCCCGGCGGGTGCTGTCGGCGCTGGCGCGGCGTGGTCTGGGCCGGGTGCTGATCGAGGGGGGCGGCGTCACCGTGTCGCGGTTCCTGCAGGAGCGGGCGCTGCACCGGCTGTACGTCACCATCGCACCGGTTCTGCTCGGCGACGGCGTGCCCGGTCTGCGGTTTCCCGGCACCCCGGTGATGCGGGAGGCGCTACGCCCGCCGCTGCGACGCGCCCTGCTCGGCGAGGACACGCTCTTCGAACTCGAACTGCGGGGGTTCGGCGCGCCGTCCGGCGGACCGGCGGACGAGCAGCACCCCGGCGCCCGGGAGGCTCGCGGCGAAGGCGAGCACACCGTAGATCACGGCGGTGGTGAGCCCCTGCGCCGCGCCTAGCCCGGCGGCGCCGAAGGCCCAGGCGGCGACGCCCTCCCGCGGGCCCCAGCCGCCGACGTTCAGCGGCAGCGCCATCGCGAGCAGCGCCAGCACCACGAGCGGCACCAGTTCGGTCGTCGGTGCGTCGGCTCCCGCGACCCGGGCGGCCAGCACGAACATCCCGAGGTAGCCCGCCAGGACCGCCACCGAGGAGAGCAGGACACCGGGCCAGACGCCGCGGGCGAGCAGGCCCTGACGCGCTTCGGTCAGCACGGTGCGCAGGGCACGTTCGGCGCGCGAGGCGCCCCGTCGCCGGCGCAGCAGACCGGCGACCGTCACCAGCAGCACGCCCCCCGCGGCCGCGGTCAGTGCGACAGCGGGCGAGGTGAGGAAGCGGGTGACCGGTGCCAGCACCGGCGAGGGCCGGGCGAGCAGCACCACCGCCCCGGCGACCAGCAGCACGACCTGGCCCGCGGTGCGTTCCAGGACCACTGCCCGCACGCCCCGACCGAGGTCACCGGAGTGCCGGCCGTGGCGTACGGCCCGGTGCACATCGCCCAGGACGCCGCCGGGCAGCGCCGCGTTCAGGAACAGCGCCCGGTAGTAGTCCGCGACGGCGCCGCCCAGCGGCAGCCGCAGGCCGAGGCCGCGAGCCACCAGGCACCACCGCCAGGCGCTGAACACCGTGGTGAGCAGGCCGATGGCGAGGGCGGCCAGCAGCGTGGCGGCATCGATCCTGCGCAGTCCGTCCAGGAACGCGGCGGAGCCCAGATGCCACACCAACGCCACCAGGATGCCCAGTCCCGCGAGCAGCCTGAGCCACGCCGCCCAGCGGGAGCGGTTCATCCCGCACTCCCGGAGGAGGGGGGTCCGGGCAGCGCCAGCAGATCCGTGTGGTGCACCGCGACGGACAGATCCCCCGCCGCACACTCCTCCAGCCGCCGGCACAGATAGGCCACCGCCTCAGGAGCCAGCGCCGGCCGCTGGGCGCGCGCCGCGCCGACCCAGCCACGCAGCCACTCCGCGGTCAGCGCGGATTCCGCACAGTCCAGCCGCCAGGGGCTGGACCGCACCAGCACGGTCGCGCCGCGCCGCTCGAACGCCGCGACCGCCGCCGCGACGGCGTCCGGCCCGAGCAGGGCGCGGCCCTGGTCCGTGCGCCGCTGATGGTCGTTGAAGGCCTCGGCGATCTCGGCGTCGAACGGATCGGAGGGGGTGAGGTCGACCCGTCCGGCGACGGAGAGCGCCAGCAGCGCCGGGGAGCCCGCGTCCACACAGGCCTCGGCAAGCGCCTCCACCTCCTCGCGGGTGAGCAGATCGAGCAGCGCGGAGGCGGTCACCAGCGAGGTGCCGGCGAGGTCGTCGGCGGTGAGGGCGGCCAGGTCGCCGCGCCGGGTCGTGGCGTCAACGCGCGTACCGTCGGCTGCCGTTACGGGCAGCCGCGCACCGGCGTGCGCGAGGAGCAGCGGGTCGAGGTCGTGCAGGATCCAGTGCTGGGGGCCGGGGAGCCGGACGGCGAGCCAGCGTCCCATCGAGCCGGTGCCACAGCCGAGATCGCGGATCACCAGACCGCCGGTGCTCCCGGGTGGGCCGGCGGGTGCCGGCCGCGCGGACATCCACTCCAGCAGTGGATGCAGCAGCTCGGGTGCGCGGGCGGCGGCATCGGCGCGCTCGCGCAACTCCAGCCAGCGCGGGGCGAACCGGGGCCTCTCGGACGCGTTCACCGTATGCTCCGGATCTCGTCCCGAAGCATTTCCAGCGCTCCGGCCAGACTGTGCGACGTCATCTCCCACCCCTCCAGCATGGCACGCCGTCCGCGTGCCGCGGTCTTCAACCGATCACGCAGTTGCGGATCGCCCAGCCAGTCACGCAGCGCCCCGGCAACGGCCGCGGGTCGGCCGGCCGGTACGAGCAGGCCGGGCACGCTGCCGTCGGGCGCCCGACCGACCGCTTCCGGTACGCCGTCAACCTCCGTCGCCAGCACCGGAATCCCCCGGGCCAGCGCCTCGGTGACGACCATGCCGTAGGTCTCCGCGTACGAGGTGAGGACCAGCAGGTCGGCCGAGGCGTAACGGGCCTCCAGGTCCGCGCCCGCCCGCGGCCCGGTGAGGTCGATCCGGTCGTCGAGGCCGGACTCCGTGATGCGACGCCGTAGTTGCGCGACGTAGCCGGGGTCGCGGTCGAGCCCTCCGACGCAGGCACAGCGCCAGGGCAGCTCGGTGACGGTGGCAAGGGCCTCCACCAGGAGGTGCTGCCCCTTGCGCGGGGTGACCGCGGCGACGCACAGCAGCCCGGTGACGCCGTCGGTGCCCGGCGCGAGGGGCGCGGCATCGGCTCCCGGCCTGGCGACACGGACCCGCGCAGGCGCCAGCCCGTGGTGGGCGACGAGCCTGCGGGCCGCCCACTCACTGGTGGCCACGACGGCCCCCACGGCGTGCAGGGCACGGCGTTCCAGGGCGTTCAACTCCGCCGCCAGGGCGGGGTCGAGTCCGGTCTCGTCGGCCAGCGGCAGATGGACCAGTACGGCGAGCCGCAGCCGTGCCGCCTCGGGTTCCAGGATCTCGGGGACACCGCAGGCGACCAGGCCGTCGAGGAGGACCACGGCGCCGTCCGGCAGCGCGGCCAGATGCCGCACGAGCCCCGCGCGGGCGGTGGCGTCCGGCCGCGGCCAGCTTCCGGGCGCCGCGTACGGGCGCGGCTGCCAGCCCGCCGCCGGGAGGTCGCGGCACACCCGGCGGTCGTAGGTGTTGCCGCCGCTGGGCACCGCCGGATCGTCGACATCGCCGGGGAGGACGACATGCACCACACGCTCCGCCGCGGCGGAGGCGCCGGCAGGGGTCACAGGGTGCGCTCGTACGTCGCCCAGGCGATGTGCGACTCGTGCAGGGTGACCGAGATCCCCGCCAGTTCGCGGGCGCCCGCACCGAAGTTGCCCGCCTCGATGCGGTCGGCGAGCCGGTCGGCGATGACCTTGGCGAGAGCCTCCGTCGAGGTGTTGATGCCGGCGAAGTCGGGCTCGTCGTCGAGGTTGCGGTAGTTCAGCTCACCGATCACGGCGCCGAGTTCCTGGGTGGCCAGGCCGATGTCGACAACGATGTTGTCGGCGTCGAGCTCCGCCCGGCGGAAGGTGGCGTCCACGATGAAGGTCGCGCCGTGCAGACGCTGCGCGGGTCCGAAGACCGCGCCACGGAAGCTGTGGGCGACCATGAGGTGATCGCGGACGGTGATGCTGAACAAGGCCGTTCCTCCGGTGTGATGTCGGTCTCAGTGAGGTGTCGTCGGGAAGCGAATTCCGGCCGGTCTTCCGCCGGTTGTCAGCCGTCCGCCGGCCCGTACCGGATGCGGTGACAGAGCGCCGGGAGATCGCCGGAGGAGAGCCGGGGAAGCACCCGCGGCAGGTCTTCGAAGGCCGACTCGCCGGTGATCAGCGCATCGAAGGCGGGGTCGGCGAGCAGGTCGAGGGCGAGCGCGAGCCGGTCTGCGAAGGTACGGCGGGGCCGGGCCGGGGAGACCGTGCCCACCTGGCTGCTGCGGACGACCAGCCGGCGGGAGTGGAAGGCCTCCCCCAGCGGCAGGCTGACCTGCCGGTCTCCGTACCAGCTCAGCTCGATCACGGTGCCTTCCGGCACGAGCAGTTCGAGCGAGCGGGCCAGCCCCTGCTCGCTGGCGCTGGCGTGTACGACCAGGTCACAGTCGCCCAGCGCGTCCGCGGGCGACGCGAAGTCCACGCCCAGCGCCCGGGCGGTGGCGGCGCGCGCGGGGTCGGCGTCGACCAACTGCACCCGGACCCCGGGGAAGCGGGCCAGGACCGCGGCGACGCTGCAGCCGATCATGCCCGCGCCGACCACCGCGATCCGGTCGCCGACCAGCGGCGCGGCGTCCCACAGGGCGTTCACCGCGGTCTCGACCGTGCCCGCCAGCACGGCCCGGGCGGCGGGGACGCTGTCCGGTACCGGGGTGACGGCGCTCGCCGGGACGACGAAGTGCGTCTGGTGCGGATACAGGCAGAAGACCGTACGGCCCAGCAGGTCGTGCGGGCCTTCCTCGACGACGCCAACATTGAGATAGCCGTACTTGACCGGTGCCGGGAAGTCGCCTTCCTGGAACGGCGCCCGCATCACGGCGTGCTGGCTCTCGGGGACGCCGCCACGGAAGACCAGGGTCTCCGTTCCACGGCTCACTCCGGAGCAGACCGAGCGCACCAGGACCTCACCGGCGGCGGGCTCCGGAAGGGCTACCGTCCGGATCTCGCCCTGACCTGGAGCGCTTAGCCAAAAGGCACAAGCGGCACGCGGCATCGGGATCCTCCTGGACGCTACGGCGATGGTTCATCGATGCTGGGGATCATGAGGACGCCGTCACCCTACGCGGCGCCCTTCGACTCCGCTACACATCCCGGGAGGCAGGGTGGCCGTACAAACGCTCTACGACACAAGGCCGTTCGGACCGGACATTACGGCCGGTATGGGTGTTCAACTGCTGGTTCTGGAAGTCCTGTGCCGGGTGGGCGGTCTGGGCGCCGTGGGGTGGTTCACGGGGTGCCTCTTCGCCGTGGCCACCTGGGCCGTGCTCACCGTCGCGCTGCGCCGGACGTGGACCACGTCATTCGGGCCGGCCAACCGCGTCACACTGGCCCGCACCATTCTCGTCGGCGGGGTGACCGCGCTGGTCGCGGACTCCTTCGCCCGGCACACACCGGTCACCGTGCTGATCGTGTTCGCCGCGGTGGCGCTGGTCCTGGACGCGGTCGACGGACAGGTGGCCCGGCGCACCGGCACGGCGACGCCCCTGGGGGCGCGCTTCGACATGGAGGTCGACGCCTTCTTGATCCTGGTGCTCTGTGTCCATGTCGCGATCCCGCTGGGCGCCTGGGTGCTGGCCATCGGCCTCATGCGCTACGCCTTCGTCGCGGCCTCCTGGGTGCTGCCGTGGCTGCGCGGTGACCTGCCGCACAGCATGGCCCGCAAAACGGTGGCGGCGCTGCAGGGTGTCGTGCTGGTCGTGGCCGGTACGGGGATCCTGCCGCAGACCTGGGCGGTCACCACGGTGGCCGTGGCGCTGGCGCTCCTGGTGTGGTCGTTCGGACGCGATGTGGCGTGGCTGTGGCGGACCGGAGCGGGCGAGGCGTCCGCGGCGGGCATCGGCGCCCCTGTTCTCGCCGGCCTCCGCGTCACGTCCCGGCGTGCCGGCCCAGATAGATGACCAGCGCCAGGAAGACCAGCAGCAGATGGGTCACGAGGATGGAGAGCAGCACCTGCCGCCACGGGCTGCGCCGTGGAGCCCGGTGGGTGAGCAGTACCGCACCGGGCAGCCGCGCCAGCTGTGTCCCGGGGCGCACCGCGGTCGCACGGTCCCGCCGGACGCCACAGCGCGGCGCGGTGCCGTGGCGGGCGACGCTCTCCGGGCACGCACAGCCGTGTCCGCGAGCGGTGCGCAGCGGCCCACGTCCGGGGGGACGTCCCCGGCAGGGCCGTACGGTCCCCGGCCCGAGGGGCGTGGGTATGCAGGTACGGGAGCGGACCGCCCGCCATGGCGGCGGTCCCTTACGCCGTGGTGATCCGGGCATCCGCTTCACCCTTTTCCGCTGGTGAACGGGCGGACCTTCCCCGGTCGGCCACCGTCCTCGGGATGACGGGGCCGAAGGGATCGAAGAGACCGAAGAGGTCGAAGGGGTCGAAGAGGTCGAAGGGGACGGATCACGAGACCGCCCCCACCCCGCCGGGCGCCGGCAGGGCGCCGGCCTCGGCCTGCCGCAGCTCGGTGAGTAGCGCGTGCTGCCCGGCAAGCACCTCGGTGAGGACCCGGCGGGCGGCGCGCAGCAGCTCCGCGACGTCGCCTCCGGCCAGCTCGTAGACGACGGTGGAGCCGCTGCGGGTGGCCGTCACCATGCCCGAGCGGCGCAGCACGGCGAGTTGCTGGGAGAGCGCGGACGGCTCCACCTCGATCGCGGAGAGCAGTCCCCGCACGGGCATCGGCCCGTCCTGGAGCAGTTCCAGCACCCGGATACGGACCGGGTGGCCCAGCATCCGGAAGAAGTCGGCCTTGGCCTGACAGAGCGGAAACCAGGCGCCGTTCATGCCCGCACCCCGCTCCCGGGACCGGGCCCGGTCAGCGCCGCGCGCGCCCGTATCCGTATCCGTAGCCGTATCCATACCGATTCGGCGAAACCGCCCACGCATATCCTCCGCGTTCAGGCCGACCGGCCGTCGCGTCATCTGTTGAATTGCGGAATTCTGCAACTGTAGACGACGGGGTCAGGCAACTTGAATGGGTGTACCGGACAAACCGTGGGCACACACGGCGCGGACACCGCGCCGCCGCCCCCGACCGACACCACCCGGCACCACCCGTGCCCGTGGGCACCGGACCGCCGGCGCCACCGTCCGCCCGGGCCGTCGCGCCGGACTCGGATCGAAGGGATCGAAGGGATCGAGCGAACTCGACTGCGGACACGGGTAGTTGCGGAACGGACAGGCTGGAGCCCTCGCCGCCGGTACGTCCCGCGGGTCCGCCGGCTGCGAGGCCGGAACCTCCCGATGCCGCCCGGTACCGTCCCGGGCGGCCACCCGTACCATGTGGTTTCCGCTGGGCAGCCCCCTGCCCCCTGCCCCCCAACCGCACAGTGACGCCCATGACTTCACTGATACGTCACACCACGATACTGATACGTCACACCAGGATCGACTGCACCGATGCCTACCGCCTGGCGAGCTTTCGGGCACAGGTGCTGGACGGCACGCCGGCCGAGGACGACCTGCCGGGCGATCCGGAGGCCACGGTCACGGCCACGGGTGGCACCTTGCTCTTCGTCACGGCGCCCGATCCCAGGGCCGGGAAGAACAGAGTGCACCTGGATCTGCAGCCCCAGGACCGGAGCCGGGACGAGGAGGTCGAACGG
The DNA here is from genome assembly GCF_043199875.1 of Streptomyces sp. NPDC048516. Taxonomy (NCBI): domain Bacteria; kingdom Bacillati; phylum Actinomycetota; class Actinomycetes; order Kitasatosporales; family Streptomycetaceae; genus Streptomyces; species Streptomyces sp. NPDC048516. The sequence goes on along the minus strand of NZ_JBICWS010000009.1, from coordinate 60,909 downwards.
CTGCTGGCGCTCGGCGCGACCCCGGTGGCCGACCACCGGCGGGCCGACGGGGCCGGGTGGGTGACACCGGCCGATATCGAGGGCAACGAGTTCTGTGTGGAGCGCAGCGCGGCCGAACGGGCGGGCTGGCCCCGGTGGCTCCGGTTGCCCCCGGTGGCCCGGTGGCTCTGGTTGCCCCGGTGGCCCGGTGACCCGATGGCCCGGTGGCCCGGACGGCGCCCGATGCGGCGCTCCCCCGATGCGGCGCCGAGCGACGGCCGACGCCCGTTCAGCGCCGCCTCCCCGGGGCCGTTGGGGTGATCAAACGCGCCGACGGCCCTGAGCGGGTGTCGTCGGGCGGGCCTGGCGCGTTGGTCCTCCGTGACCCTTTCCCGCGCCCGTCCATGGTTTCTGCCGACCAGCCTCGCGGCCTTCCTGACCGAGACGTGGCCGGACGGACCGGCTGACGACCCGTCGGACGCCCGGCCCGATGCCGAGTCCGGCACGCCGTCCGATACCCGGTCAGGCGAGGGCGCTCCGGCCGGTTGCCGGCCGCGCACCGAGGCGTCCGGTGCTGCCGACGACGACCGGGAAAAACCCGCTGACCGGCCCTGACCGGCCATCCGGTGCGGCGCCGGGCCGCGGACTTGACGGCGTGTCGAAAGCTGGCCACTGCACGCACCGTCATCATCGGGTCACCACATGTGGCGAGGGGAAGTGATCGCCCATAGCTTCGCTTCATGGCGCTACGACAGATGAAATACATGGGCTGCGTCGCCGCGATGCTGGTCGGCGGACTGGGCGCGGCATCACCGAGCGACGCAACGGAACGACTCGTCGTCCACCCCGGTCAGTCGATCCAACGGGCGGTGGACAGAGCGAAGCCGGGTGAGACGGTCATCATCCGGCCCGGCCTCTACCGGGAGAGCGTGGTCATCCGCAAGCCGCGGCTGCGCCTCGTCGGTGCGGGCCCCAAGACGGTGATCGGCCCGATCGGCAAGCGCGCCGGGAACATGTGCGCGAAGGCCGGCAACGGCATCTGCGTCATCGGCAAGGCGGGCAGGCCGCTGCGGGATGTCAGCATCCGTTCGCTGACCGTCAAGGGATTCAAGAAGAACGGCGTCTGGGCCTCCGGCACCGACCGGCTGGCCGTGCGTCACGTGTTCGCACGGAACAACGGCGTGTGGGGCATCGCCCAGGAGAAGTCCGTCCGCGGGCTGTTCCGGGACAACGTCGTCACCGGCAACGGCGACTCCGGCATCTTCCTGGCCAACACGGTCAAGGAGGAGGGCGGGGCCACCGACACCCGCGGGGCCACGGTCACCGAGAACTACCTCGCGAGGAACCGGGTCGGCATCACGGTACGCCGCGTCAGAAACCTGACGATCGCCCACAACACCATCACCAGGAACTGCGCCGGCATCTTCGTCGTCGGAGACGAGTCCCGCCCCCGGGCGGGAGCCCTGGCGGTCCGGAACAACACCATCGTCAAGAACAACAAGTACTGCCCCGCCAACCCCCGCCTGCCGTTCCTCCAAGGGTCCGGCATCGTTCTCACCGGCGCCGAGAAGACGCTGGTGCGGCGGAATCTGATCCGCGACAACGTCGGCAAGTCCCCGCTCTCCGGCGGCGTCGTGCTCTTCCACAGCTTCGTGAAGACGACCAACGAACGCAACCTCATCATCGACAACCTCGTGCTGCACAACAGGCCGGTGGACCTCGCCAACCGCGACCCCAAGGGCAGGGGAAACCGGTTCGTCGACAACATCTGCCGGACCTCGCAGCCGGCCGGTCTGTGCCGACGGCATGAGGTGCACGCGGCGCAGCCCTCTTCAACCGGAGAATAGAGGCGGAATGACCACCGTAAGTCCCACCCCCCAGCCGGCCATGCGGCTCCGGGAGCTCGTCTTCGGAGCCGCCTGTGCGGCGGCCGTGCGGGCGGCGGCGCAACTCCGCGTCGCCGACGCACTGGGCGACCGGCCCACCACCGCGGAGGAACTGGCCGCCGCGGTGAAGACCGAGCCCCGGCCGCTGGACCGGCTGCTGCGCACCCTGTCGTGCTACGGGATCTTCGAGGAGACCGACGACGGCAAGTACGTCCACACGGAGATGTCCCGGCTGCTGCGGGAGGACACCCCCAACAGCCTGCGGTACATCTCGCTGTGGTGCACCGAGCCGTGGACCTGGGCGGCCTGGCCGCGGCTCGACGATGCGGTGCGCACCGGCCGCAGCGTCTTCGACGACCTGTACGGCAAGAGCTTCTTCGAGTACCTGCACCAGGACGCCGGGGACTCGGCCGAGGTGTTCAACCGCGCGATGACCACGTCCAGCAAGCAGTCGGCGCAGGACATCGCGGACCTGCTCGATCTGACCGGTGCGTCGTCGGTGGCGGACATCGGCGGCGGCCAGGGGCATGTGCTCGCCAGTCTGCTGGAGAAGTACCCCGCTCTCGAGGGCACGCTGCTCGATCTGCCCACCGTCGTGGCGAACCCGGACCCCCGGCTGCGCGACGGCGGCCCGCTCGCCTCGCGGGTACGGGTCGTGCCCGGCGACTGCCGCGAGGACATCCCGGTCCGGGCCGATGTCTACATCATCAAGAACATCCTGGAGTGGGACGACGAGAGCACCCGCAGGACGCTGCACCACGTGGTCGCGGCCGCCCGCCCCGGGGCGCGCGTCGTGATCATCGAGAATCTGGTCGACGACAGCCCCTCGATGAAGTTCACCACCGCCATGGACCTGCTGCTGCTGCTCAACGTCGGCGGCGCCAAGCACACCAAGGCGAGCCTGGTCAGCCGGATGACGGAGGCCGGCCTGAAGGTCGGCGAGATCCGGGAGGTCAACCCGTACCTGCACGCCTTCGAGTGCACCGTCCCCGAATGAGCATGACCCGGCACGGCAGGCCGCCCGGTGAGGAGCGCTCTCCTCACCGGGCGGCCTTGCCCGTGTCCGGGACGGCGCGGGAACCGGGGGGTCGCCTCGGCTCCGCGTACGCGTCAGCCGCTGCCGTCGCGCTGCCAGCTGTAGAACTGCTGGGCCATCGCGTCCTTGGGGCTTCGCCAGGTCTCGGGGTCGTACGCGCTGACGAAGGCGGACAGCTTGTCGCTGACGGCGCGGAACTCGGGGTGTTCCGTCACCTTGGCGATCTCGGGGCCGGGCGGCCGGTCGGATTCGATGAGGTGCAGATACACGTCACCGAACTGGAAGAGGGTCCGTCGCGAGACGCCGACCAGATGCGGCAGTTCCGTACGGTCGGAGGCCTGGAAGACCTCGGCGATGTCCGGAGCCGAACCGGGCGCCATACGAGCGACGATCAGAGCGTGATGCATCGGGAAGATCCCTTCATTGCCGCCAAGCGGCGGTCCGCACGCGGCCTGGCGGTCCTTCAGCTGACGGTGGTGGACCGGAGCTCGCGGTCCCGCTGCTCGATGCGGTCGCGGATGAGCTCCATCTGGATCCGGGAGTTGCGGTTGATGAGCTCGGTCATGCCCTTGTCGTCGACCGGGGCGTCGGGCTTCATCGCGAAGTCCTGGGTCCAGTGCATGGAGGTGCCGCCGGGGATCTCGGCGTACTTCCAGTGGATGTCCATGTGCGCGAACGGGCCGGTCTCGACCCGGCGGGCGCGCACGGTGCGGTTCCGGCGGTCGACGACGCGCTCGGAGACCCAGCTCCAGACCGTGCCGTTGTCGTCCGGGTGCATTGTCAGCCGGAAGGTGGTCTTGTCGCCCTCCTTGGACAGCACCTCGACCGAGGCGTACTCGCTGAACAGCTGCGGCCAGTTCTCGATGTCGTTGGTGATGTCCCAGACGAGGTCGAGCGGCGCCGCGATGGTGATGTCGTTCTCGGTGTGGCCGGACATGTCAGGCTCCTGTCGTAGACACGTTCTCTTGGACGGTGGGGACGGTTTGGGCGGCGTTGACGAGGGCGAGGAAGTCGCGCGGCGTCTTGCAGCGCTCCGCGTCGGTCGGCATCGGCCGGCCCTGCCGGTTCTCCAGCTCGCCGACGATGCCGAGGAGGCCGAGCGAGTCCAGGCCGAACTCGGTGAACGTCGCGTCGGGCCGGTTCGCCAGCTCCTTGGGGTCGACGGTGAGCCCGGCGGCGGACTTCATCAGCGCGGCCAGCTCATTGAGCGTCAGTTGAGCGTTCATGTGCGGTTCTCCTTCTCACGAGGGGGACGGGGAGCCCTTCCGCAGCACCATTGCCGCGTTCGAGCCCATCAGCCCCCGGCTCAGCACCAGCGCCGTCCGCAACTCGGCGGGACGGGCCCGGCCGGTCACCACGTCAAGGTCGTGGCAGACATCGACGACGTTGGGGGTGGGCGGCACGACGCCCTGTTCCATGGAGAGCACCGCGGCCGCGGTGTCCAGAACAGGGGCGCCGCAGTACGCCCGGCCGGTGCCGGTCTTGGGTGCGGTCACCGGGACCTGCGAGGCGTGCCGGCCCAGGGCGTCCGCGATCGCCAGCGCCTCGGCCCGGTCGGCCGCGGGAACGCCGAGCGCATCCGCGAACACCACATCGATCTCCTCCGGGGCGCACCGCGCATCCGCCAGTGCGCCGCGGATCGCATGCGCGAGCCCGTCCCGGGACTCCTCCCACAGGGAGGCTCCGGTGAAGGTCGCGGCGTGCCCGGCCAGCAGGGCCCGGACGCTCGCCCCACGGCTGACGGCCGCCGCCTCTTCCTCGACGATCAGCATCGCGCCGCCCTCGGCGGGCACGAATCCGCAGGCGCCGCTGGTGAACGGCCGGTAGGCGCGGGCCGGGTCGTCGAGCTTGCTCAGATCGTCGTAGCCGAGCTGGCAGACGACCGAGTAGGGGGCCAGAGGTGCCTCGGCGGCACCCACGACGACGGCATCGGTGCCGCGCCGGATGGTGCGTCCGGCATGTGCCAGGGCGTCCAGTCCGCCCGCCTCGTCGCTGGCCACGACTCCGCACGGCCCCTTGAAGCCGCCGCGGATGGAGATCTGTCCGGTGCTCGCCGCGTAGAACCAGGCGATCGACTGGTACGGGCCGACGTGGCGGGAACCCTGGCCCCAGAGCCGTTGCAGCTCCCGCTGGCCGAACTCGCCGCCACCGGATCCGGCGGCCGTGACGACGCCCACCGCGAAGGGTGAGTCGTTGTAGTCGGCACGGCCGAGCCGGGCGTCGTCCAGCGCGAGGTTGGCCGCCGCCATGGCGAAGTGAGTGAACCGGTCGGTCTGGACGAGGTAGCGCTCCTCGATCAGATCCGCCGGGTCAAAGCCGCGGACCTCGCCCGCGACCTTGAGCGGAAGATGCTCACATCCCTCACGGGTGACGCGGTCGAGGACGCTGATGCCCTCGACCGTCGCCTTCCAGAAGGTCTCGGTGCTCACCCCGTTGGGGGCGATGACACCGATGCCGGTGACGACGGAACGACGTGTTTCCGGGGAGCTCATGATGCCCTCCCACCCTGTCGGGTCAGTACCACCGCTGACTGGAATCCACCGAAGCCGCTGCCGACCGAGAGCACCGAACGCAGCGGCAGCTCCCGTGCGGTCTTGGGCACGTAGTCGAGGTCGCACTCCGGGTCCGGAGTCTCGTAGTTGGCCGTGGGCGGCACCACTTGATGGGTGAGTGCCAGCACACAGGCCACGATCTCGATCGCACCGATGGCCCCGAGCGAGTGGCCGACCATGGATTTGATGGAACTCATCGGGATCTTGCGGGCGTGTTCGCCGAGCGACCGCTTGACCGCGGCCGTCTCGTGCCGGTCGTTCTGCTGGGTGCCCGAGCCGTGCGCGTTGACGTAGTCGACCTGGGTGGCGTCGATCCTGGCGTCTCCCAGGGCCCGGTTGATCGCCTCGGCCATTTCCAGGCCTTCCTGGGTGAGACCGGTCATGTGGTACGCGTTGCCGAAGGTGGCGTAGCCGCGGATCTCGCAGTGGATCGTCGCACCCCGGGCGCGGGCGTGTTCCAGCTCCTCCAGGACGAGGACGGCGCCGCCCTCCCCCATCACGAATCCGTCGCGGTGGGCGTCGAACGGCTTGGAGGCATGGGCGGGGTCGTCGTTGTTCGCGGACGTCGCCTTGATCGCGTCGAAGCAGGCCACGGTGATCGGGGAGATCGGCGAGTCGGATGCGCCGGCGATGCACACATCGACCCGGCCCTCCTCGATCGAGTGGAAGGCGTACCCGATGGCGTCGAGGCCGGAGGTGCAGCCCGTGGAGACGGTCTGCACCGGGCCGTGGGCCCCGATCCGTTCCGCCACCGCGGAGGCGAGCGAACTGGGAGAGAACGCCCGCTCCAGATAGCGGCCGGCCGGCCGGTGGTCGACATCCCACCGTTCACCGTGGTTGCTGACGGCGACATAGTCGTGTTCCAGGCGGGTGGTGCCGCCGACCGCGGTGCCCAGGGACACCCCGATGCGCCAGGGGTCCTCGGCCTCCGTGTCCAGGCCGGCGCTGCGCAGCGCCTCGTCGGCGGCGACCATCGCGAACTGGACGTACCGGTCGGAGCGGGCCACCTGCTCCTCGCTCAGACCGTGGGCCGCGGGATCGAAGTCGCACTCGGCGGCGATACGCGAGCGGAACCCCTCCGGGTCGAAGAGGGTGATGCCACGGGTCGCCGTGCGGCCTGCGGACAGCAGGTCCCAGAAGGCGGGCACACCCACGCCGCCCGGAGCGACGATCCCGACGCCGGTGACCGCCACTCGGCGGGTCATGACACCGGCTCCGTGCGTTCCGGTGGTGCGGCCGGTGTGCTCTCTTCCGTGCCCTCGGTGTCGACGTGGCCTAGCTCCGGGCGCGGGGCCAGCGGGCCGAGGTGGAAGACCATCCGGGCCTCCACGTCGCCGACATTGCGGAAGCGGTGCCGCATGTACGGGGGGATCAGCAGCCCCTGGTCAGGGCGGAGCGGGTGCGGTTCCCCGTCGAGGTCCACTTCGAGCGCGCCTTGGACGACGTACACGAACTCCTCGGAATAGGGGTGGTAGTGCTCACCGATGCGCTCGCCGGGCTGCACGAGTGCCATGCCCATGAAGCCGCTCGTGGCGCCCACCGCGCTGGGTGTCAGCATGGCGCGCAGATCACCTCCGCGCCGGCGGTTGGGCTGGGTCTCGCTGAGGTCCACGATGCGTGGGCGGTACGTGGTCATGGCTGCTTCCTCCAGGGGCTGGGGCCGGGGGTGAATGAGGGAAGAGACCTGCTGCGGCCGGGCCCGTTCAGGCGCCCGGTGCCCGGCGGTCCGTGATGAGGGCCATGTCGGCGCGCTCCAGGAAATGTGCGAGCTCCCGGTCGTTGGACAGACCGCCGGCCACCTCGGTGTCGAGCAGACGCCGCAGCACGGCCGTCTTGCGCGGACCGCGCACGCCGAGCGCGAGCACGGGATCGCTCTCGATCGGGATCCGGAGATCGATGAGGCGGACGACCACGTCGTCACGCTGGAAGATGGTGCTGCCGGCGATGGGGCAGGAGGGATCGTCCGCGGCCAGCTCGTCCTGGCGGGCGAGCATCTGGGCCAGCGTCATGCCGCACCCTTCCTTGGCAGGGTAGAAAAGCGCATGCCGCCTGATGCCGTCGGGCTGCTGTCCGCCCGAGGCGACGTGGTGCACCGCGGGCAGCGCGGCGCGGGTGAAGAACACCCGGGCGGAGTTCGGATCGCTCAGGTCGCGGTCCTGCTCCAGATAGGGGTTGATGGCCTCCTCGACGGCCCGGACCTCGGGCTGCTGGGAGATGTGCCGCAGCGCGGCGACGAGGTCGCCCTGCACCTCGACCGCACGCACGACGCGGTTGCCGTGCATGAAGAGGGAGGTGCGGCGGAGCCGGGTGGTGTCGTCGACCCGGGCCTCCGGGGAGGTGTACCCGGCGAGGATGTCCGCGACCATCGATTCGCTGCCCGGCTTCACGGTGAAGGTCAGCGCGTGCCGGACCACCCCGTCGCCGACGCGGGGGTTGGCCTGCAGGCGGCCCTTGGGAGGCTCGGGCGCGAGGCGGGCGACGTTCGAGGTCTCGCGCAGGACGCTGAAGCGCAGCGACCGGGTGTCACGGACACAGCCGTGCAGCGGCTGGACCATCTTGACGTGTTCCTCGCTGTTGACCCAGGCCAGGAACGGCGGTGCGCTCTCCCATTCACTGGTGATGAGCCACTGGGAGGGGTTCTCGATGGACTGGCACAGCTGGTCGGTGATGTGTCCGGGGACGGACGCGACCTGGTTGCGCAGGTGCTCGTAGGCTTCGAGGAAGTCCTGCTGGGCTCCGTCGTGGAGGTCCAGGAGCAGCACGACCCTCAGCCGGGAGCCGTCGAAGGCCGACTGGGATATTCGTTCCGACAGCGTTGTCATCGTCTACGCATCTCCTTCGGGGCCCGATGGCCCCAGTGGTGCGTCGTCAGTTCCGGTGCGATCCGGGGGACTGAGCCGGATGGTGGGGACGGCCGCTCCGAATGACGCGGGGGGCGTCCCGGATTCGATCGTCGCCGCGACCCACGGGTGGCGCGAGATGTGTGAGCCATGCAGGTGAACCGTGATCGAACAGGTCCTGAGCCGGGCATTCGTGCTCCATCTGCCGTAAGCGTCCCTGGAGCTGGAGCACGCAATGAATCCCACCGTCGAAGACCGGGTTCCGGTACTCGTCGTGGGCGGGTCCCTGGTCGGCCTGTCCGCGTCGCTGTTCCTGGGACGCCTGGGTATCAGACATCTGCTGGTCGAGAAGCACGCGGACACCTCCCGCCATCCCCGCGGGCGGGGCAACAACGTCCGCACCATGGAGCTGTTCCGGGTGGCCGGTGCGGAGCAGCCCATCCGCGAGGCCGCGTCGGTCCTGGCCGACAACCACGGAATCCTGCAGGCCCGTTCGCTCACCGGCGACGACCAGGAGTGGCTGTTCAAGGAGATCGACCCGGGCGGCGGCCTGGCCCGCATCAGCCCGTCCGCCTGGTGCCTGTGCAGCCAGAACGACCTGGAGCCCGTCCTGGTGCGCTGTGCCCGCGAGCACGGCGGTGACCTGCGGTTCTCCACCGAACTGAGCTCCTTCGAACAGGACGCGCAAGGGGTGCGGGCGACGCTGAAGAACCGGGAGACCGGCGAGCTCACCACCGTGCACGCGGACTACCTGATCGCCGCCGACGGGCCCCGCAGCCCGGTCCGCGAGCGGCTGGGCATCGGCCAGACGGGGCCCGGCGACCTGTTCCACAACGTGAGCATCACCTTCCGCGCGCCGCAGCTCGCCGAGGTCGTGGGCGACCGCCGCTTCATCGCCTGCTACTTGACCCACCCCGAGGCCGACGGCGCCCTGCTGCCGGTCGACAACAAGGCGGACTGGGTCTTCCACGCCCCCTGGCACCCCGACACGGGCGAGACCCTGGAGGACTTCACCGACGAGCGGTGCATCGACCACATCCGCCGGGCAACGGGCGTACCGGGCATGGAGATTGAGATCACCGGCAAGGCCCCCTGGCACGCCGCCGAGCGGGTCGCCGAGCGGTACGCCGCCGGCCGGGTCTTCCTCGCCGGCGACTCGGCCCACGAGATGTCCCCCACCGGGGCGTTCGGCTCCAACACCGGCATCCAGGACGCCCACAACCTCGCCTGGAAGCTCGCCACCGTGCTCAACGGCGCGGCGGGCCCCGAGCTGCTGGCGACCTACGAGGCGGAGCGGCAGCCGGTGGCGCGGGAGACCAGCGCCCGCGCCTCGGCGCGCTCGGCCGAGCACAGCCACCCGGGGTACGCGCCGGCTCCCGGCGCGAGCGGCGGCCGGCAGCGCGGGGTGCTCACCGTCGCCCTGGGGTACTGCTATCCGCGGGGCGCGGTCGTCGGCGCCGACCCCGCGCTGCCGGTGGTACCCGACCAGATGCGGCTCACGGGCGAACCGGGCACCCGCGCCCCGCACATGTGGCTGCGGGCCGGCACCGAGCGGCGCTCGACCCTCGATCTGTACGAGAAGTCCTTCGTCCTGCTGACCGGTACCGACGGCGAGATGTGGCGCACCGCGGTCAAGGGCGCCAACGAGGAGTTCTCCCTCGGGCTGGACTGCTACATGATCGGCACCGGGCCGAACGACGACCTGGCTCCCGAGGACGGCGCCGACTGGGCCGAGAAGCACGGCACGACACCCGAAGGTGCGGTGCTGGTGCGCCCCGACGGCTTCGTGGCATGGCGGGCCGAGGGACGGGTGGCCGACCCCGAGGCGGCGCTGCGGGAGGTCCTTGCGGCGCTGCTGTGCCGGAGCTGACCCGCCCGGCACACCCGCGCCCCGTGCGAACAACGGCCGGGTGGGGTGACGGACGAGACTGTCGTTGACGGAGGGGCCGGTGGGACATCCACCGGCCCCTCCGTCACGCGCGAACGTATCTTCTGCCCGTCACCACCGCAGGGGCATCTCGGGACCGCCCCGGCCGCGTCCCGCAACTCGGGGGCCGATTTCCGGTTGAGTCCGGGCATGGACGCCAAGAAGCCCGCCCCGCACCCCTTTCAGCGCATCTCCCTCCCCCACCAGCCGCCGGCCCTGCCACCTCCCGCCCCGCAGGCGCGCCGCCCGGCCGCGGAGGAGACGCCGATCTTCGACCAGCTGCTCAAGGAGTGGCGCGCGGGGGCGATCAGGCCGGTCGTTTCCTGGCCGGTCGACGATCCGGGGAAGATCGGGACGGGCGGCGCGGTGGGGACGGATGATGGACGTCCGTATCCGCGGACCCGTGACGAGGAGCATGCCCGTGAGCCTGTACGACATCCCCCTGCGCACCCTGACCGGTGAGCCCGCTTCACTCGCCGACTACCGGGGCCAGGCCCTGCTGGTGGTGAATGTGGCGTCCAAGTGCGGGCTGACCCCGCAGTATTCCGGTCTGGAGCGGCTGCAGCAGCGCTACGCGGACCGTGGCTTCAGTGTGCTGGGCTTTCCCAGCAACCAGTTCGCGGGCCAGGAGCCCGGCACCGCCGAGGAGATCGCCACCTTCTGCTCGGCGACGTACGGCGTGAGCTTTCCGCTGTTCGAGAAGACCGACGTCAACGGCGCGGACCGGCACCCGCTGTACACGGCGCTGACCGGCACCGAGGACGCCGAAGGGGCGGCCGGTGACGTCCAGTGGAACTTCGAGAAGTTCCTGATCGATCCCCAGGGCCGGGTCGCGGGCCGTTTCCGGCCGCGCACCGAGCCGGAGGCCGAGGAACTGGTCACCGCCATCGAGGCGGCTCTGCCGGCCTGAGTCCCGTACCGCGCCGCCGGGCCGTGGGCGGGGTGCGGTCCGTCGGCGCGGCGCGGCGCAAGGGCCGGGCGGCCGCGTGGCATACGGGCGACGGCGGAACGGCTGGGGCGAGTCGGGCGACGGCCGGGGCGAGGGGGGCAGGCGAGGGCCGAGGCGAGGGGCGGGTCAGGCGACGGCCGTGCCCGCGGCGTCCGTGACCGTGGCCGTGACCGCGGTCGATCCGGGTGAACCGGATGATCCGGCGGCTCCGCCCCCGTCGTCGTCGCCGGTCTCGTCGGACAGGATCTCGAAGCTGCCGGTCAGCCCGGTCATCCGCAGCAACCGGGCGACGCTCCCGCCGCCACAGACGCCGGTCAGCCGCAGCCGGCCGCCGCGCTGCCGCGTCCGGTAGCGGGCGCGGCTCAGCAGGGACAGTCCGGCGCAGTCGATGAACGTGACCGCGCGGACGTCGACCACGAGGTCGGTGCCCTGTGTACCGGTGATCTCGTCCAGCCGGTCGGACAGCACCGACACGGCGAGGATGTCCAGCTCACCGCGGAGCTCCAGCACGGTCGTGCCGCCCGCGGCGCTGCTGGGTCCCACGAGTCTCGGGTAGTACTGACCTGTATCCATCGGCCCGGCCCACTTTCGTGCCGAGGCGCGGGATATGGCCACGCGTCTGCGGCGGAGATGTTCGGAAGGTGTGGGGGGCGCCCGGCGCGATCCGGGCGGGTCGGCCCGTCTCCGGGTCGTCGGTAGTGCGGCGGTGTGTCGTCTGTGTCCCTGTGTTTCTGCTGCTGTGCCCGTAGTTGTCTACGGCTTACCCGCGGGCCGCGCCCTCAAAGTCCCGGCGTACGCCTGAGCTTCAGGTTGTCTCAAAGTCGCCCCTTGCGGGCGTGGCCGAGATAGGTGATCACGGGCCCGGGCGGCGGGCGCCGCCAGGCCGCGGGGGCGGTCGGCCCCGGGGCTCCGCGGCGCCGCCACCCAGGTGACCGGCCCACCGAACGCCTCTCCGGCACCCCACCCGAGTACGCACCCCGGGAGCCCCAATAACACTCTTTCGGGCGAATTACACTGTCCGGACCGCCCGAAAGTGAGAGGTGTGTCCTGAAGCCGTCGGATCCCGCGGGAGATCTCCCCGACCGCACCGCGCAGAGCCTGCGCGAGTTCGCCGGTGGGCCGGTCTCCCGGTTTCCGCAGCTGCTGGAGGCGATGGCGGCCGTCGGCTCCGACCACGACCTGGGCCGCGCCCTGGGCCGTATCGCCGAGACCGCCGCCTCCCTCACCGGTGCGCGCCACGCCGCCGTCGGCCTCCGCGACGCGGACGGCGAAGGGCCCGGCGAGCCGGTCACCCACGGCGCGCCTCCCGACGGCGAGCCGCCCGCCGGAAGCTTCCTACAGGTGCCCATCCAGGTGCAGGAGGAGCTGTTCGGCACGCTGTACGTCGCGGGGAAGGGCCACGGCGAGGAGTTCAGCGACGCGGATCTGCACCTGGTGCGGGTACTGGCCACCGAGGCCGGTATCGCCCTGACCAATGCCCGGCTGCACTCCGCCGCCCGGCAGCGCCGACGCTGGATCGACGGCGCGGCATCCATCACCACGGCGCTGCTGGCCGGGCCCGAGACCGGCTCGACGACCACCCACGCCCTCACGGTCGTCGCGGAGAAGGGCCGGGAGCTGGCCGAGGCCGCGACCGGAGCGGTCCTGCTGCCGCACGCCGAGGGCGGGATGGAGGTCGTGGCGATCTCCACCGTGCTGTCCGAGGCCGTACGGACCGAGGCGTACCGCGGCAGGATTCCGCCCCGGAGTCCGGTCGTCCACCAGATATACGCCGGGCTCGCGGTCTTCTCCGACGACTTCGCCGACGACCCGCGCTCGATCTCCCCGATATCGCGGCACTACGGCCCGACGATGCTGCTGCCACTGCGCAGCAGCGGGCGGGTGCTGGGAGCCCTGGCGCTGTGCCGGATGTCCGGCGACCGCCGCTTCAGCCACACCGAACGGACCCTGGGGACACAGTTCGCCGCGCAGGCCGCGGTGGCGCTCGTGCTGGCCGACCGGCACCGGGACCGCGAGCGGTTGGCCGTCTTCGAGGACCGCGACCGGATCGCCCGCGATCTGCACGATCTCGTCATCCAGCGGCTGTTCGCCACCGGGATGCTGCTGGAGACCGCCCGGCGCAAGGCGCTGGTGCCGGAGGTGCAGGAGGCAGTGGGCCAGGCGGTCGACGAGCTGGACGCCACGATCCAGGAGATCAGAACTGCCATCATCGCGCTGCAACAGGGACCGCCCGAGGCCCCTCCCCGGCTGCGCACCCGCGTGCTGCGGGAGGCCGGCGCGGCCACCGTGGCGCTCGGCACCCGGCCCTCGGTCCGGTTCACCGGACCGGTCGACACCCGGGTCGACGACAAGAGCGCCCGTGAGCTGCTGGCCGCACTCCGCGAGGCGCTGGCGGCAGTGACCGCCCCGGCACCGCCACAGCCGGCCCGTGTGGAGATCGCCGTGGATGTCACCGCCCCGCTCCGCGACGGCCGGCCGGGCATCCGGCTGACCGTGACCTGCCCGGACGGCGCCGGCCGGCCCATGAACTGGGAGCGTCCGCTCCGGGACGGGTTCGACGCCTGAGCCGCCGCCGGGCCCCTTCCGGCGCGCCGGGCGGGTGAGGTCACCGGAATCGCTTGACCTCAATATTGGTTGAGGTCATAGGTTCCTTGTAGTCGCCGGTCACACACGGCGATCCCGTGACGACCCGGCACACCGGAGGCCCACCCCATGGACATGGAAGTCACCGCCTGGCATGCGCTGCACAGCACGATGACCGCGCAGCAGGGCAGGCGCCGCTTCTCCCGCGGCACCCTGCGCCGCATCACGGCCTTCGCCCGGCCGCACCGCCGCCGCCTGCTGTGGTTCCTCGTACTGAGCACGGTGACCGCGATGCTCGCGGTGGCCACCCCGCTGCTGGCCGGGCGGGTGGTGGACGCGATCGTGGGCGGCGACTCGGCGTCCCTCGTCGTCAGACTCTCCGGGCTGATCGCCGTGATCGCGGTCGCCGAGGCGGGCCTGGGGCTGGTGACCCGCTGGCTGTCGGCAAGCATCGGAGAGGGGCTGATCCTGGATCTGCGGACGACCGTGTACGACCACGTCCAGCGGATGCCCGTCGCTTTCTTCACCCGTACCCGCACCGGAGCGCTGGTCAGCCGCCTGAACAACGATGTGATCGGCGCCCAGCGGGCCTTCAGCGACACGCTGTCCGGGGTCGTCAGCAATGTCGTGACGCTGCTGCTCACGCTCGTGGTGATGCTCGGTCTGTCCTGGCAGATCACCCTGATCGCGCTGGTGCTGCTGCCGGTGTTCGTGCTGCCCGCCCGCCGGGTCGGCCGGCGGCTGGCGGATCTGCGCCGGGAGGGCGCCGACCACAATGCGGCGATGGGCACCCAGATGACGGAGCGGTTCTCCGCGCCGGGCGCCACCCTCGTCAAGCTGATGGGCCGCCCGGCCCGGGAGTCCGCCGAATTCGCCACCCGGGCCCGCCGGGTGCGCGATATCGGGGTCCGCTCGGCCATGGTCCAGACGTACTTCGTCACCGCGCTCACCCTGGTCTCCGCCCTGGCCCTGGCCGTCGTCTACGGCCTGGGCGGGTACCTCGCGCTGCGCGGACAGCTGGAGCCCGGCGCGATCGTCTCGCTGGCCCTGCTGCTCACCCGGCTCTACGCCCCGCTGACCGCGCTGTCCGGCGCCCATATCGAAGTGATGAGCGCGCTGGTCAGCTTCGAGCGGGTCTTCGAGGTGCTGGACCTCAAGCCGCTGATCTCCGAGAGGCCGGATGCCCGCACGGTCCCCGAGGGCCCGGTGTCCGTGGAGTTCGACTCCGTCCGCTTCGGCTACCCGTCCGCCGACAAGGTCTCGCTGGCCTCGCTGGAGGAGGTCGCCACCCTCGACACCCGGGGCGGCGAGGAGGTCCTGCACGGCATCTCCTTCCGTGCCGAACCCGGCCAGATGGTCGCCCTGGTCGGCTCCTCGGGCGCCGGCAAGTCGACCGTGGCCCAGCTGCTGCCCCGCCTGTACGACACCGACTCCGGCGCCGTCCGGCTGTCCGGCGTGGACGTCCGCGAGCTGACCGCCGCCTCGCTGCGCGACGTCCTGGGGATGGTCACCCAGGACGGGCACCTCTTCCACGACACGATCCGCGCGAACCTGCTGCTGGCCAGGCCGGAGGCCACCGAGGAGGAGCTGTGGGACGCGCTGCGCCGGGCGCGTCTGGAGGACCTGATCGCCGGGCTCCCCGACGGGCTGGACACCGTCGTCGGCGAGCGGGGCTACCGCCTCTCGGGCGGCGAACGGCAGCGGCTGACCATCGCCCGGCTGCTGCTCGCCCACCCCCGGGTGGTGATCCTGGACGAGGCCACCGCCCATCTGGACAACACCTCCGAGGCGGCGGTGCAGGAAGCACTCACGGAGGCCCTTGACGGCCGTACCGCACTGGTCATCGCCCACCGGCTGTCGACCGTCCGGGCCGCGGATCTGATCCTGGTCGTCGAGGGCGGACGGATCGTCGAGCGCGGGACGCACGAGACGCTGCTGGCCGCGGACGGGCGCTATGCGGAGCTGTACCGGACGCAGTTCACCGACTCGGAGGAGCGGCCGGAGCCCGCCGAGGAGGCCCGGCGGGCGGATTCCGGCCCGGATGCCGTGCCGGAGTCGGCGCTGGTGAACTGACGCCGCGCCGGACGGCCCCCGCCTCTTGGCGGGGGCCTTCCGGATGCCGAAAACTGAGGTGATGACGCAGCGCGCGGAACACTCCACTGTCATGGACCGCCTCGCCCTCGACGATCTGATCACCGGGTACGCCATCGCCGTGGACGACGGTGACTGGCCCGGCTACCGAGCTCTGTTCACCCCGGACGGCCGGGCCGACTACCGCTCCGCGGGCGGCATCGAGGGCGGCGTGGACGAGATCGCTGCCTGGCTCGGCGAGATGCTGCAGCACTTCGTCATCCGGCAGCACCTGATCGTCAATCGCCGCATCACCCTCGCCCGCCCGGACGGCTCCCCCGGGGACACCGCCACGGTCCAGGCCGACTACCTCAACCCGATGCGGCTCGCCGGCCCCGCGACGGAGGGCGGGGGCGGCCCGACCGCCCCCAATTACACCTGCGCCGGCCGCTATGAGTTCACCGCCCGGCGCACCGCCGACGGCTGGCGGCTGACCGGCGTCGTCGTCCATGAGAAATGGCGTGAGGTATGGGCCGACGGTGAGTGACCGCCCACGCCGGGCGTCGCCCCCCGGTTCGGCCGTTGCGGCGACCCCCCTTTCCCCGGCCGGCCCCGCCGCGCACACTGGCCGTCCGGCCGGCCCAGACCGGCACCGGGCGGGCCGTATCCAGGGAGGCCGCATGGACACACCGCCAGGCCGTCCGGCGCGGTGGCTCGGCTCCCCCTGGGTCCGGGGGGCGGCCGCCGCGCTCGCCGGGGCGGTGCCGGTCCTCATCTTCCCCGCGCCGTCGTGGTGGTGGCTGGCGTATGTCGCGCTGGTGCCCTGGCTGCTGCTGGTGCGGTCGGCACCGACCCGCCGGCGGGCGGCGCTGGACGGCTGGCTGGGCGGCACCGGCTTCATCCTGGCCGTCCACCACTGGCTGCTGCCGAGCCTGCACGTCTTCATCCTCGTGCTCGCCCTGCTGCTCGGTGCGCTCTGGGCGCCCTGGGGGGTGCTGGTGCGTGTGCTGCTGGGTGACGCGGCCCCGGCGCGCGGGCGTCCGCGCGAGGGGCCCGCGCGGACGAAGCCCGGGGAAGCCTTGGCCGAAGGACAGCGGCGGGCGGCGGGCGGACGGTGTGCCGCCGCGCTGGTGCTGGTGCCGTCGGGCTGGCTGATGGTCGAACTGGTCCGTTCCTGGGAGTACTTGGGCGGCCCCTGGGGGCTGCTGGGCGCCAGTCAGTGGCAGCTGCCGCCCGCGCTGCGGCTGGCGTCGATCGGCGGGGTGTGGCTGGTGAGCCTGCTGGTGGTGGCGGTGAACACGGCGGTGGCCGAGCTGGTCGCCCGCCCGGCGGCACGGCTGCCCGCTGTCGCCGGGCTGCTGGTGTGCGCACTGGCGGTCACCGTGGCCTGGTTCTGGGCGCCGGTCCCCCGCATCACCGGCACGGTGCGGGTCGCGGTCGTCCAGCCGAACCGGACCGGCACCCCCGCGGCCCGCCTGGCCCGCAGCGAGGTCCTGACCCGGTCGCTGGCGGGCCGCGGGGTGCGCCTGATCGTCTGGGGCGAGAGCAGCCTCTACACGGACCCGGCGGACCACCCGGCGCTCGCCGCCCGCCTCGCCGCCCTCTCCCGGCGGACCGGCGCCGAGCTGCTGATCAACGCCGACTCCGCGCACGCCGAACGGCCGGGCATCTCCAAGAGCGCGGTCCTGATCGGTCCGGACGGACCCACCGGGGACCGCTACGCCAAGATGCGGCTGGTGCCCTTCGGCGAGTACATACCGTTCCGGTCCGTGCTGGGCTGGGCGACGCGGGTGGGCAAGGCGGCCCCCAGCGACCGGCTGCGCGGCACCGGCCAGGTGGTGATGCCGGTCGCCGCCGCGGGCGGACTGCGCATCGGTCCGCTGGTGTGCTTCGAGACCGCCTTTCCCGACCTGAGCCGCCATCTGGCGCGCGACGGCGCACGCGTACTGGTCGCCCAGTCCGCGACCTCGACCTTCCAGAACAGCTGGGCGCCCGCCCAGCATGCGTCACTGGCCGCGCTGCGTGCCGCGGAGACCTGGCGGCCCATGGTGCACGCCACGCTCACCGGCATCAGTGCGGTGTACGGCCCCCGGGGTGAGCAGCTCGGCGAACGGCTCGGCACCGACCGCAGTGCTGCGGCCGTCTACGATCTGCCCCTGGCCGCGGGCACCAGCCCGTACACCCGGTTCGGTGACTGGGCGGTGTACGGGGCGATGGGTGCGCTGGTGCTGGCCGGCGGGTACGCGGGACTGCGGGCGCTCAGCAGGCGGACTGGGCGAGGGCGTCGGTGATCACCCGTTCGCACAGTTCATGGGTGCGCAGGGCGTCCTCGGCGGACGGCTGCCGGCCGGCCCGTACGTCGTCCAGGAACGCCAGGACGATCTGCTCGATACCGCGCTGCCGGGCGACCGGCACCCAGTCGCCACGGCGCCGGATGCTCGGCTGCCCCTTGTGGTCGATGACCTCGGCGAGATTGACGACCTGACGCTTGGTGTCCTGTCCGGAAACGTCCAGGATCTCCTCGGTGGATCCGCTCAGGCGGTTCATCGTGCCGAGGGCGGTGAAGCCGTCTCCGGAGAGCTGCAGCACCACATGCTGCATCAGCCCGTCACGGATCCGGGCACGCACATCGATGTGGTCGATCTCGCCGGGGGCGAGGAACCGCAGGGTGTCCACGACGTGGATGAAGTCGTCCAGCACGAGCGTGCGCGGATCCTCGGGCAGTCCGATCCGGTTCTTCTGCATCAGGATCAGATCGCGGGCGTGCTCGCGGCACTGGGCGTAGGCGGGAGCGAAACGGCGGTTGAAGCCGACGGCGAGTCCCACCCCGCGGTCTTCGGCCAGCGCGACGAGGCGCTGGGACGTGGCGAGTTCGTAGGAGAGCGGCTTGTCGACATAGGTCGGCACCCCTGCCTCGATCAGCCGGTTCACGATCTCGGGATGGGCGGCGGTGGCGGCGTGCACGAAGGCCGCGTCCAGGCCGGTGGCGAGCAGCGAGTCCAGGTCGCCGTGGAGCTGCGCCCCGGTCAGCCGGTGAGCGGCGCCGACGCGTTCGAGGGTGGCCGGGGTGCGGGTGTGCAGATGCAGTTCGAGCCCGGGTTGTGTGCCCAGTACGGGGAGGTACGCCTTCTGGGCGATGTCGCCGAGTCCGATGCAGCCGACCTTCACTCGCGCTCCTTGGGTTGTGCCGCGGCCCTGGTGCCTCGCGTGCCGGAAGCATACGTGCCGGCCGGCGGCCGTCGGTCGGCGGTTTCGTCCAGGGCCCGCAGCATCAGATCCGGGGCAAACCGGGAGGTGACGGCCTTACAGGGTGTGGCCCGCGGTGCCGTCGAGTCGCAGCTGCAGCCGGTCGATGGCGTCCCGCAGCCCCTGGCGGTATTCGCCGTCGGCGAGGGCGTTGACCGAGGCCCGGGCGCGCCGTAGCTGCGCCCGCGCATCGGCAGGCCGGTCCAGGGCGGCGTAGTCGGCCGCGATGTTGAGATGCAGCGAGGGGAAGAACGCCCGGAGGGCGACGAGGGGGTGGCGGGGACCGGGGCCGTCGGCCACCTTCGGCTCTTCCGGCGCGGCGGTGTTCCCGGGCCGTTCGGTGACAAAGCCCTCGGCGGCCTCCAGGGCTCTGAGGTCCCAGTCGAGTTCGTCCCTGGGGTCGTCCTGGGTGTCGGCCATGTAGTGGGCGAGAGTGCAGCGGTGGAAGGCGTCTCCCTGCGGCCCGATCTCGTGCCACAGCGCCGAGAGACGGTTGCGTGCCTCCTCCCGGTCGCCCGCGCGATGCAACATGATCGCCTGGCCGATCCGGGTCAGCACCCCGTCCTCGGGCGTCGCCTCCCGCCGCTTGTCCACCACCGTGCACTCCGTATCCGCTCACCACGGCCACTGCCGTTCCCCCGACGCTAACCGCCGGAAGGGACCTGCGCGCGGTGTGCGCGACGCACCGGGTGGTGGGGCTCCCCCGCCATGGTCGGCCGGAAGGGCCGGCGGCTCAGCCCAGGTCAGGGATCCGCCAGTCGATCGGGGTATGCCCCTGTGCGGCGACCGCCGCATCGATCTGGGTGAAGGGGCGGGAGCCGAAGAACTTCTTCGCCGACAGCGGGGAGGGGTGCGCACCCTGCACCACCGCATGCCGCTCCTCGTCGATCAGCGGCAGCTTCTTCTTGGCGTAATTCCCCCAGAGCACGAAGACCGCCGGGTCGGGCCGGGAGGCCACGGCACGGATGACCGCGTCGGTGACCTTCTCCCATCCCTTGCCCTTGTGCGAATTGGGCTCGGCCTCGCGGACCGTGAGGACGGCGTTCAGCAGCAGCACTCCCTGCCGGGCCCAGGGCATCAGATATCCGTTGTCCGGAACCGGGTGGCCCAGCTCTTCCTTCATCTCCTTGTAGATGTTCCGCAGCGACGGCGGTGTCTTGACACCGGGCTGCACGGAGAAACACAGGCCGTGCCCCTGGCCCGCGCCGTGGTACGGGTCCTGGCCCAGGATGAGCACCTTCACCTGGTCGTAAGGCGTCGCCTCCAGTGCCGCGAAGACCTGCTCGCGGGGCGGGTAGACCGGCCCGGCCGCCCGTTCCTGCTCGACGAAGTCGGTGAGCTCCTTGAAATAGGGCTTCTCCAACTCCTCGCCGAGGACCCCGCGCCAGGATTCGGGCAGCATGTCGGTCACCACGTCAACAACCTCCGGTGTGCATCGCGTTCTCACTCCCAGAACCTACCGGCGACCACTGACAACGCCGTCCGCGGGCCGGTGGCCCGGTCCGCCCGACCCGGTCCGCAACCCGTGCCCTGCCCGCCTCGGGCGGTGTCGGGCCGGGATGGCCGTAGCGCGTGAGCGCGTGGGCAGCGGCCCCGGCCCACACGGGAGCAGGCACCTGCTTTCAGCGTCCCAGGCCGTTCCCCTGGCCGTTCCCCTGGCCGACCGGCGCCAGAACGGGGTGGGGGGGCCCCCCCCCCCCCCCCCCCCCCCCCCCCCCCCCCGGGGCGCCCCCCCCCCCCCCCCCCCCCCGGCCCCCCCCCCCCCCCCCGCCCCGACCGCGTAGCCACAAAA
>NZ_JBICWS010000009.1:0-40039 GCF_043199875.1 Streptomyces sp. NPDC048516 | reverse complement strand
CCCGCCCCCCGGGGGGGCCGCCACTTTTTTCCGGCCCCCCGGCGGGTCCCCGGGGCGGGCCCCGGGGCCGCGGGGCCCACCCGGGGGGGGCGCCCCCCGCGGGCCCCCCACCCCGGACGCTGCCTCTTGGAGTGCACACCACCGCAGGGCCTCCCGGGCCCGCCCGGTGCCGTCAGACGCCGACGTTCAGGAACAGCCCGCCGTCCACGACCAGGGTCTGGCCGGTGATCCAGCCCGCGGCGTCGGACAGCAGGAAGGCCGCGGCCCCGCCGATGTCCTCCGGGACGCCGAGCCGCCCCATCGGGTAGCCGGCCGCCGCCTCCTCCTCACGGTTCTCGTACAGCGCCGCCGCGAACTTCGTCTTGATCACCGCGGGCGCGATCGCGTTGACCCGCACCCCGGGCGCGAACTCGTGGCCGAGCTGCAGCGTCAGGTTCACCATGGCGGCCTTGCTGATCCCGTACGCACCGACGAAGGGCGAGGCGTTGAGGCCGGCGATCGAGGCGATGTTGACGATCGCGCCGCCGTTGTCCTTCTGCCAAGCGTGCCAGGTGCGCTGCGCGAAGCCCAGCGCCGAGACGACATTGGTCTCGAACACCTTGCGCGCGACGCCCAGGTCGAGGTCGGCGATGGGCCCGAACACGGGATTCGTTCCGGCGTTGTTGACGAGGTAGTCGACGCGGCCGAAGGTCTCCATCGCGCGCTCGACGGTGACGGCCTGGTGGGCCTCGTCGTGCGCCTTGCCGGCGACGCCGATCACCCGGTCGGCGCCCAGCTTGTCGGCAGCCTCCTTGAGGGTGTCCTCGTTGCGGCCGGTGATGACGACCCGGTCGCCGCGGGCCACCAGTGCCTCGGCGATGCCGTAGCCGATGCCGCGGCTGCCGCCGGTGATCAGCGCCACCTTGCCGGTGAGCTCGGGGAGCCCGCTGTCCTGCTCGGTCATGTTCTGTACTCCTGGAGTCGGTGGGGCGGTCAGTTGAGCGGGCCGCCGGCGACGTACATGACCTGGCCGGACACAAAGCCGGCCGCCTCGCCGGTGAAGAAGGCGATGGCGTTGGCGATGTCCTCGGGGCGGCCGACGCGCTGCACCGGGATCTGGGTGGCGGCCGCCGCCTGGAACTCCTCGAAGCCCATACCGACGCGCTCGGCGGTGGCGGCGGTCATGTCGGTGACGATGAAACCGGGGGCGACGGCGTTGGCGGTGACGCCGAACTTGCCGAGTTCGATGGCGAGGGTCTTCGTGAAGCCCTGCAGGCCGGCCTTGGCCGCCGAGTAGTTGACCTGGCCGCGGTTGCCGAGCGCCGAGCTGGAGGAAAGGTTCACGATCCGGCCGAACTTGGCGTCCACCATGTGCTTCTGGCAGGCGCGGGACATCAGGAAGGCACCGCGCAGGTGCACGTTCATGACCGTGTCCCAGTCGGTCTCGCTCATCTTGAACAGCAGGTTGTCCCGGAGCACACCGGCGTTGTTGACGAGGACCGTCGGCGCGCCGAGCTCGGACGCGACGCGTGCGACCGCCGCGTCGACCTGCTCGGCGTCGGAGACGTCACAGCCGACCGCGATGGCCTTGCCCCCGGCCTTGGTGATCGTCTCGACGGTGTCCTTGCACGCCGCCTCGTCGAGGTCGAGTACGGCGACGGCGCGGCCCTCGGCGGCCAGACGGACGGCGGTGGCCGCGCCGATACCGCGGGCCGCGCCCGTCACGATGGCAACGCGCTGCTCGGTGGTGGACATGCGGGTTCTCCTCACCCTCGAAACCTCGACAAGCGGTCCGCCGCACCGATCCCGTGGGTGAGCAACCGCTTAGTACCCTGAGCAGGGCTGACGCTAGAAGCCCGGCAACCCGCTGTCAACGCCCCACCACCGCGCCGTTGCGCACCTCACCTGCAAGGCAGGCCGGAGCCTGGCGCGATCGCGTCACCCGACCACGTCACACACAGGGCGCCCGGTTCCGCCCCGAAGACGGAACCGGGCGCCCCGAGCGGCGGACCCGCAAGACCTCAGCGCACCCTCAGCGCACCCTCAGCGCACCAACAGCTCCATCAGCCGCTCGACCTCGGCGGCGGGATCGGCGGTCAGGCCGGTGTGCACCGGGCCCGGCTGGACGATGGTGCTGCGCGGCGCCATCAGCCAGCGGAAACGGCGTCCCGCGTCCTCCCCCGCCGCCTGTCCGGCCCGCTCGCCGCCCTGGCAGACGCCCTCGACGGCACCGAGCGCGGCCCGCACCCCGGCCACGTCGGTCGTGGGATCCAGGGCCAGCAGCCGGGCCTCGTCCAGATGGGTCCTGGCCTCGACGAAGCGCCGGGCGTGGCAGTAGACGACCACACCGGCATTGATCATCTCGCCACGCTCGACCCGGGGTACGACCTTCAGCAGCGCGTACTCGAAAACATCGCGCCCGTTGTGCAGACCGGTCACTTCACTGCCCTCCGTACCAGCCGTGCGGCCAGCCATTCCGGCGCCTGCGAGGGCTTGTCCTCGGTGGGCTCCCCGAGGGTGATCCGCTCGCTGATCGTGCCGGCGCGGGCCAGCAGCGTGCTCACATACGCCTGGCGCAGCGCGTCCGGGGAATCAAAGCCGGGCTCGTCGGCCAGCCATTCGTCCGGCACCGCGGCCGCGATCCCGGTCAGCAGTTCCTCGGTGATCAGCGGAACGAACTCTGCCGCCGCCGCCGCGATATCCGGCCCGAAGGTGGCCAGCACATGATCGGAAGCGTTGTACGGCCGGGCCGAAGCCTTCTGCGCACTCGGCCAGTTGTGGTGCCAGATCATCGCCGCACCATGGTCGATCAGCCACAGTTCGCCGTGCCAGACGAGCAGATTCGGATTGCGCCAGGACCGGTCAACGTTGTTGATCAAGGCATCGAACCACACCACACGGCCCGCCTCGCGCGCACTCACCTCGAAGGCGAGCGGATCAAAACCCAGCGACCCGGGAAGGTAGTCCATCCCCAGATTGAGCCCACCACTGGCCTTCAGCAGCTCCTGGACCTCCTGGTCCGGCTCGCCCAGCCCGATGACGGGATCGAGCTGCATCCGCACCAGCTCCGGCACCCGCAGCCCGAGCCGCCGGCCCAGCTCTCCGCACATCACCTCGGCAACGAGCGTCTTCCGCCCCTGCCCGGCGCCGGTGAACTTCATGACGTAGGTACCGAGATCGTCGGCCTCGACGATTCCCGGAAGCGATCCGCCCTCACGCAACGGCGTGACATAGCGAGTCGCTGTGACTTCTGTCAGCATTTTCCCAGGCTATCTGACCCGGCGGCCTTAGAATTCACAATTAATCCGGACCCGCACAAGCCGGGGAATCCGCCGCGATCAGCCCTGGAGAGAATCTGGGGAGTTCCTACCGGCACGGTGGATCCCCCTTCCTCTCGAGCAGTCCGTCAACGGCGGTGCGCCCCTTGCTTCCGGCCTCCGGCATGAAGTGAGCATAGTAACCGAGCGTGACAGCCGGCGAGCAGTACCCGAGCCACCGCGCCACAGTCACCACGGACTCCCCCGCCTCCAGCATCATCGAGGCGTAGGTGTGCCGCAGCACACGGTCCGTCCTTCGCCGCCGCCTCCCACTGCCAACGGCTTCGCCCCTTTGGGGCGCTGAGGGATGATGCCGGCCTGGGCCGGCGCGGGTTTCCAGCTGTAGGTGTTCCACGTGTTCACGGCCACGGCGTTGCCGAATCGCGTAGTGAGAACCAGGGAGAACTTCTTTCGCGGTCTGTCTGCCCCGGGCTTCCCGGCCCACGGTTCCCAGGCGCATCGCGCGCAGGATCCCCGACGACAAGTTCAATGAGCTCTTCGCTCGCCTGCGGCACCATCGGGACCGTGCGCTGCTGGCTTTCTGGGTATCCAACGGGGCTCGGGCCGAGGAATTCCTCACTGTGCCCCAGGAGGGCCCGGATCCAGGCCAGCAGGTCATCGCGGTGAGGCGCAAGGGACCGGTGAGGTCCAGCCGCTGCCGGCCTCTCCGGATGCCTTTGTGTGGCTGCGGCTGTATCAGGAGGAGCTGCGGCGGCTGGCGGTACCGCGGGGCCCACGGCTGCCGCTGTGGTGGACGTTGCGCCGCCCCTGGCGTCCTTTGACCTATCACGCTGCTCGGGCGATGTTCGTCCGCGTCAACGAAGGGCTCGGCGCGAACGGGTCTCCGCATGACCTGCGGCACACTGCGGCGTATCGCATGGCTCGCGACCCTGAGCTGCCGCTGACCGACGTCCAATGGGTCCTGGGCCATCGGCACATCACCACGACGCAGGTGTATTTGAACCCTCGGGAATTGCATCAGGCGGGCGAGAAATAGCAGGTCGCCAGCTCACGGCAAGAGACTGAAGGACTTCAACGCTACTACGAACTAACGGCCTGACCAGGGAAGTTGCCCACATCATCCCACCTGATGCATGATCTGCCCTCCAGAAGGGAGGGTCCGAGTGGCACATCAGCGCAAGGTGGCCCTGGCTGGGGCGGCTCATCTGGAGCTCGTTTCCGGGATCGTCCAACTGCGTCCAGAGGACGCGATGTTCGATGCGATGCTGCGGGGGTGGCGGGCTCAGCAGAAGTCGCGGGGGCTGCAGGACGAAACGGTCGACGACCGGGAACGGCTGGTCCGCCGGTTCTTCGAGTTCACGAACGAGTACCCGTGGCAGTGGGCACCAGGTCACATGGACGAGTGGTCGGCCTCATTGACGGGTGAGAAACATCTGGCGCCGTCCACGATCCGCAGCTACCAGGGCGATGTCCGCCTGTTCACCGAGTTCCTCATCGACGCCCGATACGGATGGAGACCTGTCTGCGAGGAAGCCTTCGGCACCGGGCCGGTGGCGATCGCTCACGAGTGGAACACCCTCCCTCACCTGCAGGACTACGAGGGTGACCCGGAGGCGAGGCCGTTCACTCGCGAAGAGCTGCAGCGGTTCCTCGACTACGCCGACGACCAGGTCGACCGCGCCGTGAAGTCCAAGCGCAAGGGCGCCCTCGCCGCCTACCGCGACGCCACCCTCTTCAAGGTCATCTACGGCTGGGGTCTGCGGCGGACCGAGACGTCCAAGCTGGATGTGGTCGACTTCGGACGGAACTCGAAGGCTCCGCAGTTCGGTCGGTACGGCACGCTCAACGTCCGCTACGGCAAGGCGAAGAAGGGCCAGCCGCCACGGCGGCGGAACGTGCTGTCGGTGATGGATTGGGCCGTCGAAGCGGTCGCCGACTACGTCGAGAACGTCCGGCCGCGATTCGGGTTCCCCGATCATCCGGCGCTTTGGGTCACCGAACGTGGAGGACGTCTTCAGCCCGGTTCCATCAACGATCGCTTCGAGACATACCGCGATGCCCTAAAACTCCCAAAAGACCTAGTTCCGCACTCGATCAGACATTCGTACGTAACCCACCTCACAGAGGATGGTGTCGACCGTCGGTTCATCCAGCAGCAAGTCGGCCATGACTGCGACAGCTCCACGGCCATCTACACGCACGTCAGCGACGACTTCATGAACACTGCCCTGAACAAGGCACTGGCCCCGGCGTTCGCCGGGGCGGGATGAGGAGGACCGGGATGGACGGCAAACTCGACTACCGCTGGCACCTGCGCAAAGTCATGGCGGACCGCGGAATGTTCTCCACCACCGACATCATCCCGCCGCTGGCCGACCGCGGCATCACCCTGTCCACCAGCCAGGTCTACCGGCTTGTCGTGGAGCGTCCCGAACGGCTGAGCCTGAAGATCCTCATGGCCTTGCTCGACATCCTGGACTGCACGATGGACGACCTCATCGAGCCGATCGCCGCGGCCGGCACCGTGAAGAAGCCGAGGAAGGCCGCCGCGGGCGGCAGCGGGACACCCGAAGAGGGGCTCGGCGGCCTGCGCCCAAAGCGAGCCAGGATCAGGGGTGTTGACCTTCCATGACGACCCCAGATCATGACAACCGCGCTGTCACCGACCCCATCGGCCTGGCCACCGACCTGATCACCCGAGTTGAGAAGGAACTCGGCCCCGAAACGATCCGGGCTGTGGTCACCGCAGTCGCCGGCGGGCGGGCCAAGTCCCGCATGCTCGCCGCCGCGCTGGCCCGCCGCCCCGCGGTCTTGAACGACGGCCGGTCCCCGGCCCCACGGGCCGTCGGTGACCTGCTCATCGCCTTACGCAAGGCTGGGGCCCAGGCGGCCTCACCACCGGTCTGCGCCGAGTGCGGCAAACACCTGCGCACGCTCCAACGCCGCGGCCAGGACTGGTACTGCGGAGTGTGCGGGCCCACTACGTTCGAACCCTGCACCGGTTGCGGAAAGACCCGACGCATCGCCACGCGAGACCGGGCCGGCAGACCACGCTGCGTGAGGTGTCGCGACATCGACGGACGGGATCCCCTTGCGGTGATTCACAGCGTGATTGCCCAACTGGATCCGCACGTCGACCCGGACATGGTCGCCGACACGGTCCGCTGCTCGGCTCAGCGGCCCACCAACCAGCAGAAGATCGCCTGGGCTCTGGAAGCCGACCCCTCGCTGCTGACCGGCAACGGACACCTCGCGCCGTTCCCCGTGATCCTGCGGCTGATCGACCGGCTCATCGACGCCGGAGTCGCCGGGATCGCCCGTCCCGCCTGCCCCCGCTGTCACAGAACCGTACGCATCAGCAAGCCTCTCGACGGCCAGCGGGTCTGCCGCAACTGCATTGCCAAGTCCCGCATCGAGGAATGCGCACGCTGCGGCAGCCGCCGTGACCCAGCCACCCGCGACGGCCAGGGACGACCATTGTGTCCGAACTGCCTGATCACAGACCCGGCCAACCTGGAAACCTGCATCGTCTGCGGCCGACGGCGCCTGGTGAACACCCGGACTCCCGAAGGACCGATCTGCCCCAACTGCCGCCCGTTGCCGACGCTGGTCTGCTCGATCTGCGGCCGCACCGCCCCCTGCACCCACTCCCGCCTGACCGGCCAGCCTCGGTGCGGAGCCTGTGACCAGCGACAAGCCCGCTGCAGCAGCTGCGGACACCTTCGCGGCATCCACTCCGGCACCCTCGAAGCACCCGTTTGCGGCCCATGCACCACACCGGACCCCGAACTCTGGCGCCCCTGCCCTGTCTGCGGGATGGCCGAGCGGCTACGGGTCGCCGGACCATGCCGCCGCTGTGTTCTCAGGCAACGACTCGACGAGCTGCTGACCGGTCCGTCTGGAACATTCCTAGTGAACTACGGTCCCTCCACGAGTCGTTGGCCAACACGGAACGGACCACGACGGCGATGCAATGGCTGTCCGGCGGCATCGTCTCCACGGTCCTGTCCGACCTCGGCTCCGGCCGCCGGCCGCTGACTCACGAGGCCCTGGACGAGCTTCCGGACGGCAAGGTCGTCGAACACATCCGCAGCGTCCTCGTGGCGGCCAGCGCCCTGCCCGCGCGAGACGAGCAGATGATCCGTCTCGAACGCGTGGTGAGCCATCTCATCGCCTCCCATTCGACCGCCGACGGGCGGCAGATCCTGCACCGATACGCGACCTGGCACCTGGTGCGGCGTCTTCGTTACCGCACCCGCGGCGAAGATGTCACCCACGAACAGCTCGTCGTCGTCCGCCAGCACCTCCGGGCGGCCGTCATCCTCCTGGACTGGCTCGCCGAGCACGACCTGACCATTGCCACCTGCCGCCAGTCCGACCTCGAACGGTGGCTGACCTGCGATGACACCCGCCTTCGCCAGGAAACAGGCCACTTTGTCCGCTGGGCACTCGCACGGAATGTCGCCAGCGACCTCAGCTTCCCCGCCGTGAAATGGACTGGCCCCTCGCAGCCCATGGACGAGGAAGCCCGCTGGGCCACCGCCCGCCGCCTGCTGCACGACGACACCATCCGCACCGAAGACCGCCTGGCTGGGCTACTGTTGCTCCTCTATGCCCAGTGGCCCTCGGCGATCTCCCGGCTAACCGTCGACCACATCGAGGAGACAAGCGGAGTGGTCCGCATCCGCTTCGGCGACGTTCCGATCGACCTGCCCGAACCTGTCGCTGACCTGGCCCTTCAGCAGGTCGCCGTTCGTCGCAGCCATGCCGTCCTCGCCTGCACAGCCTCGCCCTGGATCTTCCCCGGCGGCCAGCCCGGCCGTCCGATCAGTGCCTGGGCCATGGGAGAACGGCTCCGCAAGCTCGGCATCCGCCTCGCGGAGACCCGCTCGACTGCCCTGTTCCAGCTCGCCACCGAGCTGCCCGCCGCGATCCTCGCCCGCACGCTCGGCATCCACATCACCGTCGCCGTCAAGTGGCAGCGATCCGCTGCTGGAGACTGGGGCGCCTACGCAGCTGATGTCAGCCGTCGGAACAACTTGTGAGGAAACGGGCGTTCCACGGATGGCGCGGCTCTGCTTGTCGGAGAAGCCTTGACATCGTTTCCCGGACGCGCGCTTCCGCTACTCGGTTGCGTCGGCAGAGCCCGCGGTGTCCAGCGCCACTCCGACTCGCTGGTCAACGAGGGCTTGGAAGGCGCTCAGGTCACCGATGATTTCCTCAGCACGGTCCCGCTGCTGATACATGGTGTAGTACCGGGCTCCGATAGCGTCGGGGTCGGCCTCGCCACCACCAGGGACGATGCTAGAGGCGATGGTCACCGTGCCAACGTAGATCCCTTCTGGCCCGAGTTCGGTGTGCAGAGCATGTGCCCAGTTCCGCAGGCCGGCCATGGCCATGCCGACGTTGGCCAAGAAGGGAGCCGGGACCGTCGAGGAAACGCCGGTGGTCAGGAGCAGGGTGCCATCGCGTCGGGCACGCATTTCCGGCAGTACATGCTGCACGGCGGCTATGGCCCCCAGTACGTGCAGCTCAAACTGTGCAGTGGCCGAGGCAACCGAGGTCTGGCCGGCCTGTGTGATCGGCCCAGTCGGGCTGGGGCTGAATTCCAGGACGTCGATCGGCCCCAGCGCGTTCTTCGCCGCAGTGAGAGCTGCGGCGAGGTCTCCGTGGTCTCGGATATCGGCGGGGAAGGCAGCGGCAGTGATGCCCACCCCGGCCAACTCGTCAACCAGGGCATCCAGCTTCGCCTTGGCACGCGCGATCAGCCCGACCTTGAAGCCATGCCGGCCGAACGCACGAGCCACCCCCATCCCCAGCCCCGGACCCGCACCGACAACAACCAGTGTCTTCGCCACCGAAGTTCCTCCCCGAGCAGAGAACCGGACGCAACACCGGCCCGGGTTCCGATACTTATGTTTTGTTCGTAGCCCCATACTTCGTCACTACCATGAGAGGGACAAGACGGCACATTGTTGTCAGTGACACACATGGAGGTAACTGTTGCCCCCCATCCCAGACGGCCCGCTGGTGGCTGAGACCGACGAGCACGAGTGCAGCGAGTCCGAAGAACACGTGTGCCGGCAGGTACTGCAGATCCTTGGAGTGATCGGCGACAAGTGGAGCATCCTGGTTATCGGACAGCTCCGTGACGGCACCTTGCGCTTCGGTGAGCTTCACCGTGCCGTCATCGGCATCTCGCAGCGGATGCTCACACTGACGCTGCGGCAGCTCGAACGTGACGGTCTGCTGACCCGCACCGTCTATGCCAGTGTTCCTCCCCGCGTGGAGTACACCCTGACCGAGCTCGGCTCGACACTGCTGGACGCCGCCACAGCCCTGGGTGACTGGGCTACCGCCCACCGGAAGGAAATCGGAGACAACCGACGTCGCTACGGCGATGCTCATCCATCACAGACTCGGTCCTGACCAGACGGGGTCCGTCATCGAGCCAACATAGAGGCAGCCCGAGGAAGAGGAATTGAGAGAGTTCCAATACCCGAGTGCACCATTAGCCATCTACCCCGCCGAGACCATCGAAGCCCACCGCGCCTTCATCGCTCGCCGCCGCTCGCTCCGCCCCGCCGAGGAATACCTCACCCCTACAAGCGCAGAATGGGAAGACTTCCTCGGTCACTTCGAACGACGCAAGCTCTCCGTCGGCACCTGCGCCCGCGCCTACGGCACCGCCTGCATCCACGAGCACGCCTGTGTCAGATGCTCACTCCTTTGACCCGATCCGGCCCAACGGGCACGGCTCGCCCACATCCGCGACCACCTGATCGCCCGCATCGCAGAGGCCGAGCGTGAGGGCTGGCTCGGCGAGGTGGAAGGGCTTCAGGTGAGTCTTGCGGGAGCGGAGGAGAAACTCGCCCAAATCGACCGGCGCCGCGTCAGTCGCAGCGTCGCCGACCTTGGGATCCCCACGATTACCGCTCCGGCCGTCAAACGCCCGCCCCGGCCAGAGGAGCGGACATGATCCCGGCGTTCCACCAACATTCTGGCTCTGGAGGCAAGTTCGAAGAAGGGCTCGATCGAAATCCGCCGGCCACGATTCAGCGAAATCACCGGTAGTGGATAAGCGGGGCAACTCAACTCACGTCCGGACGGGTTCAACTGTCCAGTGAGAGTGCGTTCTTGGCGTGCGTAACGGATTCCTCGGAGGCGGGTCCGCCAGGATTCTCGGTGGCCAGGGCTTGGTTAAGGGTGACGAAGGGGCGTATCCGCTGCTCGTAGCGGGAGTACGCGGCGCGGTGATCGCCGTGCGCCTGGGCGAGGCAGTCGGCCAGCACGTGAGCGCCCACAAGAGCCAGGCTGGTGCCTTGCCCCGAGAGCGGTGAAGGGCAATAGCCGGCGTCTCCGAGTAGGGCCACCCTGCCGCGTGACCAGTTGTCCATCCGGATCTGGGCCATGGCATCGCAGTAGAAATCGGGCGCATCCCGGGCGGCCTTGGCCAGGCGGGGCCCTTCCCATCTCAGGGAAGCGAGCTCGTCGACGACGAGTTGCCGAAGGGCGCTGCCTTCGCGGAGATCGTGGGCAAGGGGCGCAGACTGGAAGCCGAAGGCGATCCTGAGCTCGGTGTTGTCACGCACGGGCATGATGACGAAGCCCGCGTCGCCATCCCGTAGCCACACCTGCCAGTCATCCAATGCGAGGAAATTGTCCGCACTGAACACTGAGAGGTAGCTGCCTAGGTGATGGGCGAAGCGGTCCTCGGGACCGAAGGCCAGGCGTCGTACCGTCGAGTGCAGACCGTCGGCCCCGATCACGAGGTCGAAGCTGCGGGACGCCCCGCGGGCGAAGCCGACACGCACGCCGTTCTCGACCTCGTCGAGCGCAGTGATGCTGTTACCGAAGAGGTACTCGACGTCTGAGCGCGTGTGTTCGCACACCATCCGCACCAGGTCCTCACGCAACAGCTCGATGTCGTCGCTGTCGAGCCGGCCGCTGCTGAAGGTCGCCTCGGTGGAGCGATCGATCTCGTGGCCTTCGGGGTCGAGGATCGACATGCCACGCATCCGAGTGCGCACGCGTCGTGCCTGTTCCAGCAGGCCCATCCGCTCGACGACGTCGAGCGCGACACCACGGATGTCCACGGCCTGGCCGCCAGGGCGCGGAGCCGGGGCGCGTTCGACGATGGTGACCTTGAAGCCGTGGCGGTAA
The DNA here is from genome assembly GCF_043199875.1 of Streptomyces sp. NPDC048516. Lineage (NCBI taxonomy): Bacteria > Bacillati > Actinomycetota > Actinomycetes > Kitasatosporales > Streptomycetaceae > Streptomyces > Streptomyces sp. NPDC048516. The sequence goes on along the minus strand of NZ_JBICWS010000009.1, from coordinate 28,619 downwards.
AGCCAGTAGGCGAGCACGGGCCCGGCGATTCCGCCGCCGGAGACAAGAACAGTCTGCATGGGAAACTCCTTCAGTACGCTGTACGTGCACTGAACGTACGACGTACGCGCAGACCCTTCAATTGACCAACGAACGTTCTGTACTAGGGCAGTCGACCCTCCATCAGGCGTCCTCGCCGCTACCCTCTGCACTAGTACAGCCAGGGAAGGAGGCAGGACGTGACGAAGCCCACAGGCGCAGCCGATCAGCCGCCCTATCTGCGCATCGTCGCCGGGATCCGCCGACGCATCTTGGACGGTGACCTGGGCCCCGGGGACCCGGTTCCCTCGACCCGACAAATCGCCAGGGAATGGGGGGTCGCGCTGGCCACCGCCACCAAGGCCCTCACCACCCTGCGTCTTGAGGGACTTGTCGAGACCCGCCCCCGGACCGGCACCGTCGTGGCCGCAGCCGCTCCCGTCACGCCACCCCGCAGGCACTCGCCGCCCGCCCCACCCTCCGACCAGGAGCTGACCTTCGAACGGATCGTCCGCACGGCCATCGACATCGCCGATGCCGAAGGACTGTCAGCGCTCTCCATGCGTGGCGTCGCGGCCCGGCTTGGCGTCGCCGCCATGTCCCCCTATCGGTACGTCCCCAGCAAGGACGACCTCGTCCTGCTCATGGCCGACGCCGCGTTCGGCGAGGAGACCTACCCCACCGATGCTCCCGAAGGATGGCGCTCCCGCATCGAGCTGGGCGCTCGGACCTTCTGGATCCTGTACCGCAGGCACCCCTGGCTGGCTCAGCTCGGTTCTCTCACTCGCCCGTTGCTCGCGCCCAATCTGATGGTGCACGGCGAATGGATACTGAGCGCCCTCGACGGCCACGGCCTCGATCCCACCACCCTGTTCGACATCCACGTATTGGTCTACAGCCACGTCCAGGGCCTGGCCGTGCACCTGGAATGGGAGGCGCATGCTGAAGCCTCCACAGGTCTATCGGAAGACCAGTGGATGGACAGCCGGACTCCCGCCCTCCGGGAACTGGTGGAATCCGGCCGCTTCCCGACCTTCGCCAAGGTGGTCGGAGCTTTCGACGATGGCTATGACCTGCGACTCGACGCGCTCTTCGAATCCGGCCTCAAGGCACTCCTGGACGGCCTGACTCCCATCGTCGAAGGCCAGGAAGCTGTCGCGTAGATAACTCGCCTCGTCGTGCCCTTAAGTGCGCTTTCCTGGACCTAGCCTGGTAGTTCAGAGAAACCACCATGCCGAAGGTGACGGCACCTCGCCAGACGGTCCGCATCGGCGGTTTGGCTTCCATGCCCTCAGCCTCCGGCGGCCGACGCCAGGCCGCACCGCGGACTACTCCGCCGGCGCCGCGGTCGTGCCGCAAATCGCCCGGGGCCGGGGGCGGCCGACGGGGCCGCATGAGCGGGTCGACCGGCCGCTGCGCCCTGCTGCCCGGCCGTGCCAGTCGGACCTGCTTGATAGGCCGTCACCGGACGCAGGGGCCAGGGCCAGCATGCGGGGAGGTCAGGTCCGTGGTGACGTCGGTGTGCCCAGGCCGCCCTGGGGCGGCGCTCGGCCTCGGTGGGGTGCCGGTTGAGCCGCAAGGTGAAGCCGGAGCCGTGTTCAGTGGCGGTTCGTCCCCGGCGCCGCGGGGGTGGTGTAGGCGACGTCCCAGCGGTCGGCCGGGACGATGATGTCCGCGGTTTCCACCGGTCGGCCGGACGTGTCGTAGTGGGTCCGGGCGATCAGGGTGGCCAGCGATCCGACGGTGGCGCCCGCCAGCAGCTGCGTCTGGGCGCGGTTGAGCTGGATGGGGCGCGGCACCTCCACGGCCTGGGTGACGGTGATGCCGATGTGCGCCATCCGCGCGGCGACGCCGCGGCCGGCGAGCGGGCCGCCCTCGGGCAGGACCACCACGGTGTTGCCCGTCAGCTCCATCGGCTCCCAGCTGGTGGAGACCATCACGGGCCGGTGGCGAGCGTCGAGCCACTCGTACTGGGTGCGCACGCACAGATCGCCGGGGGCGATGTTCAGCCGCTCGGCGATCTCGGGCGGGGCGCCGAGCTTGGCTTCGCTCTCCGCCTCCCAGGTGCCCACGAAGCTGGCCGGGGCGAGCCCGGAGAGATCCGTTGCGCCTTCGGGCGCGGGAGTGCGCAGCAGGGTGCGGCGCTCGTGGGGATCGCGTACGTAGGTCCCGGATCCGGCGCGTCCCTCCAGCAGGCCCTCGGCGATCAACGCCTCCTGGGCGCGGCGGACGACGTTGTCGCCGTATCCGCCGAGCTCGGCGCCCAGGGTGGAGCGGGAGGGGAGCTTGTGGCCGGGCGGCCAGGTGCCGTCGGCAATACGGGCACGGATCTCGGCTGCCACGTGCAGGTACGGAGCCGTCTCCCCTCGGGTGCCGTGAGTGCTGCCGTCGGCCATACCTCTCCTTGCCCGTAATGCTGCCGCCATTGACAAGCTAGTTCACTAGCCGGAAGCTAGTGGGCTAGGAGCGCGACGAGTGATTACGGGCTGATCGAACGTGAGCGTAGTGCGGGACCACCGGCAAACGCCGCTATCCACGCAGCAACCGAGCAGCTCACCGCCCTGACGGGCCAACAACCCCGCGTCATCGACGCCCTTGGCACCGTGCGCATTGAAGTGGACGTCACCGACGACCTCGTGACCCACCACTGGCAGCGCCTGCACGCCGTTCTCGACCTCGGCACGACCTTCGGCCTGCGCACCACCGCCGCCGGACACACCGCCTGGCTGCGCCTCGAAACGGGAGAGCCCACCCGCCCATGACCACACCTGGCCTGTCGTTCACCACGCAGTTTTCGCCAAAGGCCACGGCGCCGGCAACGACTTCGTTGTCCTTCCCGACCATCCCGGGGCGACTACACCGTGGACGCCCCCGGTGGCCGGCTGCACCTCCGCATACGCCCAGGCGGCGACATGGAACTCACCGGCCCCGCCGCAATCATCGCCCAGGGCGCCCTGGCCCTTCCTCAGCAGCCCACGACCGGCCCGCCCTGGACCGCACCGAGAACAGGAAGGCGACCGCCTCATGACCCACACCGTGCTGTACGACCCGTACGGCCGGATCGAGGACCTGCCCCTCGACCGAGAACCCCACGAGAAGCTGCTCAGGGCAGTGCTGGCATGGGCAGAACCGGGCAGTATCCGGCCCACCGACTGCGCGCAGATCGCACTTCAGCTGACCGGGCACGCCCGCCTCGTCGCCGCAGCCCTCCGACTCCAGACCTCCAGCCTCCCCGCGGAAAGCGGCCGACGGGCACTCGCCGAAGCGATCCTCGGGGAGGCCGCCAGACGCCTGTCGGGTCCGGTACAGGACACTGTGCAGTGCTGCCAGAACCGGGCCCGCCTGCTCCGCGCGCTGTACGAGCGCCTGGACCGCCTCCACGGCGCAGCATCCGCGCCCGTTCAGGCTCCACCTTCTGAACTTCGCGCAGCACCCCAGTAGAGGCCGGGGCGTCCCGCGGGCCGCCGGGCCTCGAGGACCTGGGCGGTCAGCCGGGCCGGTTGTCAGTGGTCGCTGCCATCATCCGGCCATGCTCATTTCCCCTCAGACGGCACAGGGTCTCCTCGCCGATCTAACTCATGCGTGCGGGCTCCCTGTTGACCCTCAGGAGTTAGGCCGCTGCCGGTTTACTGTCGGAGACCACGTCTTCGTCGGGGACTTTCCCCTCAGGGGCTACAAGCACAAAGGCCGCTGGCGGCTCGACGACAGACAGGTCCAGAAAGCCGGCATCCGACTCGCGGAAGCCCGCTCAACCGCTCTCTTCCAACTCGCCACCGAGCTACCGGCTGCCGTCCTCGCACGAACCCTCGGCATCGACATCACCGTCGCCGTCAAATGGCAGCGTGCCGCCGCCGGAGACTGTACCGGATACGCAGCCGAGATCAGCCGCCGGAAGAAGGACGCATGAAGGTATCGCTAACGGCCGCACAGTTCCCCATCACCTGGGACATCAAGCGGAATCTGGAGTTGATCACCGAAATCTTGGCCGGGGCCCGGCCCGACGACATCGTCGTCCTGCCCGAGGGCGCACTATCCGGCTACGGGCCTGACCTCTCCGTCCTTGAGGACTTCGACATTTCGGCCCTGGCGCACGCCACGGACTGTCTTGCCGACCTGGCACAGCAGAAAGCCATCCATCTCTTCTGCGGCACGTTGCTCTTTGACCAGGGCATCTGGAGCAATGCCGCTGTCTACTTCCCTCCCGATGGCGCCAGGTGGATCTACCGGAAGATCAACCTGGCGATGAATGAACGCGGCCGACTGGAAGCCGGGACCGAACTCTCCACTCTGTCGATCGAGATGGCCGGCGGGCCCCTCGCCCTCGGTGTCCAGATCTGCCGGGAGATCCGCTTCCCCGAGCAATGGCAGCACCTTGCCAGCAGCGGAGCACAGGCATTCATCTACCTCACCCACGCAGCCAATACAGCCGAGCCGGCAGGAGTCTGGAGAAGCCACCTCATCAGTCGCGCAGCAGAGAACCAGCGGTTCGTCGTGGCGGCGAACGTCGCGGACCCTCACCAGCACTGCCCTAGCATGATCATCTCTCCGCGAGGCGAGGTCCTCGCCGAGGTGACGTCCGGAAGCACCGCCGTCATCAGAACCACCATCGACCTCGACCAGTCCGCCGACTGGTACCTCGACCAGCGGCGGCAAGACCTGCTGAGGCTGTCCTACGAAGGAAAGGGCATATCAACCTAAACGGGCAAAGGGCTAATGCCCACAGGTGGGCATTCCAGGGGTTCCAATACCCGACTCCACCATTAAACCGGTGATCGGCGGGGTCGACCCGCTGGTTTGAACGATTGGTGTGCGCGGTCGCACCGTCCAGCCTGCTCTTCCGGTATCGAATGGCGCTTTCGCAATAAGGCCATGAAATGTTGATCAAGATTCATTCAAGGTAACGGCAAGGAACCAGCATGTCGTGACGCCTAAGCAGCTCAGAAGGCGTTAAAGCGGACCCGCCCATTTGGCAGACTCCTTCCGATTGCGTACTTGCACACAGAGCTGGGCCGGGGGACTAATGGGTGAGCATTACCAAGTTGACCTTGAGGCATTGGAGAAGGCTGCCACAGGGGTGAACGGGACACTGGATCAAATCAGCATCAAGAAGGTAAGCGACATTGAGCACGACGAGGCGGGAGTCGGGCACGAGCAGCTGGCTGATACCCTGTCAGGCTTCCTCGATCGATGGCAGCGCGGTGTGGACAACCTTGCGAAGGACGGTCAGGAGATCGCCACCCGCTTGACCGCGAGCGTGAATGCGTATCGCAGGGTCGAAGAACACACCCACAAGCAGTTTCACGGCATTCTGCATGGAGCCCACGACCCGGCGGTGAAGCGCAGGTGACGGGACTTGGGCACAGCGGCGGAGCCAAAGCACTCATACCGGGCAACGCGGCCTCGCTGCGGCGCACGCAGTCAGCATTGCAAGCCTACGGCGACCTTCTTCACCGTGCTGGCGAGGGACTGCGGCGAATCGACACCAGTGGCGGATGGAGCGGCGATGCCGCCGACGCTTTCCACAAGGTCTACCACGGCCAGCCAAGCAAATGGCTGCGCGCAGGCGATGCCTTCCATGATGCTGCCAAGGCCATGGACGCCTATATAGCCACCCTCGTCTGGGCGCAGCGCGAGGCCGAAGGCGCCCTCAGGCTATGGGACTCCGGAGAAGACCATCACGATGCGGCGAAGGAAAAGCTGGACAACGCCTTCAGCCAGTGGGACACCGCCGGACAGACAGCGGCTATCCTCGTGGGACAAGCGCGCGATCTCGCTCCCCCGGAACCAGGATTCTGGTCCGAACTAGGCGACGACATAGGCTCTTTCCTCTCCGACGCAGGGCATGTCGCCAAGGAAGTCGGAGAAACCTTGCTGACCGATCTCGCCTCGGTGGGCAACGCTATGTTGCAAGATCCAGGTTCAGTCGGGCAGGCGCTCGGCGGCATCGGCCTGGCGACCCTCGGCGCTGGCGGCGAGGTAGCCGGCGCTGCCCTAGATGTCACGGGAATCGGAGCCGCGATCGGTGTGCCGGCCGCGGCGGTCTCGGCCACTGCTATCGCAGGTGGCCTCGGTATGGCCGGTAACGGGCTGAACAACATCATCCACGACGCCGCAGGCCCCGACCGCGTGAACATGGAGTCCGACGGGGGCGGAGGGGGCGGCAAAGCACCCGCCGATCGGGGTCACACCTTGCCTGACCGTGACCCCGACCCAAGCGCCAAGGCGCAGGGTGCGCCTGAGCACATCCCGTCAGGCGCCGACAAGGAGACCGTCCGCGCGGTCACGCGCCAGAACGAGGCAGCAGACAAGCTGGCCCAGCACGGATATGACGTCGAGCACGGGCCTGAAGTGCCTGGCAGTAGGAACCCTGACTACAAGGTCAATGGCAAGATATTCGACTGCTATGCACCGAGTGGACCCAAAGCCCGTAATATCGCCTCGGAACTCCAGAAGAAGATCGACAAGGACCAGGCCGACCGGATCGTGCTGGACATGCAAGACACCAAATGCGACATGGCCGCAATGAACGCCCAGTTGCATGACTGGCCGAACCCAGGACTAAAAGAAGTCATCGCGATCGACAAAGACGGCAGCATAGTGCACCTCTTTCCCTAGAGACCCTAAGGAGAAAAATCTGCATGTCTGTTTCCTATAGCCTCGACATGGCGACGGAAAAAACCGCGCTAGAAGTCGCCTGGCATCTGCACGACGCCGCACGGTCCGTTCGCATGTTCGAGGAATCTGTCACCCCCGAGTTGCTACTAGACGAAGGTGCTGTTACCCAGACGGGCTTGTGGGTCTGCGTAGGCGAGGAGAAGCCACAGCCCTGGAACCCCGTAATCACCGATCTCGGGTTCACCCCGACAGCTTCCGTGCGGTTTCAACTCGGTAGGTCTAGGGGGGCCTCTGACCAGCAGACTGACATGATCCGGCTGGTGTCCGGCCTGCTGAGCCGAGCCCCCGGCGAGGCAGTACTGCACTTTCAGTTTGAGGTCATCTGGCTACTGCGTCGTGGAGGCGAACTAGCTCTGAATGAGAGGGACGATTTGTGGCCCCCGCAGCGCCTGGCAGCAGTCTCTCAGCCCTATCGCCGCGCCACCCATGAATTCTCTGAGGAGTGACAGCAGCAAGGTCCGCCGGCCCTGAGCTCCACCCGCCCAGATAGACATCGCTCGGTCTTCCCAGAGGCTCCGCCCAACCAGGACGGAGCCTCTGCGTGTTGCTGCTGCCCGTCGCCGACCGACGTGAGCAGCGCGGCCATTTAGGGCGTCCCATTCGGCATCGGTGAGGTAGCCGACAGCGGCCAGTTCCAGCAGGGTTCTAGGCAGTGCTCCGCTGCAGCCGATCCGGCGGGCGTCCATGGCTGCGTGGATCACGGCCTGCCCGGCGGCCGGGGCGGTCGTGTAGCGCTCCATGAGGGCGAAGGCGGCGGAGAGGTACTGCACGATCCGTCCGTCACGGGCCCGGTGAAGCGCCTCTGCCAGCCGTCGGTCCCCATGCGCTGCTCTGCGCGTTTCCAGCAGGGCTGGTTCATCGAACGAGCGTGGAACGAGGACACTATGCCCGATAAGCAGCGCGCGGGCTTCCCGGTGCCCATCGGGTGCACCCGAAGCCGGCGGCAGGGTGAGTCGGTCCCATTGCTTCGGCCAGGCTGTTGCCAGGACCACGACCGGGCGGGGGGGCGGATCCTTCAGTAGCTCCCTCAGCGCCGTGGCCGCTTGCTCGCCCAGTTGAGGCGACGTCAGGTAGGGCTCGATTTCGTCCAGCCAGATCACGGTCCGCGGCCCGACGGACTGCACGCCGGCGAGGAGCGCCTCCGCTGGGCTCCGGGCAATCGGATACCAGAGCCGCCAGTCGTCGGGCAGTGACTGAATGGCTTCCCAGCATGCTCGTGTCTTGCCCGTGGAGGATTCGCCAACGAGCACGGCCAGCAAGCGCTCTGTTCTGCGGCGACCCAAGCGAGGAGCTTGCCCACCTCTATGTCGTGTTCCCGGCTGATGTAGGGCGGCAGCAGGGTCGGCCGGTCGCCAAGGCCGCCTTCTTCGGCCTCGATGACCCGGTGTACCTCCAGTGCGAACGGATCGGTGAAGTCCCGGATCGGTGAGCCAACCATCGACGGAGTGTGCTGCGGGGCGGGCTTCGGATCGCCTACGCAGAACACCTCAGCCGTGGTCGGCCCGAAGAAGCGGGCAACCAAACTGCGTTGCGGGAAGAGCATGTCGGAGAGCTGCTGCGGGCCCCAGAGCTCAATGTCGAGCGAGTGGTAGTCCGTACGCAGTTGATGAAGACGGTCCTCCACCGCGGTGTCGCCGACATAGGCAGTGGTGACGAGCACGAAGCGAGTGGCATCGAAGGGGCAGGTGCCTTCGGCATACATCCGAACCGCGTCGGAGAGGTCATCGGCGGTGAAACTCTTCCAGCGCTTGGACTGATAGACGGTGAGGCTGTCATCGTCGAAGTACCCCACGACATCGATGTCGTGCTGCTTCTGCCCCTTCCTGGCCGTACAGCCGGGACCGGATCGCCCCCTCAACTTCACAGGCCAGCGCCACAATCAGATGCTCAAGGCTCTCCCGGGTGAGCCGCTCAACGTTGAGGAGAAGCGGCTGTCACCGTCAGCGGCGGAGGAAGATCGGGCGGTGGACCCACGAGCCGGTGACCAGCGTCAATCTCTTCCCAGAATTCTTCCACGCCCTCTTCCCCACAAGGTGCACCCGTATCCCCCATCTCGCCTCCCTCGACGCTTTCGATAATCGCATCACGCGCGACTGCAGACGCCCCACCCTGGGCACCGGCTGTCCCAGGCCGACATGACGGCCCTCCATTTTCCTGCCCTTCCGCAACGCACGTGGACATCGTCGCCCCTGCTGGGCGGGGTGCGTTGTACTGCAACTCCCCCTCTCCGGAGGGCGAATGCGTTCTAGCGGACAGTGAGCGACCTTCGTAACCTCGAACGCATGGCCAACGGCGTCTGGCACACCGGCTACGAAATCGTCGTCCACCTCACGCATGCGGACCTCGGACACCCAAACCGGCCCGGCCTGCTGGAGGAAATCACGCGCCCCGTCGGGGTCCGGGACCGGCACCTCCTCGAGTGCGTGGAGCACCACGAGGACGGAATCTGCCAGGCCGAGGGCGAGGGCCGCACCCCGTGGATGGCGATCCGCCGGCGCACCATGGACGGAGCCACCACCCTGGTCGCGGCGCACCTCCCCCTGCGGACGAAAGCGACGGCCGAGGAGTCGGACAAGCACAAGGCGATGAAGGAACGCATCGCCCGAACCGCCCGGGACCACGGCCTGAGCGCGGACCTGGAGGCCAGGTCGGATGACGGGCGGATCCGCACCGACGTCCTGATCGCCGGGCCGGCGGGGAAGGTGGGGTGGGAAGCGCAGTACTCCCCGATCACGGCAGCCACCGTCCGGCGCCGCTCCTCGCGAGCCGTCGAACACGGCATCACTCCGTTATGGGTGACGAGTGACGGGACCTCCGCACTCGTCGACCGGGCGCCCTGGGTGCTGGTCGACGACCAGCCCTGGCATGTCATCGCCAGCCGGAAATCCATACTGGTCCGGGCCGGCGCCAGGAACCTGCAGGAGTGGCGCTGCGACGAGAACAGCCAGCGCCCCTGCCCAGGCTCCGCAGGCATGCGGACCTGCGGCGGGTTCCACGCCCACTGGGACCTGCCCGCCCTGTGCCTGCCCCCGAAGCCGACACTGCAGCTGGACGAGCTCGTCGTCACGAGCGCGACCGGGAGCTGGGTGCCGATGCGGATACCCGACCCGCGCGATGCCCGACTCGCTGCGCGGATGTGGGTCCCCGAACAGGACCGGGCCCGCTGGCGCGAGATCGTCGGCCCGCCCGAACCGGACCTCGACGACACGGATCAACCCGAGGACGGACAACTCACCTTCACCGGCGAAGACCTCGACACCCGGTGCCGCTATGGAGAGCGCACCCACGTCTTCGACGATGCCCGACGACACCGCGCCACTCGCGCAGCCGCCGCACCCCACACCTGGGATGAAGTCCCCACACACCTGTACCGCATCCCCCGCCAGGAACAGCGCCTCGTCCTCGCACCCGACGAACGCCAACAGGCCGCCCAACTTCTCAACTGCCCGCCCTGGCACATCGGCCCGTGCGCCGGCTGCGGCGCACCCATCAACCGCTACGGACACCGCGGCCACCACGCCTGCCCCGCCTGCCGGCAAAGAGTCCGAGCACAGTAACCGAGCGTGAGGGCCGGAGAGGAGTGCCCCACCCACCGCGCCGGAGTCACCATTCCCGAATGCGGGAACAACCGGGCCGTCCTCGCAGGTCAGCGAATAGCAGCGTGGCTCGGCGAATCGCCCACACGTATGGCGAAGGGCCAACACGGTGAACCTGGTCCGCCTGAAGGCACGAAAGGCGCCGGACATTGCGGAGAGAGGTCTGATTGTGCCGATCCCATCTGACGGTCGGTTCGGCGCAGATCTGCCCTGATGCTGCCGATAGGCCGTCTCGCCTCCGCACCGGCAGAACATTCGAGGAGCAGATCGACGATGGCACCCGATCCGACAATCGCCCAGGTGACCATGACCCTGGCTGCCTTCGCAGCCACCGGGGCCACCCCGCGTCCGTCCGGGGAGACCCTGGAGCAGCAGACCGAACGCATCATCACCGGCATCAACGCGCAGCTGGGCGACCGCAGCCTTGCGACGCAGGGCGAGTGGGAGCTGGTGTGGCTCGCCCTGAGCGGGGCCAACGCCAATATGGCCTACCTCGCACGGAGCACCAACGGCTCGAACGAGTTCGCCGTGGTCGCTCGCGGAACGGATGCCGATCTGACCGACATCCTCGAGGACCTCGACGTCGGCACGGTCGTCCCGTTCCCCGAAAGCGGATCGCCGAAGACCATCACCGTTTCCAAGGGGGCGAAGGATGCGTTCGAACGGGTTGCCAAAGCCCGCTCGATCGCCTCCCCCACCCCGAACGCCACGCTCGAGCAGGCTCTCGCCATCGCGCTCAAGGCGGCGCCCGCCTCGCCGCAGCCGACCGTCTACCTGACCGGTCACAGCCTGGGCGGTTGCATCGCCACCATGCTCGCGCCGTACCTGCAGGCACAGACCTTGCCGAAACAGCCGAAGTTCGCGGTGATCACCTATGCCGCTCCCACCGCCGGCGGGCAGAGCTTCGTCGACTACTTCAACTCCGTGCCGTGGACCATCAACGAGCGCCAGAACAACGCCTACGACCTGGTACCGCACGCGTGGGCCGATCTCGACACCACCACCGGCTGGTACCCGAGCCCGGGACCGCAGGCGACCAACGAAGTGAAGCTGCTCATCGGGACGATCGCCAAGCGCACCAAGGGCAACGCCTACGTCCAGCCCGGCACGCTCTACCCGATGAACACCAAGTACACGAGCCTTGCCAAGAACCTGGTCAACAAGACCACCCAGGACTTCCTCGGCCAGGTCGCCTTCCAGCACGCCAATTCCACCTACCTGGACCTGGTGGGGGCGCCTGCGGTCCCTTCGCCGCCGGTGGTGACCGGCGTGAGCCCCACCTTCGGCGCCGCGGGCGACACGGTGACCATCAACGGCAAGGATTTCAGTCAGGACAGCAAGGTCGACTTCGGCCACTTCGCCTGCGCCGACCGCGACACCGTCATCGACCCCTCCGGCCTCAAGATCACCACCAAGGTCCCCAACGGAACCGGCGTCGTCCACGTCCGCGTCACCAACACCCTCGGCACCTCCCCGGCCGTCGCCATGGGGCAGTTCGCCTATGGCGGACCCGCGCCTGTGGTGGTCAGTGCGGTCAGCCCGACCAGCGGAAAGGTCGGCACCCCGGTCACCATCAACGGCTCGGGCTTCGCCAATGGCGCCACCGTGCACTTCAAGGACAAGGCATCCGGCTCGGTCCAGTTCGTCTCCACCGGCCAGATCACCGCGACAGCGCCCGATCTGTTCGACGTCCAGCAGACGGTGAACATCACCGTGACGGTCGGCAAGGCCACCTCTCCCACCAGCCCGGACGACGAGTTCACCTACACCGGACGGTAGCGTCCGCACGCCCCGGTCCCGGGGTGGTCCTTCGAATCGCGGGGTGGCCCTTCGAGCACCCGGGGAAGATGCCGGACTGCACCGTCCAGCTGCCGGCTGCGTCGGTGGAGGCGAACAGTGCCTGAAGCAGGGTGAGCCCCACCCCGCTGCCGCGGGCGTTCGGGGCGGACGTAGAGGGGGTGTTCGACGACGCCGGGCAGGCGCACCGGTCGGAGACCGGGACCACGGCAGCCCAGGACCCGGCCGCCGGTGTCGAGGGCGGCTGGGCGGTGCTCGGGCAGCTTGGCGGTATCGAACCACTCCCAGGTCGGGCGGTGGTCTCGAAGGTGGCGTTGCCCTCGTCGATGCCGAGCTGGTAGATGGCCGGGACCTGATCGGCGTGGTCGGGCCGCATCGCCGTGACGCTCTCGGCGATGGCGGCGCTCATGCGCGGGCCTGGATGCCGAGTTCGGTGAGCAGGCCGCGTACCCGTTGCCGGATGTCGTCGCGGATGGGGCGGACGGCGTCGACTCCCTGGCCGGCGGGGTCATCGAGCTTCCAGTCCAGGTAGCGCTTGCCGGGGAAGACGGGGCAGGCATCGCCGCAGCCCATGGTGATCACGACGTCCGAGGACTGCACTGCCTCGGGTGTGAGCAGCTTCGGGGTCTGGGCGGAGATATCGATGCCGGCTTCGGTCATGGCCTCGACGACGGCCGGGTTCACGGCGTCGGCGGGGGCGGTGCCGGCCGAGCGGACCTCCACCTTGCCCTGGGAGAGGTGGGTGAGGAAGGCGGCGGCCATCTGGGAGCGCCCGGCGTTGTGGACGCACACGAACAGCACGGACGGCTTACGGGGGTCAGTCACGGGCGGGCTCCTTGAGGCCGGCCGGCTCGGCGGCCGGGGCGGCGGCGTGGGGGAAGAGGCGGCGGGCGGCGAGGGCGACGTAGACCAGGCCGATCAGGACCGGTACCTCGATGAGGGGTCCGACGACGCCGGCCAGGGCCTGTCCGGACGTCGCGCCGAACGTCGCGATGGCCACCGCGATGGCGAGTTCGAAGTTGTTGCCGGCCGCGGTGAACGCCAGCGTCGTGGTCCGCGGATAGCCCAGCCCGACGGCCTTGCCCAGCGCCATCGAGCCGGCCCACATGAGCGCGAAGTAGACCAGCAGCGGCAGCGCGATCCGCACGACGTCCAGCGGGCGGGAGGTGATCGCCTCACCCTGGAGGGCGAAGAGCACGACGATGGTGAACAGCAGCCCGTAGAGGGCGAAGGGGCCGATGCGGGGGATCAGCTTCGTCTCGTACCAGGTGCGGCCCTTGGCCTTCTCGCCCAGGCGGCGGGTGAGGAACCCGGCGGCCAGGGGGATGCCGAGGAAGATCAGCACGCTCCGGGCGATCTCCCACACCGACACGTTCAGCCCGGTCTGTTGCAGGCCGAGCCAGCCGGGCAGGACGGAGAGGTAGAACCAGCCCAGCAGGCTGAAGGCCAGGACCTGGAAGACGGAGTTCAGGGCGACGAGGACGGCGGCGGCTTCGCGGTCGCCGCAGGCCAGGTCGTTCCAGATGATGACCATGGCGATGCAGCGGGCCAGCCCGACGACGATCAGCCCGGTCCGGTATTCCGGCAGGTCGGGCAGGAATATCCACGCGAGGGCGAACATCACGGCCGGGCCGAGGATCCAGTTGATCACGAGGGAGGGGATCAGCAGGCGGCGGTCGCGGGTGACGGTCTCCAGGCGGTCGTAGCGGACCTTGGCCAGCACCGGATACATCATCACCAGCAGGCCGAGCGCGATCGGCAGGGAGACGCCGGCGACGGTCACCTTCGCCAGCGCGTCGCCCAGTCCCGGCACCGCGCGGCCAAGGCCGAGCCCGGCGGCCATGGCCAGCAGGATCCACACCGCCAGGAAGCGGTCGAGGAACGACAGGCGGGCGGCGACCGGACCCGCGGCCGCGGTCCGGGCCGTTGCTTTCGCGGTCATGAGGCGGCCCCTGCAGGCGTCTGGCCGGTCTGGGGAAGGGGCTGGCCGACGGGCCGGGTGAGGATGCCGGCGAGGCGGTCGGTCATCTCAGGCAGCAGCCAGTAGTACACCCATGTCCCGCGGCGTTCGCAGTCGATGAGTCCGGCCTGCCGCAGGTGCTTGAGGTGGTGGGAGATCGTCGGCTGGGACAGGTCGAAAGCCGGTGTCAGGTCACAGACGCACACCTCGCCGCCGGCCCGGGAGGCGATCATCGACAGCAGCCGCAACCGCACCGGATCGGCCAGGGCTTTGAAGACCCTCGACAGGTCGGTGGCCTGGTCCTCGTCCAGCGGCGCGGTCAGCAGACCCGGGCAGCACTCCTGGGTCTGGCCGAGCACCTCAAGCTCTTGATTCGACATGCGTCTATGTTGACAAACTTCAATCCAGGGCGCAAGCTTGAATCGACGAATATCAATACAACGAGATGGGGAGAGTGTCATGTCCCGCGTTCAGCTCGCCCTCAACGTTCCCGACCTCGACGCTTCGGTGGAGTTCTACTCCAAGCTGTTCGGCGTCACACCGGCCAAGCGCCGCCCCGGCTACGCCAACTTCGCCCTCACCGAGCCGCCGCTGAAGCTCGTCCTGATCGAAGGTGAGGCCGGCCAGGAGACCCGAATGGACCACCTCGGCGTCGAGGTGACCTCCACCGAGCAGGTCGCAGCCGCCACCGGCCGCCTCAAGGAAGCGGGGCTTGCGACCTTCGAGGAGAACGACACCTCCTGCTGCTACGCCCTCCAGGACAAGGTCTGGGTGCACGGCCCCGGCAAGGAGCCCCTGGGAGGTCTACGCCGTCAAAGCCGATGCCGACCAGATGGGCAAGAGCGAAGTCCTCAGCGGAAACACCTGCTGCCCTGGCCCCGTAGCGGCCGAATCAGCCGGGGCGGCCACCGGGTGCGCCTGCGGTGACTGACTCGCCGCCCCGGGACGCTCCCGGCTCTCCGGCCGGCCGCACAGCCCGGCATTGCACGACGGCCAGGACCACGGACGCTTGAAGGAACAGCGCCACTCCAGGGTCATCCCGTCTTCCGGGATCCATCCGCCCACATGCCCCTCCAGGAACAGCCCAGTTCCGCGACGCCCCTCTGCGCAACGCATTCGGCAACTTGGGCGTACGGGATTCCAGATCAAGGGCACGCCCGTGCCAGGCAGTCCGGTGGGCGAGGTGACGTGTCCGGTGAAGATGCGGCGCCGGCAGTGGCCTCGCCCGGGCGAGGCGCCTCCGGCGTCGGCCGCGGATTGGTGGAGCCGGAGCCGAGACTGCCTAGCCGTAGGAGGTCTGGACCTTTGCTCGCTCGCCCAGGCCGCAGACGCTTGCAGTCTGCGGTGCGGGGTTGTGGATCGGTCCTGGAGCCCGCCCACGCCGTGACGACGCCTCCCGGGACGCGAGGGCTACCGTCGACGGGCGGTGTCGGAGGTGGTGGTGAGCAGGGCGACTGCGATGCCGGCGAGGGTGAGCCCGGCCGCGGCGTAGAAGGCCGGTTGGAAGCCCTCGATGAGTGCCCTCGCGCTGTCGGACGCGCTGATCGGTGTCTCGGCCGTGCCGCCGTCGACTTGCGCGAAGGCGACGGCGGAGAGGGAGGCGATACCGAGTGCGCCACCCAGTTGTTGGGTGGTGCTGACGAGACCGGAGGCCAGACCAGCCTCCTCCTCGCCGCTGAGGGCCTGCATGATCGTGGTCACGACGCCCACCAGAGTTGCACCGAGTCCGGCCCCGGCAATGAGCGCAGGAACAAGGAGATTCGGAAGGTAATGGGTGTCGACGTCGATCTGGGCGAACCACATCAGCGATGTGGCGAGCAACGCGAATCCGGCAGCCAGGACGCGCCTGACCCCGAAACGGCTCACGAGCTGCGGGGCCACAGCTCCGGCTACCAAAATCACCATGCCCGACATCGGCAGGTAGGCCAGACCGGTTTGGAATGCGCTGTAGCCCAGGACTTGCTGCAAGTACAGCGTGAGGAAGAAGAACAACGCCAGCATCGCGCTGGCGAGGAGCATCCCGCAGACCACGCCTCCGACGACGTTGCGTCGCCGGAAGACGTGCAATGGCAGAAGCGGCACGCGATGCCGCGCTTCCACCAGGACGAACAGAATCAGCAGCGCGACGACGCCGGCCAAGCAGCCGAGCGTGGCCGGAGAAGCCCATCCCGCCTGCTCGACGTTCACCACGGTGAAGGTGAGCAGCGCGATCCCGCCGGTGCCGGTGATCGCCCCGGGTATGTCGAGCGGGCGCCGCTCCCTGGTCCGTGCTGCGGGAATGGCGCGCGGGCTGAGCGCGACGACGGTGAGGACGATCGGCACGTTGATGAGGAACACCCACCGCCAGCTCAGCCAGGTGGTCAGTGTGCCGCCGAGCAGCATGCCCAAGACTCCCGCCGTGCCGGACAGAGCGCCCCACACACCGAATGCACGGTGGCGCTCGGAGCCGGTGAACGTCACGCTCAAGATCGTCAAAGCGGCCGCGGACATCAACGCCGCGCCCACACCTTGTACGGCCCTGGCAGTAATCAACATCGCCGGGCTTGCCGCCAGGCCGCACCCAAGTGAGGCAGCACCGAATACCGCGAGACCTGTCAGAAATACGTTGCGGCGAACGAACAGATCGGCAGCACGACCGGCGAGTAACAGCAAGCCGCCGAAGGTCACCAGATAGCCGTTGACCACCCACGGCAGTGTCATGCCACGGACGCCGAGGTGGGATTGGATGGCGGGAAGCGCGACGTTGACGATCGTGTCGTCGAGGACGCACATGAACTGAGCCGTGCACGTGAGAACGAGCACGACCCAGTCGCGCGCCGGCAGACTCGTCGCGCTCCGTGTGGAGGCTCGCCCGGCGCCGGGCAATGTGCGCTGGGTGTCGTCCCGGTTCACTATGCCCCCTGCAAGGTCGACTTGCCGGAGGCTCGTGGATGGCGCAGAGCAGGGTGGCGAGTGGTCTTGTGGTCATCAGGGACGAGCGCAAAGGTCATGTGGTCCACACAACGCCATCGCGGTGAGACGATCCATGGGCGAACGTCGGTGATCTCTTTGTGTTCGTCTACGTTGCTCGCATGGACGTACTGAGCGACCTCCTGTTCCGGGCTCAAGCCAGAGACGCACACATCAAGCAGCTCATTCAGCCGCCCCCTTGGTCGATGACCTACGCCGATGCTCCTCCGCTCACGGTCGTGGCGACCCTCGGCGGCCCCGCCGTGATCCGTCTCGATGACGAGGGCGCATCACTCGCGCACCTCAACCCAGGCGACGTCGCCCTCATTACCCGGACGAACCGTTACACGATCGCCGACAGCCCCGACACCCCTCCGCAGTACGTCATCCACAAGGGCCGGAAGTACCTCGCAGGAAGCGGCGACGTGCCGGCGGACCACCACAGCCTGGCTCCCCGGACCTACGGTGACGGCTCGCCCGACGCGACGATCATGCTCCGCGGCGCCTACCAACTCCGCGGTGACGTCGCCGATCGACTGCTGGATATGCTCCCGCCGCTTGCGATCGTGCCGACCGGGCCGCGGACGGCACCAGTGCTGGACTTGCTCAGCGGTGAGACGCGGCGCGACGAACCCGGTCAGGACGCCGTCCTGCGCCGCTTCTTGGACCTCACACTCGTCCTCGCCCTACGAGCATGGTGTGCCGGCCCGAGCACCACCTTGCCCTCCTGGTGCCGAGCGTTGACCGATCCCGCCATCGGCGACGCCCTGCAGGTCCTCCATGCACACCCCGCCCACCCATGGACGGTCGGCGACCTGGCCGCCGAACTCAGCATGTCGCGCGCCGCCTTCGCCGCACGCTTCACCGGCCTTGTCGGCGAACCCCCACTCACCTACCTCACGAACTGGCGAATGACCATCGCAGCCGACCTGCTCCAGGACACCACCGCAACCGTTGCCACCGTGGCAAGCAACGTCGGCTACCGTGACCCCTTCGCTTTCAGCGTCGCCTTCAAGCGCACCCGCGGCTGCACCCCGTCGGCTTGGCGCCGCAAGAGTCAGGACCACAGCGACGTCATATAACCGGTGGCGTGGTCAGGCTTTGCCCCGTCCATGCGCCGGACTGAAGACCGGCAAACGCCTTGTCCGGGCCACCGTGGGGGCGATCCGGCAGCGGGAAGGTATCGCTGTCGTACAGCTAGAAGTGGTATTCAACGACCCAACTCGGCTCCTTCTCGCCCCTGTTCGGCTCCTCTGTGCTCACGCTGATGAATCCGATGCTCACACCCTTGAAGGCCAATCCCCTTGGCCCAGCGCTCTTGCCCGGGCCTTGCTCGGCCGGCAATGCCATACGGCCGCGACTTCGCCCGCGAGGCTCAAGGCAGGAGCCGAGTCACCGTCCCCGAGCCGCCTGCGCGACCGTGATGGCGGAAGACGAAACGCCGGCCGTTCTCAAGAGCAACGGGGCGTTCGAGCGTGACCGTCGCTGTGGCCGTATGGAGCGGGTGCAGGGTGCGCATCCCATGAGGCAAAGTCACGATGCCCCGTACGGCGCCGGCGTGGATGTAGAAGTCCAGGCTCCCGCCGGTTCGCAGTTCCGCACCACCCTGGTCCTCCGGCAGCAACGCGATCTCCGCATCGAAGGCGATGCGTGCGCCGATCGAGCCCGGGGCTGCGAGCACCTGTCCCCGTTCGATGCCTTCCACCGTCGCGCCTGGCAGGAGCAGGCCCACGTTCATGCCCGTATGCGCTTCCTCGACGTGTTGCCGGTACCCCTCGATACGGGAGACCCGGGTGATGGCACCGCCGCCGAAACCCACGATCTGCACCTCGTCGGCTGTGCGGACCCGACCGCGCTCGACCCGGCCAGTCACCCGGATCAACCTGCCCTGGTTCAGGGGGAAGACGTCCTCGACTACCAGCAGGAACGGCGCCTCCGCGGGATTCATCGCGCCCCCACCCCCGCCCTTGTCCTCACTCCGGCACATCCTCGTGCGCGGACACCTGAGACCAACAACGACGACTGTACGTCCAAGCGCCGCCGGCGAGAGCAGCACAGCCCGTTGTCAGTGGCCCCGGTATCATGGTTCGCATGACGCAGAGCGCTGTCGATGCACCGCACACGCTCGCGCGCGAGTACTTGCCCCAAGAAGATCGGCAAGCAGTGGATCTTGGCTTCTGCGGCCCGGGCTGCGCCCGGGGAAGGCCGAAGGGGCGGGCTCAGTCGTCGGTCGGCTTGGTGGGTTGCCAGGGCTGCCGGAGGGTGAAGAGACACGCTTGCTGGGTGCTTGAACGAGGTGAGGGCCTTCTGGCTCGGTGGAGGAACTCGGCCTCGTCGAGCTGGATCACCGACTCGATGCCACCCCAATAGTCATCGGCGACGTCGGTGCGGCCCGCGACAACTTCCCCGATCGGCTTGATCTCCAAAGCCGTGGCCCCGACCCTTCAACTCGATCCAGACGTGTGATCAATCTACTTGGGCCAAGTACGAGGCCGCGCGGGCATCGAGCACGCCCACCGCGGGGATGCCGCGCTTGCGGTAGGGCGACAGCAGGTGGTGCCGCGTGTCGACGACCCTCTGCCGGATCGTGATGACGGGCGCGAGCCGCGGGGTCGGCCGGGTCGCCGCGGAGCCCGTCCCGCGCCGGTCGCCGGACGTACACCTCTTCGTCGTCGCCCGCGGATCCTCCGGCGCGCGGCTGGCCGCGTAGCTCGGCGCGGGCGGACACACGGTCTCGCACGTCTCGGCGGACCTCGGCTCGCTGCAGAGCGCCGACTCGGCCGCCGCCCAGATCCGCGACCGGCTCGTCCGCGGTGAACTCCCGCCGCCGCGCGCCTTTGTGGGCAACGCGGGCATGCAGTACACGAATGCGCTCACCGAGACACCCGACGGGATCGAGTCCGCCTTCGCCGTCAACGTACTCGCCAACCACCTGTTCGTGCGCCTGCTACGAGGGCGGCTTCGCCGCTCCCGCCCGGATCGTGATCACCGCCAGCGATACACTTCGGCGACTTCACGCACACCATGGGCATGGCGCCGGACCCGGCCTGGAAGTCCCCGGACGCCCAGGGTTCGTCCCCGGCACCGGGCCTCGCCCGCGATGCAGGACCCGTCTCCCGGTTCGCGATGCGCTGACGCGGCGTTCTCGGTCAGCGGTTATGCGGATTCGGCTAAATTCTCGTTCCGGAACCAGGCGATGACGAACACCGACACCACCAGCAGAACGACGCCGATCGTCCGGTATCCCAGATCCACTGAGCTGACGAACTTCTCAACCATGTCTGTGTTGCCGCTGGTCAGCAATCTGGAGAAGACGGACGACTGCGGCTCGCCGCCCGCGATGCGGGAGAAGAAGTGAGCCTGGATGATCGTCCCCATGGTGGCAATGCCTATCGCTGCCCCGAGCTCGCGCATGAGGCTGTTGAGGCCCGATCCGGCCCCCACACGGTTCGCGGGCAGGGAGCCGATGATGGCATTGGACAGCAGTGGTGCGGAGAGACCGATTCCCGTTGCCATCAGCAGCAGGTAGACGATGAGAACCGCGTAGGGCGTCGCCGCGGTCAATGTTGACAGCAGAGACAAGCCGAGGACCAGGATTGCCAGGCCCGACGCAATGGTTGCACGCGCGCCGATGCGGTCGGCAATACGCAGGCTCTTCGCCGAGACCACGGAATTCCACAGGGGCATAGGAATCGTGGCGAGGCCGGCCACCAGCGGTGTGTACCCCTTGGCGAACTGCAGATACTGGGAATTGACGTAGAAGAGCGCAAACATTGCCAGGAAGCCGACCATTACTCCGACGGTCCCGGCCCGGAGCTTCGGGATGCGGAAGAGCGCCGTGTCGAGGAGTGCATGCCTCTTGCCCCAGCTACGCACCGCGTAGTACGCGATGACCGCGATCCCCATGATTCCGGAGGCAATGACGGTCGACGAGGTCCAGCCCAGTTCGGAACCCTCGATGATCGTGTAGAGAAGGCTGGTCAGGCCGACGATCAGGAGCGCCGATCCGGCGAGGTCCACCTTCGTGTCCACGTTCTGCGTTCGGGGCACGTACGTCGCGACGCAGATGGTGGCGCATGACGCCAGGACGGCGAACACCAGGAACATCATGCGCCAGCCGCCGAACTGCACCAGAGCCCCGCCGGCTGTGGCAGCCACCATGCCGGCGGCCTGGACGGCGACCGTCCACCCCGTGACCGCCTTGGGACGTTCCTGCTCCGTATGGATGTTCACGATGATCGACAGCGTCGTCGAAAACACAAATGCCGCTCCCAGGCCGGTGAAGAAACGCGCGGCAAGGAGCAATGCGATCGTCGGGGCCAGCCCGGAGGCCAGGCAGCCGATGACGTATACAGTCAGGCCGACGAGCAGAAACCCTTTTCGCCCATAACGGTCCGCGAGCGCGCCCGCCGGAACCAATAGGCAGGCAAAGACTATGGTGTATCCGTCGACGACCCATAATAACTGGGTCGCCGACGGGTGCAGGTCGCTGGTAGAGATCGTCGGTATCGCAAGATTCATCACCGATACCATTCCCATGACCAGAAATGCCGCGCCTGAAGCGATGCGACGAGCTGCGCGCCGCCGCGGATGGCCAACTCGTGCCGTCGGTTCGAAACCCGTAATTGCTGTCACGAATCTCCCGCCCTGGTTTCGAGTCGAGCATCGCCCGGGCCCGACGAGCCCCGGGCTGTCGACTACTGAGTGACATCAAAAGCTTCGGGATCGTATACCTCGAAGCGATGTACTGCCCAACGGTTTCCGGAGCGAGACCTGACGGTGTGACAGCAGGGGTGTGCGGAAGTGCAGGCAGCGGCGCTCGGGTGGCGAAGGGGGCCGCTCCCGTTCGCCACCCGCTGGAGAGGAGGTCCGTCGAGCGCCTCCCCCAGCTCCGACTTCACCTGCCTGCTGACGCAGAGGCCCGCTTCGTCACTTGGCGTTGGGACGTTGGGGCGTTGGGACGTTGGGGCGTTGGGACGTTGGGGCGTCGGGGCGTCGGGCGCAGCCGGCTCGACTCTGCGCGCGACCCCGACGGGCCGTGGGCGGATTCCGCCCCGATGGGACGGCCCTGTTCGTCCCGTACGCCGAAACCGCCGAAGCGATGCTGGTCAAGGCCCAGACCGGCGACCGTGCAGAGCTGACGGCGCTGCTGGTACAGGCGGCCACCCCGGGCCTTCGCCGGCACCGTCTCGATGTCGTCGGCAACACCCCGAATGGCGCGTGGACTTCACCGGGGCCGCTGTCCCCGCGCCCCGAGTGGTCGGCGCGGTGGCGGGCGGCAGCACCGTGGCCGAGACGCCCGCTGCTCTGGGCCCCGCGGCGGCCTGCGCCGAGATGGCCGACGGAGCGACAGGCCGACAGAACGACAGGGCAACAGGGCAACAGGCCGACAGAACGACCGCCCCGGAACCTGGAAGGCGCCGTACCGGTCCGGCCAGGGCACGCCCCCCACGGCTCAGTCCACCCTTTGGTCGCCGTCGGGCAGATCCTCGACGGTGACCTTTCCCCGCGGCTGCCCGAGTCCGTCCGCCACTGCCCTGGCCAGTCCTTCCGGGTCGGGCCCAGTGGGGACGGGCACCCGCTCGCCCTTTGGGTAGCTCTCGATCGCCTGCTCGCATCCGCCACATCCTGCCAGGTTCCCGTTTCCTGGTTCCCGTTTCCTGGATTCCGGGTCCGGGTTTCCCCTTTCCGGTTTCCGGTTTCCGCTTTCTGTGTGGAGTGCTTCTCTGCTGATCGGGCAGAGATTCCCGCTTGGCAGGCGGAGGTGTTCGCCTCAAAGGAAAATCCTGAGACGCGGGTTGGAGCCTTCCGGTAGGCAACTTCATGATGCAGGTACCGAGCCGTCGACCTCGACGATGCCCAGAAGTGATCCGCCCTCACGCAACGTCGTGACACAGCGGGTTGACTCCACACCGGATTCGCTCTGTTACAACCTGTCGCATGGGAATCTGGACCGATGCGTTCATGGCGCCTGAAGAGCCGGTCCTGCTGCCTCGGGAGGCTTTCGGCCGGCTTGTGGTCGACCTGGCGCGCGAGCGTGTGGTCCGTACACCTTGGGCGCTGCTTGCGGGCGAACTCTGCGTCAACGCGAGCCTGAACTGGGGCAGCGTCAGCGGGCAGGCGCGCTGGGACCGCCCGGCCGTGGGCACGCTGCTGCGTTCGGATGAGGGGGTCCTGAAGAGTTCCGGGACAACGCCCCGCCCCCGTGGGGCGATTCGAACGAACAGGTCCGTCTGCTCGCTCGTGGAGACGCGATCCTCGAAGCCCTTCCGGCCCTGCAACAAGCGCCGTACGGGGATCAGGACGTCGCCGTCGTCTTCGACTGTCTCGACTTCGGCAACCGGGCCCGTTGACCAGTTCCGGTTCGCGGACCACCGCACCACGCTGGTCTGCTTCGCCTTGGCCCACCGGCAAGTCCGGCCCCTCGCCACTGATGACTCCGGGGCGCCCGGCGGCGCGGTCCACCCGGTGCACACCTGCCTCGTCCACACCTTCAAACACATGGCGGAGGAAGGACCCGTGCCGGCGATCACCTCCGTCGCCGCGCGTCACTTCGGCTCCTCCCTCGTCAGCGGCGAGAGCTGGGGCTGAGTTTGAGCTTTGATGGCGTCAGGTCCCTTGCCGGGGCAGCTATTCGCTCAGCCCCACGACGCCCCAGCCCCGGCGGGATGCTTCGGTGAGGATGCGGCCCCACTCCTCCAACAGGCCGGTGAACGCCTCGAAGTCGCGGAACCAACGGATCGCGGGATCGGCGGCGTGCTCGTCAAAGGCCCAGCGCAACCCGCCGAGCAGGGGCCGCGCCCCCTCCCATGCCGCGGCCAATTCCCGGACACTGTCCGGCGACCGCCCGACCAGCAGGCCGTAGGAGACTCCTGGTTCATCTGGGTCAAGCGACTCAACTGGGTCAACTGATGCAACTGGTTCATCACTGAAGAAGCCCGGGTCCGTGTGCTCTGCCGCACCGGCCGGCCCGTCCCAGATCAGTCCCTGCAGAAAGGTGTCCAGCCCGGTCCGCACCATCGGATCGGCATGCTCGCGGAGGGATTCCCACCGTTCCCCGGCCCAGAAGTGGGGCTTGAAAGAGCCGCAGGTGCGCAGGAACTCGTACACGGCGAAGAAGGCGGCGTCAGGCCCCCGCGGCCATTCCCAGTCGCCCGTGACCGCAGGTGCGTCGTGGTCCCACAGCCCCGTCTCGTCGGCGTACCAGGCCTCCCTCAACCGCGACAGCCGCTCCCGAGGTGGCGCCTCCCCCAGCCATGACCAGTCGACGATCATCACAGTGATGTCCAGTCCCATGGGGGTGAGGCTACTGATCGCCCGGATACGAGAGTGCCGCCGTTGACAGCCCGCCGTGGACAGCCGCCGTGGACAGGCGACGTGGTTCTCTGGCACCGGTCCCACCGGTCCCACCGGTCCCACCGGTCCCACCGGTACGTACATTTCGTTGTGCCGGGCATCGAGAGGCCTATACCGGACCTCGGGAGGTCCGTGATGGTTGAGTGGGGTGCTCCGGTAGCTGATCGGCTTGTGGCGTCCCGCATAAGCTCCCTCCCGTATGAAGCTCCCTCCCGCTGCTCCCTAGCCTTGGGGCGGCCGACACCAAGAGAGTGCGCACACCTCGGAGGGGACGCAAGCAACGATGCGGGCACGGACACAGAGTGGGAGTCTCGACGAGTCGGCGGGGGCGCCATGGAGACCGCCGTCCAGTGGATTCGGACGTCCTGGACGAAGAAGTCCAGGGCAGGGGAGGCTGCTTCACGCAGGAACGCGGCCCCGATCGGCTTTGCGCTCCCGCCTGCCGTGGCCGACTCCGCACATGTGATTCGTCTGCACGAGCGCGACGGCTTCGAGCCGTATGACACCCAGCAAGATCGCGGCAGAGTCGACGTCCAGCTCCGTGAAGCCGACGGACGGCTGCGGGTCCTGCCCCGGGTGGAGCCCTTGTTCGCCCTGCCGCCCCGGCCACGACGGCCCCCTGCAGTGTGCCTCGCCCCCGGCCAGTGGGTGCGCTGGCAGCTCAACTACCGCTTCAGCAGCACGGCAGGGGCGCAGGACTGGTCGTACTGGCTGGACACGTTCAACATCGCCTACGGCCCGGTGGACTCCGAGGTGTTCCTGTCCACGCCCACCGTGTTCATCGACGAGCAGGGGCCGCTCAGATAACACGCCCTGAGCGCGCGGCCGTGCACCCGAGGAGCAGCCCCCGGACGGTCTCCAGCTGCCCTGGGCTTGCCCGGACGGACTCGACCGGCTCCGGTGGCGAAATCCCATGTGTCTCACGCGTTCCGGATAGCGGCGATTCGGCCAATCCCCGCCGTCAGGAGGGCGGCCCCAGCAAGGCGCCCACGCGTTCGAGCCCTTGCCGCGCCCGGCCTCGCACGCGTCCGGAATCGAGCGCGTTCGATTCCCTGTGGGGGTCGTTAGGCCGTGCACTGCCGAGCCATCCAGGTGCGGCACCGGCCCCAGGAGGGACGCAGGTGACTGTGACCGACGCCTTGACCGCCCATGAGGAGACGCCTCCCCCGCCGCCCCCTGCGGCCATCGAGTTCGAGGGTGAGTTCGGCAAGAATCCGCTGGCAGAGGCCGGCTTCTTCAAGATGGGCAGCCGCCTTCCCGCCGTCCTCGGCGACACCGTACGGATGGCGTGGGCCGTGGACCGCGCCGCCGTCCTGCTTCTCGTGCTCTGCCAGATCCTCACCGGGGCTGCGGCCGCCGTCCTGCTCGCCTTCACCGCGAGGGCGATGACGCATCTGCTCGCGGCCGCCCCCGTCTCCGAACGCCTGCACGGCGCCCTGCCCGCCCTGGCCGTGCTCGCCCTCGCGGCCGGCACGGGACGCATCAGCGCAGCCCTCGCCTCCTATGCCTCCAGCCGTATCACCCCCCGGCTGATGACCGAGGCCGATGTGGCGTTGGTCGCCGCCACCTGCCGGGTCGAGGCCGCGGCCTACAGCGAGGACGGATTCTCCGACCGGCAGGAAGCCGCGGAGATCGGCACCGTCCGCACCGCCACCATGGTCGACGACGCCCAGCGGCTCATGGCCGCCGTCGTACGGATGGTCGCCGCGGGCGGCGTCATCACCGTCCTGCACTGGATGATGCTCCCGGTTCTCCTGCTCGCCGTGCTCCCGGCCGGGACCGGCGCGATCCTGCGGGCCCGCGTGGACTACGAGACGCACTACCTGAACATCGGCGACCGCAACGTACGCGGCATGATGCGCTGGTGGGCCACCATGCCCCGCTACGGCGACGAGGTCCGCGCCAACGGCATGACCGGTTACCTCCTGTACTGGTACCGGGCGCTGTCCGAGCGCATCGACCAGCGCACCCTGAGCTCCGCCCCGCGGCGGCTGCGCATCGACCTGACCGCCGGCGCCCTCGGCGGCATCTTCCTGATGGGCACCTGGGCCACACTCGCCTGGCTGGCCGGCACCGGCCGCGTCCCTCTTCCCGTCGCCGCCACCGCCCTCGTCGCCGTACAAACCGCCCTCGCCGCGCTCTCCCAGGTCGTCATCCAGGGCGCCGCCATGTTCCACACCTCGCTCTACCTCGCCGACATGCGCGCCTTCCTCACCATGGCCACCGAGCGCGCCCCCGAGCGGGGTGCGCTGACGATCCCGGAGGAGGTGCACGAGATCCGGCTCGACGACGTCGTCTACCGGTACCCGGGCAAGGAACAGCCCGCCGTCGACGGCGTCTCCCTGCGTCTGCGCCGGGGCGAGATCCTGGCCATCGTCGGCGAGAACGGCTCCGGCAAGTCCACGCTCACCAAGCTCATCACCGGCATCCTCCTCGCCGACAAAGGCCGCGTCCTGTGGGACGGCACCGACCTGGCCCGTGCCGACGTCGACGCCGTGTGGAAGCGGACCGCGCTCGTACCGCAGAACTTCGCCACCTGGCCGTTGCGGGTCCGCGAGAACATCACGCTCGGCCAGCCCAAGACATGGGACGACGACCTGGTGTGGAAGGCCATCGACGCCGTCGGCATGCGCGAGACCGTCGAGGAACTGCCGAACGGGCTCGACTCCCTCCTGGCCCGGGAGCTGTACGGCGGAGTGGAACTCTCGGGCGGGCAGTGGCAGCGTTTGGTGTGCGGCCGCGCGCTGTACCGGCAGACTCCGCTGCTCATCCTGGACGAGCCGACCTCGCAGATGGACGCCCGCGGTGAGCACCAAATCTTCCTGAAGGTCAAGCGGTTGGCCGCCGAGTGCATGACGATCGTCGTGACCCACCAGCTCGAGAACACGCGTCTGGCTGACCGGATCATCGTCATGGAGCACGGCCGCGTGATCGAGGACGGCACCTATGACGACCTGCTCCATGCCGGCGGCTTGTTCGCCGAGCTCGTAGCCCTGGCCAAGGACCGCTAAGCATCGTCGGCGGCCCCGGCATGCGCCACCAGATGCCGGGGCCGCTACTCCCGCCGATGACGCTCACGCTCCCTGGCCGGCTGAACCCCGGCCGTACGAGATGAATCGAGACACAGATGACCGAGACCTGGCAGACGATCGCCCGCCTTGCCGAACGCCTGGAGGACCACTCCACGCTCCCTCGCGAACAGCGCATCCTGCTGCAACTGCTGAAGATCCAGGAGGAGGCCGGCGAGGTCGCCGAGGCGGTGATCGGGGCCATGGGGCAGAACCCCCGGAAGGGTCACTCGCACACCTGGGAGGACGTCGAGGCCGAGGTCTGCGATGTCATCGTCACCGGCATGGTCGCGTTGACCCGTATGAACCCCGAGGCCGCGACCGTCTTCGCGCGTCATATGGAGGGCATCGCGCGGGACCTCAACAAGGCCGGGGAAGACGTGAGCGTCGAGAGCGCCGAGAAGGCTGAAGGTGCCACCGAGCGGTGACGGGGTGCCGCCACCCGTGAGACAGCTCGCGCTACCGGACAAGCGCCGTCTTCGTCGGAGGTGGAGGCGGAGGCGGAGGTAGCAGGTCACCGCCCCACGACGTTCCGCGCGGTGAGAAGGGGGTGGCCCTGTGCCGCCCCCTTCTCACAGCCCCGCGAAGCCCCAGCGGAACCCCTTCGGACCCCCAGCGGAACCCATCGGAGCCTCGCCGGGCCCAAGAGAGGTCCAGCGCCGATGACCAGGTACGGCAGCACCGACCCGAGTTCTCGGAGCTTCGATTCAGCGACGCCCGGCGCATGGGTCACTTCCACAAGCGGCATCGAATCACTCTGGTGCGACCGCAATCGGTGGTCGCGGAACAAGAGCACGGGCACACGAGCGAGGTTGAAGCCGACATCACGGGATCATCCGCTCCATCACAGCGACGGGCAGCATCGGGTGCTGGGCTGCGGCTTGCGCGGTGTCCGTGTCGCGCAGCAGCTGGACCAGTACCCGGGCGGGCAACTGCGGGTGCATGGCGGCCGCGTGCCGTACTCGCTCGTGCCCGTCGTCGAGCATCCGGACGGCCGAGGCAACCGTCAGCCGGGGGTCGGTTGCTGCCCGCAGCCGTACCTCCGCCGCGGTGTCCCGGCTGAAGCGCTCCACCAGCTCGGTGGACGATTCGGGGTCATCGAGGGCTAGATGAATGAGTCCGATGTTTGTGCTGGCCGCGACCATGGCGAAGGGCGCCCGTTGGCTCGTGTGTGACGACAAACCTGGACGCCCTTCTGGC